>JAKSOD010000063.1 GCA_024405755.1 Clostridia bacterium
ATACGTGTGTTGTCCGGAAAGGATATCTGCTCGGCCGTCAGTTCCTGCGCGGTTTTGGACTTGTATATGACATGACCGTCACGGTCCGTGATCTGGACCGGAACTGAAGTGATCCGTATCAATCCCTGATAGCTTTCATTGGTGGGAATCAGCCCGAGCTGCGTACAGCATTCCAGCACTGCCGCTGCCATAAAGCAGAATGCTTCCGGAAAATATATGAGATAGTTACCGTTCAGCTTGGGCATTTTTCCGGTAATCGAAAGCAGAATCAAAGCAAGTCCTATGGCAAAGGAAACCAGCAGAATCCCTGCAAGGTGTTTGACTTTAGTTATGGAGCTTTTTACTACCAGAATGGCAACCGCTGTCATATAAAGCAGATATTCCCATACTGTAACGACGTAAAACCCCCATGCATAGGAATAATCATTATCCCAATCCGCAAAATCCGGATGAAAGCGAAAGATCTGCCCGTGCAGATCGTTTGTCAAAACCAGTAAAACAAGAAGAAGCGACACAAAAGCGACCCAGTTCCATTTCCTTTTAGCCTGGTGTTCATCTTTCGCGTAGACATACAGGGACACAAAGAACAGAAGCGTGGGGATGAAGATCATGGGAATATAGTACAAATACCAGGTATACCGCCCAAGCACCGGTACATTTTCAAAAATGCTGTATTTGATGCCGCGCAGGAGGAACATGAAAAATATCATATGGTACAGGTGCAGCATAGCAGTTTTCAAATGAGTTTGTCCTGCTGCACGCAGATAGTAGCGTAGTATCAGACAGATTGAAAGGGTAATCAGATAGACAGATGACATTCGGTTTGTCGGAAAGCTAAGCGGAATGATCTCCGTATTCGGAAAAATGGCAAACGCCAGAAGCAGACAGTATACCGTCATTGCTTTGACGCATTTTTTCACATCATTCATTTCATACCCCTCCTTTCTCGTCCGACGTTTCCTTCCCGGTTTTTCTTTCGCTCCTCGGATCTTGCGGCTTCTCGGCATCCGCAGGGATAACCCACGACCTTTCAAAATGTTCCAAACCGAGAATGCCCCCTGTCTTACAGAACTTTTCGACTGCTCCTTTGAATCTATTTTATTTGTTTGAGATGAGCGCCGAACATCGTTTCAGTAAATCATCTTTATTAGCCATATTCAGCTTGTCATAAATTTTGCGGTAATAATCTTTGACGGTAGTAATCTCGATTCCGAGATCACCGGAAATTTCTTTTTGCTTTTTACCTTCCAGCATTTCGACAAGTACTTCCGTTTCGCGGTCTGTCAGTACCTGTACCCCGGGAAGCGCTTTCAATATGCTATCAATTTCTTCCTTTGTAAACCATGCTTTAACGATCGTCGGCGCTGCTTTGTCCGGTTTTGGCGGATCGGCAGCTTCCAGAATGTTGTTTTCTGTTAGAGCGGCTTCTTTCGACTTTTTTCTGCGTTTGCAAATGGTCACCGTGACGACAATTATCACCGAACCGACCAATGATATGGGAAGGATCCAATATACGAAGATATACTTTATGACAGTAATAAAAAGGATTTTCGCGTAATTTTTTCGGGATTCGTTCTGAGAAGAATAGAGAGAAAGATCATAATTACTGCCTATATGAGCTTTCTTTAATTTGCCGTCGTAACGATCACCTATAAGGTTCCTTAAATATTCCTCGGGAATTGAGAAGTCTTTATCGTTTGGTATATCAAAAGATATATGAGCGGGCGATTCGGGAAGTATGATACTCATTCCGTCGGCGTTTGCCTCGTCGGGGGAAGCAATGTAATTATATCCGTTGTCCGCAGATGGCAGTTCGTGATGTGGGAAATCCTTTGCAAAGCTGTCGTCGATCAGGATACATCCGTTCGGTTTGATATACGGTATTTCAAGAATATCTCCCGGATGTGAGCACCAGGGGATGATATCTGCCGCGCTGTAATCATATACGGAATCACATGAGTTACCGGTATAAGTACAGAGCTGCAGCTCCAGCTGTCCCGCAGCGATCTCATCGATTGTAACCCCTGCATAGTAGGAATAGATTCCGCCATAGGCATTCTGCGCGGAGTTTCCGTAAATACTCGAATTGATGACGGATACTTTTGAGCCCGTATCGCCCATATGACAGATCGCGCCGCCTTGCGCCATATTGTTCCATGGCCCGGTATCGCCCGTCCAGTTGGTGGAATGTTCTTCCGCACGATTGCCCGTAAAGACACATCCGTCTGCCACGCCGTCCGCACTGCGGAATCCGATTCCGCCGCCCATTGAGGCGGTATTCCCGACGATCACACTATTTGACAGGGTAAACTCGGTGTCATAGAGAAACATACCTCCACCCTGCGTGGTATCTGAATCCGGAAGCTCTGAATCCGGGAAGAGGTGGTTCGCCGTGTTGTTTTCAAAACGGCAGCGTTCCATCGCAAGCTTCGCACCCTGAGCATAAATTGCTCCGCCGCCGACGCTGAACTGGGTGTCGCCGCTGTAATTGTTTTCAAACGCACAATCCCTCGCCGTGAAAGTGACGTTCCCGTTTCCTTCAATATAGATTGCACCGCCGTCATAGGCTGCAGCGTTTCCGCTGAAATTGCAATTGGAAAATGACAGGTTTAATACACACCCGGAATAATCACCGAACATTTCCAAAAGAGAAGGAACCGCAGTATAATCCCCATACCGTATGTGCATGACGGGACCGTATTCATGCGTGTAGTTTTTGAAATCGCAGCCAACGAAATCCGCATCAACATTTCCCCTGAATGAAAGCGCGTATTGTGCGACTCTCGGTTCGTCCAGAAGATATCTCTGTTCTTCCTCGCTCCACTGATAGTCATAATCGGAGAACTTCAGCGAGGAGGTATCGACGCCGCCGTCAAAAATGATATTTTCAAAGTGAAACATGTTTCTGCTGTCGCTTGTCTTTGATCCGGAAAGAATAAGACTGCCGTTCGTAAATACAGCCTTTCCGTCGTTTTTCCCGCTTTTGATGATAAGACTCTTATCCGTTTCTACACGCATCAAAGAATTGAAAATATTGCCCGACGGCGTGAAGTCAATATCACCGACATATAGGGTGTCTCCGTCTTTTGCTGCACGGACCGCTGCTTTCAGGTCGGTAAATGAGGTAATCATATCCTTGTTTTCTCCGGCATGTACCGTGCAGGGGATGGTGGAAATCACTAACATAGCGAGGAGAAACGCTGATGCAATCCTTTTCAACGCTTTTTTGTTCAGTGTTTTTCCAAGCATTTCAAATCCACCTCCTCAAAACTGATCTCATGTTTCTCACAAAAATCGCAAAAACTGCCGAGCGCCATAATATGAGGTTCCTGACTTCCGCGTTCCCATCGACTGATGGTCGGGACAGAAACGCCAAGTTCCTTTGCCAATGCCGCCTGACTGATTTTCAGCTTAAATCGAAGATATTTTACCTGATCTGCAAAACAAACATTTGCTTGACTCAAATCAATTCCTCCTATCGGATATAATCGTTTATTATCTTTTCTTAAAATATTATATCGCGACTCTCCCTATTTTTCAAGCACATAATGCTCCAAAAATACAATATTTACAATATTAAAACAACTATCATAACAGAAATTGAGTGAAATTGAGTTGTGATAAATTGAAAAGAAGTGAATATCATAAACGCCACGCTTGTAATCAAGAATTTTCTTTGCTCGGAGCGGAGCTATTTCGCTTCTTTAATGTTTCACGCAATAGTTCACGTTCCATGCACCTCTTTTCATACTTCGTTTCGTGTAAACGGATATCCCGTACCCGCTTGTTTTCGCCGACGACGTAGGTGATATACTTCCGTCCCGGCTCCCAGATCACGCCGTATCCGCGCCGACGCATCAGCTTTTTGAACTCATCTTCTGTCCGGGCATAGCGCATGACCTCGTCGATTTCCGCGCACAGACGCATCTTCCAACTCTCGCCTTTCATCGCCGCACGGTATTCCCGCGGGCGAAGATTCGTTGATTTGACCTTCGGATCGTACTGCGGAAGGACGGATAAACCGTACTTCATACAGAGCGCGTCGCTCTGATTTCTGAGGTCTGCCAGCGTGAATTTGTTCATGTGGAGCTTCTTTCCGCTGTCGATATCGTAGCTGTCAATGACGAAATGCGAGTGCAGATGGTCGCTGTCAAGGTGCGTTGCGACGAGGACTTCACGGTTTCCGAAGTACGAAGCAAGCTCCAATGCGATGCGGTGCGCGAGCTCCGGCGTGACGTTTTCGCTCGGAGAAAAGGACTGCACGTAGTGATAAAAGCGCACGCCGTCCGGCTCGTGACCGTAGAGATTCTGCGTCGCAAGGAAGGATTCGTTCGCAAATTCCGGCACACAATTCACGCCGGAAACGTAGATCGTGCGCTCGTCTGCCTGCGTTTTCTGCGGCTGCATACAGTATTCGATCACGCCTTTCTGTGCGCTCGGCGTCTGTTTCTGCTCTGCAATATTCTCAACGATTGCGATCCGGATCACCTCCCAAGGCGTGTAAAAGCTGTCTGTAGCAGTCAAGAAGCTCGTTCAGATATACGACGTCTATCCGTCCCTGATGGGCAAGGCGCGTCAGCTGATTGAGATTATTTCCTTGTTTCCGAAGCTCCGTGTTGAGATTCCGCAGGTCTTCGTTGACGATGATCTGCCCGTTCATGCACATATCCAGCACGAATTTTCGCATGGAAGGAGCGACCGCTTCGTACATTTTTCCTTCGAGCGCGTACTTTTCTTCCGGTGTTAAGCGGAGAGTAATGGTTTCCGTTTGGGTTCTTCCCATAGATTCACCTCGGTTTTTTTGTGTGTTTTTTGTTTCATTTTTCTTTTGTTCAGAGTTCTTTAGCTTACCTTTCTCCGAAAAAAAGGAAAGTGGGTCCGGGCTTCTGCCCGGTGTCAAAAGGCGCGCGGACAGCCGCGGGCTATGCTTGCCCCAGACAAGGTCTGGGAAAAAGACGGAATCCGTTCATCCCGTGACAGCATGACAGCTGCTTTGGGTGTGAGAATCTGTCGTCACGGAAAGATTGGTGACAGCTGAAGAAGAAATATCATCCTCTCCCGTCAAAGGCGTCACGCCGTCACCGAAATCCGTATCGTCAAAGATCAGCATATCTACGAGGTCGCCGCGGTTGTCAAAAACAAAGTCCGGGTGTTTCAGCTCCGTGCCGCTTTCATCGAAACGCAGACAGCGTGATTTGTTTGAACGCTCCGAATGGAATTTGAGTCCGAGACTTTCAAGCTGCTCATGATGTTGAGTTAACATTTTCGTGATCATATTCGGCTTGAACTCTGCGCGGAACATTTCATAGATTCCGTTGGCGATTTCAGTAGCCGTGTAATAATTCTTTGTTTTCTTCGATCATTCAGTGTCCTCCGTGTTTTGAATTTTGGTGGTGGGGTTGGGATGAAATAAAAGCATGAACTCTGTACCGCTCCTTTCAAGTTAAGTGTTTTATTTTGCTCCTCATAAAAAGTGTAATATGAAATGTAATATGAATG
>JAKSOD010000064.1 GCA_024405755.1 Clostridia bacterium
GCAGTATGCGGGAATAAATCGCCCCGGCTAACCGCAACTCGTCGGTTTTACACCATTGTAAACCAGTATCCAATGACAGGACCAATAAATATCGCTGCATAAATCAGCGTGATCCACGGCTGATAGTCAATGTAAAACTCCCGAAATGTCAAGCTCCAAGGATGCTTGATAATAACCCATCCGAAAACATCGAATACGATACAAATACCTGCCCAGATTGCACCTGTTATTATCGCCTCAGACAACGAAGGCAGAGCCAAACCTTTCATATACAGCCACCCGAACAGCGAAAACAGAACAATATTATATAGTGGATGCCACGGCTTCGTTTTTTCATAGCCTTCGCCCATTCCGTTTTCATCCATCGGCTTCATTTTCAGGACATATATATTAAATACCGTATGTAAAATACCAACTATGGTAACTATAACATAGCAAATCCAAAACCATATCATGGATAAACCGAAATTTTGCATAATCAACTCTCCTTGTGTTTATAAATGTGACAACAGACATACCGTTTCAACCGTTGTTTCTTTGTTCGGAAAAATCTGATCTGTCATCTGTCCCTGATAATATACCGGGAAGCGGAAACGGAGACTTTTCAGAATTTGCCCGTTCTTCTGACGCTCCGGCCAGATCTCCACCTCGCGGATGAAGCTGGCAAGGAATTCTTTCTTCTCACTGTCTGTAAACTTCTCATACATTATATCGAATAATTCAAGAAATTGGTAGACCTTTTTTCCGGACAGCCGCTGCTCACGGATGTCCTGTATCTGTCTGCAGACCTCCTCGTAAGCGGCATTTGCTTCGGCGATCTCATCGTACATTCTGTTCAGGCGCTGCTGCAGGTCTGTATCCTTCTGCTGATAATGGGGATCCGTGCAGTCGAGGGCATCGATCTGCGCACCGAGCTTTTCTTTTGCTGCCGTCAGACGGCGAATCGTTTTCCGGATGTTTTCGGCTTCTCTGCTGAGTTGGTCAACATCCGTTTTCTCACTCATTCGCTCCTTAATTGCCGAGTCAAACTGCATATTGTGGACGATTCTCTTAATAAACTCCTCCACGGCGGTGTTCAGCTCTTTCTGATGGATCTGCCTGCTGAAAGTGCATCTGCTGCCGTTGGCGTATCGCCTGTGACTGCAGGCATAATACCAGTAGTCCGCATAGAACGATCCGTCCTTTTTCTTTTTGCGGTTGACGCTTCCGTACATACAGCCGCCACAGACCGGGCATTTCAGCACCCCGGAAAGCAAATGGGAATGGTCAAGACTGTACACTTTCTCAGTCTTCTTTCCGGTCTGCTGCCGTTTGGCTCGCGCCGCCAGCCACGTTTCTTCGGAGATGATCGCTTCGTGGACACCCTCATACACCGGGTAGTCCGCCTGCGGCACCATATGGTACTGATTGCGGGTGCCGTTGACCTTTTCCGATTTCCGCCGTCCGTATGCCAGCTTACCGCAATAGACCGGATTGTCCAAAACACGCTTGATAAAAGAGGATGTGAAAACATCCAGCTTGCCGTTATCACGCATTTTCTTGTGGTAGCCGTGACTGTTCAGGTCTTTTGCAACACCGCCGAGACCCATGCTTGTGGTAACATATTTCTCAAAAATCAGCCGGATGATCTCGGCTTCATCCTCCGCGATCTCAAGATATCCGTCAACCAGCTTGTAGCCGTACGGCGCAAAGCCACCGTTCCACTTTCCCTCTCTGGCCTTCTGCCTGCGGCCTTCCATCGTCTGAACGAGGATGTTTTCCCGCTCGATCTCTGCAACGGCAGACAGGACGGAGATCATCAGTTTGCCGCTGTCCTTTGAACTGTCGATGCCGTCCTCCACGCAAATGAGATTGACACCGTAATCCTGCATCCGCTGCAGAGAGCTCAGCACATCCGCTGCATTTCTGCCGAAGCGGGACAGCTTGAACACGAGTACATACGACACATGATCCGTGCCTGCCTCAATATCTGCCAGCATCCGCCGAAACTCCGGCCGTCCCTCAATGCTTTTGCCGGATTTTCCCTCATCGGTGTATTCCCTGACGATGTTCATCTCCTGAAATTCCGCATATTTCACCAGCTTGTCCCTTTGCGCATCCAGGCTGTATCCGTCCACCTGCATCGCAGTAGAAACTCTTGTATAAAGATAGCAATTTGTTTTATTCATGGGTTCTCCTCCTTTTCTTTTTCTATCGTATCAGTCTGTTTTCCATATCGCAAATGTGTGAAGCAGGGCGGCGCAATAAGCGCCGCCCTGTCAGACGATCAGTAAACCCCGAAACCGTCAAAGTCAAAAATCCGACTATAGATTTATGTTCCGAATATCACTTGGCAAAGAAAGTACCGGCTCAAGGCTTCCAAACTCGAAAAGGCTTGCTGCGCAAGACTTTGACTTACTGCGCAACTCTCCCTCTACCGTACCTATGTACGCCGACGAGTGAGAGTTGCTTGTCTTTCGGGCTTTATTGACGTCTGCCAGCGTGTCAAAAAATTTTTTGACACGCTGGCAGGGCGGCGCAATAAGCGCCGCCCTGTACGAATTACTTGGCTTTACACTGGTGCAGTGGGAACAGTATTCTGACCTCTGCTGTGGTCAGGTCTTTGATCTCATCGCCGTATTTCATCAGCATCCGCACCAGAAAATCTACACAGCGGGTATAGTCCGCATTTCTCTCTGCCTCTTTCATTTCCATCCCTCAGACCTCCTATCAGCGCTCATCGCGGTCTCGGCTGCGCTGCTCACGCGCATACCGTTCTTCAAGCATCTTCAAGATGGTGCTTTGAATGTTTGCGATGGAATAGCCTTGCGGGAAAAATTTGCGCAGAGCATCAGCTTCAAAGCTGACGCGTTCTTTTTGGTTTGCCTTTTCCTCTCGCAGAATCTTACGCGCAAAGTCCTTGTCAAGGGTTCCAGCGTCAAAAGCGTTCCGCAGACGGATTGCCTGCGAATAGGACGGCGTACAGTCTTCGGCAGTGATGGCATCCAGCACATTCCGCTGCGCTGCGGCATCCAGATAGGAAAGTGCGACTGCGTTTGACATTGCAATCCTGCCATCGTCCACCAGCAGCAAAAGCTTGGGAATCAGATTTGTCAGACGGATGTACCGCTTTACCTGCGAGGCACTGTCATCCTCCGAGATCCTCTCAACGGTCAACTTCGGACCAGCTTGGCCCGAAGTTTTTCCCTGATGTTTCATTGCCTCCAGTTTCATCCTGTAGGCAAATGCTTTTTCAGACGGCAGAATATGCTCGCGGTGCAGGTTGCTGTCCACCAGCACGATGGTCGCAGCATTTTTGTCGAGGTCAAAAACAAAAGCAGGTACTGTTTCCAGTCCTGCTTTCTGTGCGGCGTGCAAGCGGCGGTGTCCGCTGACCACCTCGTATTCATCTTCGGCGTTCTTCACCGGTCTGACGATCAGCGGCGTGAGAATGCCGCTTTCTTTGATGCTCTCCGTCAGTGCTGCCATTTCTTCATCATCGCGCACCATATACGGATGATCCTTGAACGGATGAAGCTTTTTGATCGGAAGCATAACCGATTCACGATTTGTTAATTGTTCCATACTTTTCCTCCATCTCTTTTTTGGAATCATACATTGTTTGAATGATGTTGCTTACCATTGTTTCGAGCTTCTTTTCATATACGAAAAAGGGTTTTGCATCGTACCCGTTTCTACGCGCGTTCCAAGCCAGGTCGGCACAGCAGAGGCGCATTTCTCTCAGTTCCTTCAGGATGTCGAAAAACGGCTGCGGCGGGATCGGAAAGATCTTGCGTTCTGCGATCAGCTTTTGCAAAAACGTATTGCGACTCAGACCGGACAGCTTCACTTTTCGGTCAAGGTCTGCTTTTTCTTTTTCGTTCAGCCGGATACTGACTCTGATATTTCTGCTTCTCATTTTCTTCTCCTTTCATAAGTCATAAGGGATTGGGGCTACCCCAAGGACTGCGTTTGGGCACCCAAACGCGATGCTTGCTAAAAAAATACCGTTCGTCTACACCGAAATCGGTCACCGGATTTCGTCACTCGTGTATCATCGCTCTTACCTCCTTTTTGCTGTCGTTTTTTGGTGCTGTTTTTCGTGTTTCCTTTCGATTCGCGGGGCCTTCGTACGCAGGGAATATCCTAATACCACCCCACGGAAAACAGTGCGTCAGTCGGCACGGTTTTCCGCTTTTGCAGAGATACTGCGTTTGCTTTCGTAATGCGGACATTCAATGACGGTCGCACGAAAACTCTGTTTGCAAGGCTTTACACAATGCACACAGAGTTTGTTGTATGACCGTCTCCCGCTTGCGATGTCGAGGAAGATCATCCATTCCTCCCGCTGCTTTTTGGTCAGTCTCGGCATATTTTTCACCTCCTTTCGCTCCCTGCCCGGGAGCAGATTTCAAATAAAAAAGCCCGGAAAAATCCGGGCATCAAAAAAGCACCTGCTGATTTTTTGACCAACAGATGCTTAAATGATTCTCTTTCCGTCGAAGCCGTAATCGACATCGGCGTATTGCTCAAACGCCTTGCCGATTTTTCGGAGCCGCTTCAGTACGCCGCTGTGATTGGCGTACCCGAGCTTATCCGCAGCCTCTTCCATCGTATAGCCTTCCAGCCGAAGCCGGAGGATCTGCCTGTCCTTTTCGGACAGCGTTTCCATAAACTGCTCTGCAAGAACCTTTACGGTAGCGTCATTCTCAAAGTTTGACGACTCATCTTCGATATCCCATTCCTGCCCGTCGTGCGCAAGGGCATATTGCTCCTGATACTCCTCAAGAGAAGCCATCGGATGCCGTGTCTGCGTATGATACCATTTGCGGTAAAAATTCTTTTTTTGACGGCTGCGACGGGTATCAAAATCCTCTTCGCAGGGCATCTCCCGGCAAACCTGTTGGACATCATACAGGTTGTTTTTTGCCATACCTACGGGAACCGAGATTGCCAAAGCAAACTCAACGAATTGCAGCGGTACATAATTGTGCTTATAATCTAACGGACAGTTTTTCAGAAGAGAATAGATGTCCGGCAGATAGTTGCAATCCATCAATGCGTGAAGCCAGATGTTCGGATTGTGGGCGGCGATCCACATCGGATCATAACCGGAATAGATCTCCCGCTTTTCCTTTGGGCACATAAACGGCCAGACCATATGTGCGTACATATCGCCGATCAGCTGCAGAAACAGGTCGCTTTCCACCACGGTAATCACATCCTGATCATACAAAAAACCGCGAAGCGTACGCGGAAGGGATTTCAAGTCATCCTCTTTAACCGCATCCAGCAGTTCCTTGGGGATGAACAGGTACGCGGGTATAAATTCCGCGTTCCGATATTTAAAAAAGCTGCGGAAAACCTGCCGCTTGATTGCCATATTCTTTTCACCTCCTTTGTAAAAGGCAACCC
>JAKSOD010000065.1 GCA_024405755.1 Clostridia bacterium
GGCGGCTCCTGACCGCCGTTTTTGACGGGCTGTCTTAATGCGACAGCCCGTTATTATTTCAGCAGTCTTTGCCGCATTTTTCATCATTTACCCACACAGAATTTTGAAAAGATCCCGTCAATAACGTCTGCGGATACTGCTCCGTGACCTCTTCCGTCAAGTTCCGACAGGTGATCAGCCGCCATTTCAAGACATACGCCGGCAACGTCAGGCGGAAACCCGTCCTCCATTGAGGCAAGTGCTTCGTCAAGCGACGCCGCCGTCCGGCGCAGTGCCTCGTACTGCCTTGCGCTGCTGATGACAGGGTCATGTCCGATATCAAGTTCTCCGTCAATGAACAACTGTCCGACTCTTTCTGCAAGCCGGTCAATGCCTTCTCCGTCACGGGCAGATATTCTCTCCCTCTCGGGAAAGTTTTCCCATAGTTTGACAGCATCGGAATTTGTCTCTCTTTGGTCTGCTTTTGTCAGCAGTGCAATAACGTGTCCCTGATGCCCGTGCAGTTCCTCTGCCACCTTTACGTCGTCCGGATCCGGCTCTCTCGTCCCGTCTATCAGGAAAAAAACCAGTTCGGCGGATGAGATTTTCTCCTTCGCACGTTTTACACCTATGGCTTCTACTGCATCGGAGACATCTTCTCTTATGCCTGCGGTATCAAAGAGTTTCAGCGTTGCACCTCCGAATGATACCGTTGACGTAAGAATATCCCGCGTAGTGCCTTCAATGTCAGTTACTATTGCTTCTTCACTTCCGACAAGACGGTTGAAAAGCGTACTTTTCCCTGCATTGGTGCGCCCGCAGATCACAGTTGATATTCCTTCCGCCACGGCTCGCCCCGTGCGGTAAGTCTTCATAAGTTCGGCAGTACGTCGGGAAGCGTCCGAAACTCTCTTCTTCACCTCATCTTCGGGTATCGATCCGAGATCCTCCTCGGGAAAATCGACTCTGGCATATATATCCGTTATCAGCGTCGTCAGCGTCTGCCGCAGTTCTCCGCATGCGGCTGACAAGGTCCCGCTCATACCGGACCGTGACAGTTTCAACTGTTCTCCCGTTCCTGCTTCCAGGAGCATTCCGAGTGATTCCGCTTCCGCCAGTCCCATTTTGCCTGCGGCAAATGCCCGTCGGGTGAATTCTCCCCTCTGTGCCTGCCTTGCACCTGCGGCAAGCGCGGCTTCAAGAACCGTTCTTGTAACGAGGACACCGCCGTGACAGCATATCTCCACGGTGTCTTCTCCCGTAAAAGACGCCGGACCTTTAAAAAATGTTGCAAGAACGTCGTCGATAACATCTCCCCGACGGAATGTTTCGGTATCAACCGGCATTATCAAATCGCCGAATACAGCATATCTCGGTCTGTCCCCAAGCCCCGCACTGGATTTCGGACGAAAAATCTCTCCCCCTATGCGTAAGGCATCGGGACCCGATATCCTTATCACGGCAACTCCGCCCTTTCCGCGCGGAGTGGACACGGCGGCTATTGTGTCAATTCCATACGTTGTGTCAAATCCCTGCATTTTTATTATCCCTCTTTTTCCCGATCTTTCCTGCAAACTGTTCCTCATTCGTTTTTTTTTTTTTTGCGTTCCGGGATTTTTTAAGGCAGCACCGACACTGGGGTGCGCGGTGCTGCCTTGTTTTTTACACGATATACTTATTCCTCATCATTGCTTTCGGGAACAGCCTTATTGCTGTCAAGATAAATAACTATCTTGCGGTTGTTCTCGCTGCCGATAGAATTGGTGGATACACCCGGGATAAGCTGTACCTCGGAGTGAATGATGCGGCGTTCATAAGGATTCATAGGTTCGAGCATAATGCTCTTTTTGTATTTCAGCACTCTGTCAGCCTGCTTGCGTGCAAGAGCACGGAGCGTTTCTTCGCGTTTTGCACGATAGCCTTCGATATCGAGGGTGACCTTGATGTACTCCTTTTTCTCACCGTTCTCACGGCGGTTTGCCGCAAGATTAAGGAGATATTGGAGAGAATCAAGAGTGTCGCCGTGGTGACCGATAAGAGTTCCCGCGTCTTCTCCCGTGACTTCAATTATCAGTTCTCCGTTCTCTCCGTACTTTACGGAAGACTCGGCGTTGATTTTCATATCCGCGATAACGGTATTCATGAAATCCACGGCATTCTTCTCACCGGCGGGAGTATATCTGGCGCAGATCTCCGCGTCTGCAGAGCCTATTCCGAGAAATCCGCGGCGAGCCTCCGAAATCACTTCGAACTCGATCTCTTCCTCGGTTACGCCTAATTCCTCAGCCGCCATCTGACGTGCTTCTTCAAGGGTTTTAGCCTTGACAGTTATTTCCTTTTTCACAATAAATTCCTCTGTATTTTTGTTTGAAGTTACTTTGTGTCGTTCTTCTTGTTAGGCTTGTCGCTTTCGTCTTTAACGGGAGCCGTGCTGATCGCAGAACCGCCGCCGGAAGATTTCGGTGACTTTGACTGATTCCCGCCGTCGATCTCATTCAGTTTGCGTTCGATCTCTGCCTCCACCGCGGGATCAACATAATCCTCGTCGTCCATATGGAACAAAGATTTCGGGTTTGCCTTTCCGGCATTGATGTCAAGTTTCTGCTTTTTGTCCTTTGGTGCTTTCCCGGCATATTCGCGTTCTGCTGCTTTATAATCCTCTTCGGTGAATTTCGGTAAAGGCATTACCTTGCTGATAAAGATCTGTTTCAATGTACCGAGAATATTTTTAAATATCCAGTAAACACCGATCGCGGCAGGTACCTGAAAAGCGATATAAACGCTGAATGCGGGAAACGCGATATCCATTGTCGTATTCGAGCATCCGGTCTGTTTATCAACGGCAGCATCCCCCGTAACGGGTTGATAGGTAAACTTGCGGCTGATCTTCATACTGAAAAAGTAGAAGACAAAAGTAAGCACGGGAATGATCAGAAGCCATGTCGGAGGATTGAAAGAAGGCGTTTCCGCAAGATTCAGTCCCAAAAACCTGAAGTTAGGCAGTCCTTTCTTCACCGCCGAGGCGAATTCCTCATATGCGGCAAGTCCCTTGTTCACTCCGCCGTAGTCAACGACGTCGGCAAAGAAATCAAGTCCTTTTTCATTGATAAGGTTGATCAGTTCGATCGTTCCGCGGGAAGTGTTGGACACAAGACCTACGTTGTGAGCAAACTGCGTCATTGTATTGATAGCTTCCGTACCGATACCCACCACATAATGGAGCGGGTTTATGACAACATAATACAGTGCCATAATGACAGGGAGCTGAAGAAGGCCGGGAAGACATCCGGAAAGCATATTGTAGCCTTCCTTCTGATACATTTCCTGAATTTCTTCCGTAACCTTCTGCTGAGTTACCTTATCGTCTCGTCCCGCGTATTTTTTCCGGATAGCCTGCTCCTTGGGACGCAAAGAAGCCTGCTTGATGGAGTTCTTTTGCTGTTTGATACCGAAAAGAAAAAGCATAAGCACTTCCACGATAAGTGCGAAAATAAAAATCGCTATCACGTAGTTTCCGGTAATTTTGTCAAGCCAGCCGAGGAAGGAACCTATCCAAGTAAGGATGGTATCAATCAGATTCATTTTGGTTTCCTTTCTGTTTTCCGCAGCGTGTCTGCAGAAATCTCCTCTTTTGTTGATGTGTCATCTTCGTCACCGTCACTCCCGGGACCGCCGTCAGAAATCAAGGCAGCATCGGTGTAGTTATACGCTTCGGTTTTCACGTCGTTTTTTACCCTGCGGAATCCGTGTTCCGGAACAGGATCGTAACCTCCGGCGCAATAGGGATTGCACCGCAGTATTCTCCATACCGTTAGTATCGTTCCCGCAAAAAAGCCTCGTTTCTGATACGCTTCGAGAGCGTAGGCTGAACATGTTGGTGTAAACCTGCATGTCGGGTTTCGTTTCAGCGGCGACAGATATTTCCGATAAAAGCGTATAAGTGCTATACAGAGGTGTTTCATCTCAGTCCCGCGGCACTATGTCCGTTGATGCTGCGGCATGTCCGTTTTTTTCCGGACCGGATACAAGTCCGAGCCTGCAAAATGACTCCTGAAGTTCTTCTCTGACCTGCATTTCCTTTGCCTGAAGTATGCGGGTCCTTGCCGCCAGAACGATCAGATATCCGTGAGAAAGCCTGTCTCCGAGTTCCGCTTCGGTGAGTCTGTATGCTTCACGCATCAGACGCTTGGCGCGGTTGCGCTCAACGGCACCGCCGAGTTTTTTACCGACTGTAAGTCCGAGTCGGTTGAGCGGTCTGCGGCACGGATCAGCACGCCGCAGGCGTGAGTTTGCCTTATCACGCAATACGTAGACGACAACATACTTTCCGGCGACGTTTTTTCCTCTGGAATATGCTTTCTGATATAGATGATTCTCCGTAATAGGTGTGTTTTTCATGGTCTCAAAATTCGGCTTCCGTCTGAATTTTTCCGGTCACGGCAAAAACCGTTCCGGCGTTTTTCTGTTTTTGTTTGTCTTTTCGTCACGTATCTGACTTTTACGGCAAAATGCCGCACGGTTGAAAAACCCGGCGACGTTATCGGTGCGATAGCAGTGCCGCCGGATTATTCAAGTTATTGAAACTTTGATCAATAAGACAGTCTCTTTCTGCCTTTTGCGCGTCTTCTTTTCAGTACGTTTCTGCCATCCTTGGTCTTCATTCTCTTTCTGAAGCCGTGCTCCTTCTGGCGTTGGAGTTTCTTGGGCTGATAGGTTCTGATCATACGAGGCACCTCCCTTGGTTGTGTTGTCGGAAGCGTTGCGATTTGAGCGACAATACGCCCACACACAATGACATTCTATATTATAATGTTTTTACACCGTCTTTGTCAAGAGAAAAATATAAATTTTTACCTCTTTTTTTCGATTATTTCCTTTTTTCTTTAAAAAATACGCAAAAACCGGACTACCGCTAATACAGAGACAGCGGAAAACATACCAATCGTCAGAAGGACAAAGAGAATAATTGAAATTGTGCGCCTGATGAAATTCTCCGAAAATCTTTTTGACCGATTATGTATCGTTTTAATTTTTATTATCATTTTTCGCTTGCTATTTCAAGATGATTTTCCCTTTTTGCTCTGAAAAAGGCAGATTTATCAGATTATTTTCAGATTATTTTTTAATTTACAGCAATAAGATAATCGAATATTGTTGATTGAAAACTCTTGACTTAATCACATCGATAGTGTATAATATTCGGGTAAACAACGATTTCTGCCCGTGGCACAGCTGGATAGCGCGCAAGACTCCGACTCTTGAGGCCGCAGGTTCGAATCCTGTCGGGCAGGCCAAATCCCCTTAACCGCAAAACGGTTGAGGGG
>JAKSOD010000066.1 GCA_024405755.1 Clostridia bacterium
CGGAATAAAGCACCGCGATCCCGTCCGCGATGAATATTCAGAGGTCCCCTGAAGTATGACGAAAAAGATGCAAGCATATGCGCAGTCAAGGCGTCAGCCGTGAATTGTGCGGTGTTGCCATAAATTAAGGGTAAAAATGAAACAGATCAAAAATGTTCTTTTCCTGCTGAGCGATGACCAAGGCTCCTGGGCTATGGGATGCTCCGGCAACACAGACCTGAAAACCCCGAATCTCGACCGTCTGGCAGACTCCGGTGTCAGATTTGAAAACTTTTACTGTGCTTCCCCGGTCTGCTCTCCCGCCCGTGCGTCGCTTCTGACCGGAAAAATCCCCTCCGAGCACGGCGTGCACGACTGGCTCGCCAAGGGACAGTGTGACAGCTCCGCCCTCTCCGATGATCTGAAGGCAATGTTTGCAAAACCTGACAGCGAGGTGGACTACGACTATCTCTGGCCCAAGACCCAGCTTGACGGGGACGAAGGCATTGAATATCTCAAAAATCACAAAACTTTCCCTGAAATTCTGCACGAAAACGGCTGGCAATGCGCTCTCTCGGGCAAGTGGCATGCCGGAGCTGCCAACCGCCCGCAGTGCGGCTTTGAAGACGGCTGGTATACCTGCGCCATGGGAGGTCAGGACTATTACAATGCCGTGATGCTCGAGGACGGCAAGATGACGATGAAACACGGCGAATACGTTACAGATCTCATTACGGACCGCGCCATCGACTTCCTGAACGGATTTGACAAAGACCGTCCCTTCTGCCTGTGCGTGCATTACTCCGCGCCGCACTCCCCCTGGGCAGCGGAATGCCATCCCAAAAAATACATCGATATGTATGACGGACTTCCATTTGACTCCGTACCTGAGGATCCTCCGCACCCCTGGGTAGCGGGAGTGGATCAGAGTTTTGCGGAATGGAAGAAAAAACCGCACCGCGGGGTACGCTTTATCCATGCCAATTACGCGCCGATACGCGAAACCTGGCATGAATACCGGCAGGAATCCCTGCGCGGTTACTTTGCCGCCGTCACCGCCATGGATGACAGCATCGGACGGCTTCTCGGAGAACTTGACCGTCTCGGGCTGACGGAAAGCACCCTTGTGGTCTTTACCTCGGACAACGGAAGCAATATGGGACATCACGGTATTTTCGGAAAGGGCAACGGTACCTATCCCCCAAATATGTACGCCACCTCCGTGAAGGTGCCGGGAATTTTTTCCTGTCCGGGCACAGTAGTATCCGGTACGGTGCGCCGCGAAAACGCCAGCCATTACGATGTATTTGAAACCGTGCTCGACCTGTGCGGCGTTCATTTTGAAAAGACCCCGGATATGCCCGGCCGCAGTTTTGCCGGACTTCTGACCGAGATGATCCCCGAAACCGAGAATGGCGACGCAGTTGTCTTTGACGAGTACGGTGCCACGCGGATGATCTGCGACGGCAGTATCAAGCTGGTGCGCCGTTTTCCGGCGGGTCCGGATGAACTCTATGATCTGGACCGTGACCCCGGAGAATACCGCAACGAAATCGATAATCCCGACTACGCGGAACAAATTGCCGCACTTGACGAAAAGCTGGTGCGTTGGTACCAAAAATATGTCAATCCCGAGTTTGACGGAACAAAGGAAGATGTTCGCGGCAAGGGACAGTTGACATCTCACTCATTTATTCAGTAAAAACGAAAAAGGGAACTGCGGCATCGGAACGATCCCCGCCGCAGTTCCCTTTTTTTAAAATCAAAAATCTGAAAAATTTCTGAAACCTATTGACAAACGCCACACCTCGTGATATGATGTATATCATTAAAGGAGGTATAATATGGATGTTCAGTTAAAACGAGGACTCTTGGATGTGTGCGTATTGGCGGCAATTAAGAGTGAAGATTCATACGGTTATAAGATCATCAAAGATATGAAACCGTATCTTGAACTCTCAGAATCGACTTTATATACAATTTTGAAGCGATTGGAAATTTCAAAGATGCTGACGGTATGTACGGCGGAACACGATGGCAGACTCCGGAAATATTACCACATTACAGCCGACGGAATAAAACGTATTGAGGACTTCAAGAACGAATGGAAGGAAATAATGTCTATATATCGGTTTGTGACCAAGGAGGATGAGGGCGATGAATAAACAAGAGTTTCTTGAGCAATTACGCAAGGGATTGTCAGGATTACCCGAGGATGACATCGGGGAAAGACTGACGTTTTACCGTGAAATGATAGATGACCGGATGGAAGACGGAATTCCGGAAGAAGAGGCAGTCGGTGAGATCGGCAGCATAGATGAACTTATATCGCAGATCATATCAGATATTCCGCTTACTAAACTTGTAAAAGAAAAGATAACTCCGAAGAAAAACCTAAAAGTATGGGAAATCGTACTTTTGGCACTCGGTTCTCCGATATGGCTTTCCCTCCTGATAGCCGCGGCTTCCGTGGTACTTGCAATTTATGCGGTATTATTGGCGATCATAATAGGTTGGTGGGCAATCCAAATTGCTCTTTGCGCCTGTGCTGTCGGCGGAATTGCGGCTGGTATCGTCTTTGTTTGCGGCGGTAACGGCTTTACGGGAATTGCTGTTTCAGGCGCGGGAATTGTCTGTGCGGGACTTTCGGTCTTTACGTTCTTCGGATGCCGCGCGGCAACAAAAGGTATTTTGATACTAACGAAGAAATTTGCGATCCGGATCAAAAACTGCTTAATAAAAAAGGAGGAAGCGTAATGAGAAAAGCAACGAAAATATGGCTTGTTGTTGCAGCTTCTCTTGTGGTTATCGGACTGATTATGTTTGCATCCGTAATGGCGGCATATCATTGGGATTTCACAAAACTAAGTACTGTAAAATATGAAACAAACACTTACACGGCAAGTGAACAATTCAGTAATATATTGATGGATACCGAAACGTCAAATATTATCTTTGCTCCGTCTGATGACGATTCGTGCAGAGTGATTTGCTATGAACAGAAAAATTCCGCATATTCCGTTGCTGTTCAAGATGATTCTCTGATCATCAGACAAAATGCTGACAAAAAATGGTATGAATATATCTGCATATCGATCGGAACTCCCAAGATAACAGTATATCTGCCGCAGAGCGACTACTCTTTGCTTGTAATTAAAGGTACCACGGGAAACATAGAAATACCAAATGATTTTGGTTTTGAAAGCATTGATATTTCGATAAGCACCGGAGATATCAACAACTCCGCTTCTGCTTCGGGAACAATAAAAGTCAAGACAACAACGGGAAACATCGAAATCAAAAACTCGTCTGCGGGAATGATCGACCTGTCAGCGACCACCGGTAAAGTGACTGTCTCTAATGCGAACTGCAAAGGAAAAATGAAGATCAACGTGACTACCGGAAAAACGGAACTTACCGATGTTTCGTGCAATGATCTGATTTCAAACGGAACCACAGGCACAATTTCGATGAAAAATGTTATTGCTGACGGAAAAATCTCTCTCGAAAGAAACACGGGTAATGTGATAATCTCTGATTCCGATGGCGCCGATATAATAATCAAGACTACCACGGGAGACGTTAAAGGGATTTTGCTTACCGAAAAGGTATTTATCACCGAAACGTCTACCGGCAGGATCAACGTGCCTAAGACAACAACCGGCGGAAGATGCGAGATCAGAACAAGCACGGGAGATATTGAATTTGAGGTAAAACCTTAAATCTCCCGGCAGTATCGCGTTACGTTCGGAATTATTTCGGCAAAACAAATCCCACATCCGTCAACTTGTAAATATGACATTCTACATTGACTGACGCTGATCCGCATATTTCCATTTCTATCTTCCTGCTATGCTTTCCCTTGATTTAACCGTTGTTTTATGATATAATTTCAATGTAATTCCTCACATTTTTCAATGGGGTAGACATTAAGGAAACAAAAATGGGTAAAATCAAAAAACTATTCGGCAATTTCAATATGACGTGGAGTCGGGTCCTCATTCTCTCCGCCGCCGCCGCGATATATACAGCATTTGTGAATATCGTACCACTCTTCAACGACACTTCCGTTCAGGATATCGCTGTTTACCTCGACTGGTGGTTCGTATTTGCCATTTTTATCGTCGTAAACTGCAATAAATGGTGGGAAGCCTCTCTGAAATGCTTCGTTTTCTTCCTTGTCAGCCAACCTTTGATTTACCTTATTGAAGTGCCTTTTTCCTCTCTCGGCTGGTCCTTGTTCGGATATTACGGTTATTGGGCAAAAATAACCCTGCTGACGCTGCCGGGTGCCGCCGCTGCCTTCCTGCTTAAAAAGAAGAATTGGCTCAGCGTCCTCGTTCTTTCCGTTGCGACCGGATATTTTGCATATTCCTGCGTGATGTACTTCACTATGGCGGTATGGAACTTTCCGCATCACATTCTCAGTTGCATATGCAGTGTCTTCCTTGCCCTTTTCTTCATTTTCATACTCCTTGATAAAAAGGAACTTCGTACCGCTGCGTTGATTCTTTTTGTTCTTATACTGATCATTTTCGTGATCATTGCGCTGATAAGTGCATCCGACAATACAAAAACGATTGACCTCGGAGACGGAGAATGGTCATATACCGTGGAGGATGATTCTATTGTCGCCGTTGAAATCGGTCAAAACAATATTGCAGCAGTAAGTCCCCGAAAATCAGGAGGAACCTACGTCAGATTCAGCAACGCCGACGGCAACGAAAGAGAATACTACGTTACCGTCAGCGGAGGCGGAGTATGGGTTTACGAATTCACAGACTGATGTCTCAGGAGAGCAAATGTATACACATATTCTGTTTGACCTTGACGGAACTATCACTGACCCGGGACTCGGAATCACCAATTCCGTTATGTACTCCCTGCGCACCTATGGGATCGAAATAACCGACAGAGAAAGTCTCTATCCATTTATTGGACCGCCTCTTGACGAATCGTTTATGAGGTATTTCGGTTTCAGAAAGGAAGACTGCCCGGAGGCAATACGCCGTTATCGCGAATATTTTTCCGATCGCGGACTGTTTGAAAACGAAATCTATCCCGGTGTTTCGAAGATGCTGTCCGAACTGAAAAAAGCAGGGAAAAAGATCATTCTCGCCACTTCAAAACCGGAGGTTTTTGCAGAAAGAATCCTCGAGCACTTTGATCTGAGAGAATATTTCGACCTTGTTGCAGGATCCACTCTCGACGGCTCACGCATAAAGAA
>JAKSOD010000067.1 GCA_024405755.1 Clostridia bacterium
CCCGTTTCCAAAACGAACCCCAATCCAACCTCAAATGTCCGCCCGCGAACACCCGCACTATATATATCATCGATAAAAAGTATTATCATCCGTCATATCAAATTATATAAAGATGGTTAATACATACCCCACTCTGAAGATTGAAAATATCGTCGCATCCGGAGTAATTGCAGACGAAATCAATCTCGCAGAAATATCCAGCAAAATTGAGGGATGCGAACTTAACACTAAGCGTTTCCCCGGTGCAGTATTCAGAATCGAAGAACCGCGTATGGCATCATTAATTTTCTCCTCCGGAAAAGTCGTCCTTACCGGAATCAGAAACGAGGGGTCCCTTGACGAAGGATTAGTCAAAGTCTTAACATCCCTCAAAGATGCAGGCGTCAAACTCTTAGATAAACCGGAAGTTGCAGTCACCAACATCGTCTGTTCTTACGATATCGGAAAATTCATCAACTTAAACAGAATCGTCGCCAAACTCTCTCTCGAAGCAATCGAGTACGAACCTGAACAGTTCCCCGGTCTTGTCTACAGAATCAAAGACCCCAAGATTGTTGCCCTTCTCTTCTCCTCCGGAAAGATTATCTTAACCGGCGGAAAGAACTTAGATGACGTAAGACGCGGTCTCGACGTTCTTGAAGCAAGCATCAAAGACATCGTCGACAACCAGAAATAACCTTTTTTTCAATGAACCTGTTAACCGAAGAGGAAGGAAAGTACGCAGTCGATGCGGCAGTATCCTTCGTTTTAGAAGCAGTTACCGGCAAAAAAGCAGCGTACAGTATGCCTCCTGCCGTATTCAGCGAACCGCGAGGGGTTTTTGTAACGCTGAACAGCAGCGGGGCTTTGCGCGGCTGCATCGGATATCCGTACTCCTCAATTCCGCTTATCAACGCACTAAAAGACGCCGCATATCAGGCGGCGTGTGCTGACCCGCGGTTTTATCCGGTCGGGGCGGGTGAACTCGAAACCCTCGACATCGAGGTAACAGTGTTAGCCCCGCCAAAGACACTGGAAGTGCCGGCACATGAACGCCCGAACCGCATCGAAATCGGAAAACACGGGCTGATTGCAGAATATCGCGGATACCGCGGTCTTCTTCTTCCACAGGTTGCCGTTGAATGGGAATGGAATGCAGAAGAATTTTTAGATCAGACCTGCATCAAAGCAGGACTTCCGCCTAAAACATGGGAATCTGAGACCTGCACCATCCAGACCTTTGAAGGACAAATATTTACGAGAACTAAGCCATGGCAGTTACATTTGAAGTAATTCATAAAGATATAGCGGGACGAATCGGAAAACTCAAAGCAGGCGAGCGTCAGCTGCGTACTCCTGCACTTCTTCCGGTCGTAAACCCGCATCTCCAGATAATACCTCCGGCGGAGATGAAAAAAATGGGCGTTGAAGGAATTATTACTAACGCCTACATCTTCTCGAAAAGCAAAGAGTTCAGAGAACAGGCAGAAACCCGCGGTCTCCATGATGTCTTAGGCTTCGACGGTCTTATCATGACCGACTCCGGCTCGTTTCAGATGATGGTGTACGGAAGTGTCGATATCACCAACGAAGAAACACTTTCCTTCCAGAAAAAAATCGGAAGCGACATCTGGGTGCCGTTAGATATTCCGACTCTTCCCGACGAAGCGCGTGAAGATGTTGAACGCGAGATGGATATCACCTGGGAGAGGCTGAAAGAGGCAAAACGCATCTTCGGCGAAGACGCGCCTCTGGCGTGTCCCGTTCAGGGGGCAACCTTCGGAGATCTCCGCGAAAAGGCAGGACGCCGTGCAGCAGAGCTCGGATACACATACTGCCCTGTCGGAGCTGTTGTTCCTTTAATGGAGGCATACCGCTACCGTGACTTGGTCGATGTCATCATCAACGCGAAAAAAGGTCTCGCCCCGGGCGCGTGTGTGCATCTTTTCGGCGCAGGACACCCCTCGATGTTCGCACTTGCAGCCGCATGCGGATGCGATGTTTTTGACTCGGCTGCATACGCCCTCTATGCAAAAGACGGACGCTACATAACGCCATCAGGCACGCTCCACCTCGATGAAATGACAGAACTTCCCTGCGCTTGTCCGGTCTGCAGAAGCCATACCGCTGAAGAACTGAAAAAATCCCCGGACCGCCAGAAACTCTTAGCTCAGCATAACCTTGCAGTAACTATGGCTGAAATATCAAGAGTCCGCGCTGCAATCGCCGAAGGGACGCTTATGGAATTAGTTGACGAGCGCTGCAGAGCACATCCGAAACTCTTAGACGGATACAGGAGAATGCTTGAACGCATGCCCGAACTTGCGAAGCACGACTGTGCAACCAAACGCCGCTTCTTCTACCGCGGCTCAGAGTCATGTCTTCGCCCTGAAGTTTCCCGGTACCACAAAATGATTTCCCGCATCGAACTCTCTGATGAAATCTTAGTCGCTGCAGGAGGTCCGATTCCGTCCCGCTTTAATGAGGTCATCGAGTTTAAACCGCCGTTCGGACCCCTTCCTTACGAACTTGCCGAGACGTTTCCGGCAGGTTTTGCCGAAGTTCCGGCATGGGATGAGGTTATGATGGAGTACGGTATAAAGGGCTTAAAAGGTCTGCTTGAGACAAATCCGCAGACGAAAGTCACCATCTCAACCACTGAACAATGGGCTGATACCTTCCGCAAAGCATTCCCGGAGGCAGAAATCTTTACATGACGGTCTTTGACGTACGAAAACATGATTTTCTCGCACGGATAGGAAACCTGAGAATCAGTGAAGACACAGTCATCTCAACGCCCGCTGTCTGTGAGACAGAAGAACTCTTTCCCTCCTTAAAGAAAAGGGCATTCTCTAATATGCCGTTATCCGCCCCGGCGTCCGACGCGGAAAAATACGTCGTCGCAGGTGAAGAACCGTCAGCCGTTCACCCGAAAACTGACGCCTCAGCGGACGCCTCAGTGTATCTGTTTGCAAACTGGAACAATACCTTAGATGACTCAAAGCGGTTTTTGGAGACCTACGAAGAAATCTTTGCTAAAATCAGACCTGATGCGGCACGCTATGCACCAGCCTCTGCCCTTCCTTCAAATGTCGCGATGCTCATCTACTGCGGATTTGATTTGTTCGATTACACTGCTGTTGACCTCGCATCAGTGCAGGGAAAATTCTGTCTTCCCGAAGGCGAGTTCGATGCCTCATGGATGGACAAAGGTGTATGCTGCTGCGAAGGATGTAAAAATCATGATTTAAAACTCCACAACAGATTAGCCCTCGAACGCGAAATTGCCGCAGCTCATCTCTGGATTGAACGCGGGCAGATGCGTGAGTTTGTGGAAAACAGGTGCCGGCTTCACGCGCCTCAGGTTGAACTCTTACGCAGAATCGACAAAAGCGAAGCATTCGATGCAGCCCTTCCGGCTGTGAGAAGTTCACGCTTTATGGCAAATGCAGGTGAATCCATCTACCGCCGCGAAATTGACCTCTTTGAAGAGCGGCTGACATCCCGCTATCATCCGCCGCGAAACGATGTCTGCGTTCTTCTTCCGTGTGCCTCAAGAAAACCGTACTCGCTTTCCCGGTCTCACCAGATGTTTGTACGAGTCGTTGATTCACGGGCACATGAAGTAATTGTCACATCGCCTTTAGGCATTGTTCCGCGTGAGTTGGAACTCGTCTATCCGGCAGGTCATTATGATGTTCCCGTGACCGGATTCTGGGACGCCGAAGAACAGCGTGTGTTAATCAAACGGGTTTCTGCATACCTTGCGGCGCACAAGTACGAGCGCATTATCTGCCACTTAGACGGCGGCGCAAAAGAAGTTGTCCTTGCCGCTGCAAAAGCTTTGAACATCCCGCTTGAAATCACCTGTAATGATGAGCGGCCTCTCTCTCAGGAGTCGCTTCGGGCACTGAACAACGCACTCGAAGGCTCACACAGGATGAAAAATGATTTCATCCATGGAACACTTCTCTGGCAGTTCGGCTGCGAAGTTGATACCAAAGGTCTGGTTGTAAAAGGCAGGTATCCGCAGGTCAAAGTTCTTTTAAAGAAGCAGCAGCTGTTTACAACAGACCCTGCAACAGGACTTATCCGTCCGACTCACGAAGGCTGGGAACGGATTTCCGGCTACAGAATTACCATATCACCCGGCTTTATTCCACAGGGGGACATCTTAGCGCCGGGTGTTGCCGAATGTGATTCACGTATCCGTGAAGGAGATGAGGTCTTTGTTGTCGGAGAAAATTATGCAGCAACCGGAAAAGCGGTTATGAGTGCATCAGAAATGCTTGCATCAAATCGCGGAGTTGCCGTGAAAGTGAGGAAAACAAGAAAATGAATATCTTAGGTACGATAAAAGATTTCCTTCGCGGCGTCTGCATGGCAGCCGCGGACAGTGTTCCGGGCGTTTCCGGCGGGACTATTGCGTTTCTTTTAGGATTCTACGAGAAGTTTGTTGCATCCGTAAATGATTTTCTGCTCGGAAAAAAAGAGAAGAAACTCGCAGCCCTGCCGTTTCTGATTAAGCTTGGTCTTGGATGGGTTTGCGGTTTTGCAGTCTGTGCCGTTGTTCTTTCAACGGTCTTTGAGGCAAACATCTATGCGTTAAGTTCGTTCTTTTTAGGGCTGACTCTTCTGGCGATTCCTATTGTAATCTATGAGGAACGTGAAGCTCTGAAAGGAAAACTCCGCTGGGGTTTCTTTACGATTATTGGTCTCTGTATTGTTCCGCTCTTAGTTCAGTTACGCGGGGTTGTTGATGTCGGAGATATTTCGCATATCACGCTGCCTCTTGCAGTGATTCTTTTTGTCGCGGCAATTCTGGCTGTTTCAGTGATGGTGCTTCCGGGTATTTCCGGCTCGACGCTTCTGTTAATCTTCGGTCTGTATGTTCCGCTGATTTCAGCAGTAAGTGCGGTTCTTCACCTCGATTTCTCCTGTCTTCCGGCCCTTTGTATCTTCTTCGCGGGGGCTGTGGTCGGTTTTGCTCTTTGTACGAAGGCTATCAGGTTCTGCTTTGAACGTTTCCGCGCCCAGACGATTTTTATGATTGTGGGGCTTTTAATCGGTTCGTTCTATGCGATTGTAAAAGGTCCGGAGACGCTTTCTGTTCCTCAGGAGATGATGACGTTATCTACGTTTAGT
>JAKSOD010000068.1 GCA_024405755.1 Clostridia bacterium
GTCTCATAGAGACAGCACGTTCTGAACCTAAATTAACGCCTCATTAAACATATTATCAAAAGTTTTTGGGGGTGTGGGGGGATTTTTCCAAAAATCCCCCCACGATCGCGTCTCCTCTGTAACCTTTTTAATCAAAGCACTCCCTGCGACCGCATCTCTTTTATCATATTATCGTTCAAAACGCCCCAGCCTGAAAAAAGGAAAACGCCGACCGGACATCGGCGTTTAACATCGGCGTTTTCTTTTTTCAGTCCCTGACGGTCGGTGCAAAAAGGAAGGGGGGGTGTCTCACTTCCGTGATCCAACCCCCGAAAAGTTTGCCCGTCAAATCAACGGACACGGCAGAATTCTCTGCTCACGCCCATGACATGGTGCGGGGTTTATCTTCTGTCATTACCATGGGGGCAAGGAAGGCTACTGCCTTGCGGAGTCCCTCATCTATGGTCATCACGCTGTCCTCATGCTCAATGGACAGTACTCCGTCATAACCGCAAAGACGAAGATTCGAGATCAGATCTCTCCAATAACTCTCGCCGTTGCCGAATCCTACCGTACGGAATACCCACGCGCGGTTCAGTTCGTCGCTGTAATGCTTCGTATCCAGAACGCCGTTTCTGGCGGTGTTGTACTTATCTATCTTCGTATCTTTTGCGTGAACGTGATAGATCGCACCTTTCAGTTCCCTTATCGCCGCCACGGGATCCATTCCCTGCCAGATCAGGTGAGAGGGATCGAAATTCGCTCCGATCACGTCACCGACGGCGGCACGCAGACGCAGAAGTGTTTCGGGATTATATACGCAGAATCCGGGGTGCATCTCGAACGCGATATGATCCACTCCGTGATCACACGCAAATTTGCTCATTTTCTTCCAGTACGGGATCAGTTTTTCGTTCCACTGCCAGTCGAGAATTTTCAGAAAATCGTCCGGCCAAGGGCAGGTCACCCAGTTCGGATACTTTGATCCTTCGCTGTCACCGGGACAACCGGAAAATCCGATAATGGTATGGATACCGAGCTTCTCCGCAAGCAGGATCGCTTCCCGGAACTCGCGGGTATAAGTCTCCGCCGTGGCGGGATCCGGATGCAGAGGATTGCCGTGGCAGGCAAGCGCACAGATCTCAACATCGTGACGGCGGAAAGTCCCGACAAATTCGTTGAATTTCGCTTCGTCGTTCAGAAGCGCAGCGGGATTGCAATGCGCCTTTCCGGGATAGCCTCCGGCTCCGATCTCAACCGTATGCACACCGAGTTCCGTCAGTATACTCAGTGATTCGTCAAGAGTTTTCGCTGCGTAAAGATTTTCAAGCACGGAAAGTTTCATTTTCTCTCTTCCTTTCTGTTCTGTATGAGTATCCGCCGCCGGCAGAGCTGCGGATTTTTTTCTTTCTGAATATAATAATACAACATTCAGCGGTTGATTTCAAGTTTTTTAACTGAATTTCTATTTTTTCTGTTTACTATTTGCTCAGAAATATTGACACAGGAAATAATTAATGATAAAATAAAAAACAATTATTCTGAGCGGGAAGCACGCCGCACGTGCCCCCATTCGGGAAAGGCAATTATCTTAACTATGAAAAAAATCTTCCCACGCAGCATCACTGCCGGACTCTGCGCATCTGCTCTGCTGCTTATGCTTTTCGCATTCGGCGGCTGCGCCGACGGCGGTATCGGTTTTGAAGCACTCGGCAACGGTACATGCGCCGTTATTTCCTGCGATAAAACTCTTACCGAAGTCACAGTTCCCGAAAAGCACCGCGGAATGACCGTGGTCGCACTTGGCGACGGTGCTTTTATGGAATGCCGCTATCTTTCCTCCGTGACTCTGCCGGACACCGTGACCTCCATCGGGAAAAATGCTTTCTCCGGCTGCTCGTCCCTGACCGGGATCGAACTCCCGCCGCACCTCACCACTGTCGGAGAAAACGCTTTCATCGGCTGCACAAAACTTGAAAGCCTCTCTCTTCCCGATACGGTTACCTCCCTCGGAGTGTCCGCTTTTTCAAACTGCAAGGCACTCACTTCCATTGTCATTCCGAACGGTATAACGGAAATCCCCGGGTACGTTTTCAGCGGCTGCTACTCACTTTCAGACGTTACGATACCGGAAGGCGTTACATCCGTCGGTGAAAAGGCGTTCTTTGACTGCCGTGTGCTCAAAACCGTAAAACTCCCGTCAACACTCCGTTCCATTGGCGACAACGCCTTTATTGACTGCGCCCTGCTTGACAACGTCGAGCTTCCCGCGGAAATCGAAACGATCGGCGTTTCCGTTTTCAATAATACCGCTCTTTTTGATAATCAGAACTTCCGCAAAAACGGTATGTTCGTCGTCGGATGCTGGCTCCTTGCCGCTCCGTCGGACATTTCCGGAGACATCGTGATACCGGAAGGCGTCACGAAGATCGGTCATCACGCCTTTTCCGGCTGTTCCGAAATCACCTCCGTCACCGTCCCCGAGGGCGTGACTTATATGGGAGAAAATGCTTTTTCTTCATGTAAATCCGTGACCTCTGTCACTTTGCCCTCGTCGCTGACTGCAATTCCGGACCATGCATTCAGCAAATGCATCTCACTTACAAGCATAGATCTCGGCGGTGCCGTGACGATCGGAGAATACGCGCTGACGGGCTGTCCTTTCCTTACCGACATCAATATCCCCGATTCCGTGAACTTTATCGCCGCAAAAGCATTCAATTCCGGCATCGGTCTTTTATCCGTAAACTTCAAAGTCACAAATGGTTGGCGGATCTCTGATACTGCCGACGGCTCGGGCGGTGAGGTAAGTGCCGATCTTATCGGTGATCCTTCCGAAGCGGCATTTATGCTCGCGGGTGAATGGAATGCAAAATATCTTTTCAGAAAATAAAAAACTCTTATCCATGGAGGAGAAAAATGGCAAGTACGATCATTGACTTTCATTCACACATTCTTCCCGGAGCAGATCACGGCTCCGCTTCTCCATCCGAATCTCAGCATCAGATCGCGCTGCTGCGCAGCGCAGGAATGACATCTATTGTGGCGACACCTCATTTTTATCCCAAATACACCTCAGTCCGCGATTTTATCCTCCTCCGTGAAAGATGTCTTCGCGATCTCAAAAGAATAAAACGTCCCGACGATCCCGTTATCTATCTCGGTGCCGAGGTCACTCTCTGCCGCAACCTTGACAAAATGCCCGAACTCGACCTGCTCACCGTCGTCGGCACCGATACGCTGCTTATCGAACTTCCGGGCGATATGGATACTTCCCTCGTAGACACTCTGATAAGAATACGCAGCGCAGGTTTCAATGTCGTAGTCGCTCACCCGGATCGTTATCGCACGAAAATTTCGGAGGAGGTCTTTTCCCTCGGTTTCCGCGGACAGTTAAACGCCGAGGCGTTCGGCATCCGCTCTCTGCTCAGACGTAAACGCTTACTGTCGTGGGTGGATCAGGGCTTTATCGCCGCCGTCGGAAGCGATCTGCACGGGACCGATACTTCATATGCTCAGAATATCTCACATATGGTATCTGCCTTCGGAGACGAAAACCTCAACTTTGTCGCAAGTTCCACCGCCGACCTTCTCTCAGGTGCCGTTCCCGTCGATCAGATGTGATTTTTTAAAAAAGACTCTGACCTTATCCCCCGCTGGATAAGAACGGAGTCTTTTGCATTTTTCTGTCGATTATTCCACTTTTTTTTTTAAACCTCTTGAAATGCAAATAATAAAATGATATAATGTCTGTCGAATATGGATAATAAATTATCCGAAGAAGAAAGGTGTTTTATCATGGCAAAAACAAACATTGTCGATTGGAAAACAATCACTAACTTCGTCACCGATGCCTTCGTGGGTTACGGTATTCCCCGCGAAGACGCTGAGATCTGCGCAGATGTCCTCCTCGAAAGCGACAAACGCGGTATCGAATCCCACGGTGTAAACCGTTTCAAACCCATCTATCTTGACAGAATCAAGGCAGGTATCCAGAACCCCGTAACCAACTTCGAAGTCATCAAAGACGACGGATGCTGCGCCGTTATCGACGGTCACGACGGCATGGGTCAGGTCATCGGCTACAAGTCCATGAGAATGGCTATGGATAAGGCTAAGAAATACGGTATGGGTATGGTCGTTGTCCGCAACTCCTGCCACTACGGTATCGCCGGATACTATCCCTGGATGGCATGCAAAGAAGGCTGCATCGGTATCACCGGTACCAACGCACGTCCTTCCGTTGCTCCTACCTTCGGCGTTGAAGGTATGTTCGGAACCAACCCCCTCACTATCGGTATCCCCACCGACGAGGATTTCGACTTCCTCATTGACTGCGCTACCTCCATTACCCAGAACGGTAAGTTCGAGTACTATGAGAGAATCGGCGAGCACGTTCATCCCGGCACTCTGATCGGTCTCGACGGCAACCCCGTTGAAGGCGACGCCGGCGAAGCACTTAAAATGATCCGCAAGGGCACCGCTGCTCTTACCACCCTCGGCGGTATCGGCGAAAGCCTTGCAGGTTACAAGGGATATGGCTACGCCATGGTCACCGAACTGCTCTCCGCCTGCCTGCAGGATGGCTGGTACGGCAAGATGCTGAACGGCAAGGATGAGAACGGCAACCTCCGTCCTTATCACCTCGGCCACTACTTCATCGCTATCGACACCAACCACTTCCTCGGTGAAGATGTTTGCAGAAAGAAAGCCGGCGAGATCATCCGCGCCGTCCGTAACTCCAAGAAAGCTCCCGGAGCCGAGCGCATCTATACCGCCGGTGAAAAAGAGCATATGGTCCGCCTCGCCCGCGCTGCCGGTGTCCCGATCAACGAATCCGTTCAGAAGGAAATCTGCGCTGTCCGCGACGAACTCGGTCTGACCCAGTACGTCTTCCCGTGGGAGAAATAATTTCCGCTGAGACTGTTCATCAGTAAATAAATCGGGGCTGTCTCACTTACGTGATCCAGCCCCGCAAATCCTGCTCGGCAAATGAA
>JAKSOD010000069.1 GCA_024405755.1 Clostridia bacterium
GGCTGATTATCTGCCTGATGTTTCAGTAATAATCTGAATCAAAACCAATTATCCGTTGGCTCCCGGGGCGTTTGCCCCGGGAGATACAACGGCAAGGAGAACCCTATGATATGAAACTGAAGACAATTACAAAAATCCTTATAATTGCATTCATTATAGGTTTGTCCTTGCTGCTGTATCCCTCATTCAGCAACTATTGGAACCTGAAACACGCAACCCAGGCGGTAAACGAATTCTCTGAACAGCTTGCCGACATAGACGACGCGGATTATGAAGCGATTTGGGCTTCCGCCGTGGACTATAACGCGGCATTGAACATGCGGGATGACGACTTTGCACTTCCTAACGAATTGCAGGAACGATATTATAACGAGATAAAATTATCCGGAAACGGCTTGATGGGATACGTTGACATCCCGAGCATCGGCGTTTCTCTTCCGATATATCACGGGACGTCCTCTGACATACTGCAGATAGGGATCGGGCATCTTGAGTGGTCGAGTCTGCCGACAGGAGGCATGAATACTCATTGTGTTCTTTCCGGTCACAGAGGATTGCCGAGTGCGAAACTCTTCACCGATCTGAACAAACTTCGGGAAGGCGACACGTTTACACTGAATATTCTGAACGAAGTGCTGACCTATGAGGTCGATCAGATCCGGACGGTCATTCCCAACGAACTTGGAGATCTCATTATATCAGAAGATAATGACTACTGTACGCTTGTCACCTGTACGCCATACGCCGTCAATTCTCATCGTTTGCTTGTCAGAGGGCACCGCATAGCCACAGAGAAAAAAGGAGCGACCGTAATCTCAGAGGCAGTCCTTGTGGATCAGCTGATTGTTGCTTTCTATCTTGGTCTCCCGTTAATTATTATTATGTTTTTGACAGTTATGCTGAAGCGTCCGCCGAAAAAGAAGACGTCTTCAGATACCACAGAGGAGGAATTACTTTGAAAAAAAGACTTTTCAGAACGTTTTTGGCTATTGTATCTGCTTTCCTTTTTACCGTCAGTGCAGTAAACACGACGTTTGCTCTCTCTACCGCCGATGCAAAGGAGCCGATTGATCCAGCAAAGGATTGTTCTTTGAAACTGACGTACGCTATCGACAGTCAACCCGTCGCAGGACTCGAAATCAGAATCTGGCAGATCGCGTCTGTTACTGCGGATTATCAGTACGGTATGACCGGATCCTTCTCAGGATATCCTATCGAAATCAACGGCATTAAAGCGCAAAGCGAATGGAATGAGGTACGGGATACCGTATCCGCCTATATCGCAGCTGACAAGATTGCCCCTGCCGCGACGCTGATCACTGATCAAAACGGTATCGTAGGTTTCGATTCTCTGCCTGTGGGTATTTATTATGTCGGCGATGCAGAAAACGAAGTTGCCGGCTTTGCTTCTTATATCATCTCTGTTCCGAACCTCGGAGATGACGGAAAATGGATATATGACGTAGACGCATTTCCGAAGCCCGGGACAAAACCTGAGCCGCAGGTCGGAGAAATGAAGATTGTCAAGCTTTGGCGCGATGCTTCACAAACTGACAAACGTCCCGACAGCATTTCCGTAGACATTCTCAGAAATGGAGAACTCTATAAGAGCGTAACACTTACGGCTGAAAATGATTGGGCATATACTTGGGAGACGGACGGCGAATACACCTGGACTGCAGTAGAACGTGATGTTCCGGAGGGTTATAAAGTTTCCGTTCAAAGCACCGATGCCAATACGATTCAGATCACCAATACCCTGACAAGCGATCCGCCCGAGCCGCCTCAAACGGGTGACTCCACAGGAATCTATTTCTGGATTATGCTGATGGCACTGTCAGGTATCGTTCTGGTTGTTCTCAGCGGACGCAGAAGAAAAGCATATGAAGGATAAATATGACGCCATTCAGAAAGTTCTGCTTCTGATTGGTCTCGCGCTTTTGCTTGTGTCAGTTGTTTTCCTAATTTCAGCACTCATTTCTTCAGCAAAAATAGAAGTGAACTGCGATGAAACTGTGACGCATCTGGAAAGTTTGCTCCCGACAAGAACGGTCGGCATCAAAGAAGAGCGCTTCAACAATACTATGCCCGCTGTTACGTATAATGGGCAGGATTATTCGGCGCTGTTGTCCGTTCCGCGCTTTTCGGTTAAGCTTCCGGTGCGTTCTTCATGGGATAGAAACGCGGTGAAAAAAGTACCGTGCGTTTTTACGGGCAATCCGTACGAAGGAACGCTCATCATCGGCGGAGTCGATTCTGACGGACAGTTTGATTTTATCCCCAAGATCGACATCGGAGATACGGTCGTAGTGACCGATATGAAGGGGTATGAATTCACCTATACCGTCTCAACGGTCAAGCACGCAAAAAACGCAAAAGCAAAGACGTTGATAGATGAAAAACACGATCTTACACTCTTTGCAAAAGATAAAAAAACGGGCGACTGGCTGCTCGTAAGATGCAATATGAAATGATCCCGCTTGCTTTATGCAAAGCGGGATTTCTTGAAAAGGAGGATGTAAATTGAATACGGATGACAATTATACATCTTCTTCGGTTAATACGTCAAAGGATATTACTGGTCTTCGCTCTGGTATGGCTGTCGCCATTGAAAAGACGGATAGAAAGCGCAAGGGTGTGACGCTATGGCGCTGCAGGTGCGATTGCGGAAAAGAGTTTTACACGGAAGCGGGAAAGATCCGTTCCGGAAAGGTACAGAGCTGTGGCTGTTTGCGAAACATAAAAAGAATCAAAGATATATCAGGTCAAAAATACGGAAAATTGACTGCAATACGCCGACTTGATGAAAAATCCGGGACAAGCTTTCTTTGGCTTTGCCGCTGTGATTGCGGGAATGAAATAAAAGAATCCGTAGGCAATCTGACATCCGGTCAGGTGATAAGCTGCGGTTGTGCCAAAGCAGAAGCAGGAAAACGGTCTATCAAGGATATCAGCGGTCAGCGGTTCGGAAAACTGATCGTGATCGAGCCGACCGACAAGCGTGCCGACGGCGGCAGTGTCGTATGGAAATGCCACTGTGACTGCGGCAATGATACGGAAGTGTCGTGTAACCGTCTGCGGAAAGGTAAAGTGCGTTCCTGTGGCTGCTTATCGAATCCACCTCTCAAGGATTATATCGGCAAACGTTTCGGACGCCTGACCGTCATCGGATACGCCGGAAAATTAAATACCAATTCCACCGAACACTATTGGACCTGCCGATGTGACTGTGGAAACGAAACGAATGTCGGTCAGAACGAACTTCAAAACGGAGACACTGTCAGCTGCGGATGCTATCAGATCGAACGGATGCTGGAGTCTCTGCGGCTTATTGATAATACGTCCGTGACGATTCTGGAACGAAGCAAAAAGCCGAGAGTCAATAACAAAAGCGGATATCCCGGTGTATTTCAGGAAAAAAGCGGAAAATGGATCGCATATATCAGCTTCAAGAAAAAGCGCTACTGGCTCGGAAGATATGACGACAAGGATGACGCAATACGTGCAAGACTGCGCGGTGAGGAAATGCACGACGATTTTCTCGAATGGTATTACGCGGAATACGAGCGAAAATCGCAGAAAAAAAGAGCATAAAACAAAAGAAAACAGATTTTTAGGTGACGGTATGCTGTTTTTCGGAAAATGCAAAAGAAATAAAAATAATAAAGCAGATGAATATGAAACCTGCATCGTTTGCCATGAAATGACCGATATCAGTCGCGATACACCTGTGGATAAAAGAGAATGTTATATCCGTGGGATGGGACAATTATGCCGTTCGTGCTGGAATGAGTACTATAGCACATATGACAAATGAAAAAGCTTTATGAATAAAGGAATTAGTTTTTCGGATTATTGCGAAGCAAACGAAAAAAAAGAATTACTTTCAGAATGGTTAACCGAAAAGAACGGAGATTTGTCCGTAGACAGAATACTGTCCGGATCTCACAAAAAAGTCTGGTGGAAATGTTCTTACGGTCACGAGTGGCAAGCAACCATAAAAGCTCGTACAGAGGGATGTCTGTGCCCTGTATGTCAGAACCGGGTTGTAGTTTCGGGGACCAATGATTTTGCCACGGAATATCCTCTGCTTGCGCATGAATGGCATCCGAATAAGAATCTGCCTGTTACCCCTGCAGAAATCTTTGCCGGTTCCGTGAAACGTTATTGGTGGAAATGCGAAAAAGGTCATGAATGGAAGGCTGGTGTTGCCTCCAGGGTCCGTGGCAACGGATGTCCTGTTTGTGCCGGGAAAACGGTTGAATTCGGTTTCAACGACCTTCAGACGCTTTTTCCCAATGTCGCGAGCCAATGGGATACTGACAAAAACAAACCTATTACGCCCCGGGACGTGACCGCTTTCTGCAACAGAAAAGTATGGTGGAAATGTGAAAAGGGGCATTCGTGGCAAGCCGTCATTGCGTCAAGGACCGCGAATAATACTCTGTGCCCTTATTGTTCAGGCAAAAAAGTGTTAGCCGGATTCAATGATTTGAAAACGCTGAAGCCGATGCTTTCCGAGGAATGGCATCCCGAACGCAACGGCAATCTGAAACCGGAAATGGTTTCGTGTGGGAGTCATAAAAAGGTGTGGTGGAAGTGCAGTGAAGGACACGAATGGCGTGCTGTGGTTTATTCTCGTGCAGGGACGCAGGAAGCCGGATGTCCGGTATGTGCCGGCGTAAGAAAGAAATCCGAAACGCTAAATGTATATTTGGCACAGTTGAACAATTGAACAAAAGAGGGACCCGCCGACATGATGTCAGTGAGTCCCTCTTTTTCTGTTCCTATTCGGTTTTTCTTGATTTCTCCCGTAAGAACATCGGGCACAAGTTCGAGGGATTTTTACTTATTACTTCTTCCTTCTTACTTCTTCCCTCGAAC
>JAKSOD010000007.1 GCA_024405755.1 Clostridia bacterium
TTAAATGTCATTTGTTTGATTTTATCTTGCTTCTCCTGCTGTAAGACGGGCAACACGGTCGCGATCGGAACGGAACTTTCTGAATGGGAGATACGTTGAAAGCATTGCGCTGACGGCGGAAACCGCAACACATAGTAATAAAGCCCGGATTGAAAGTTTGTATACATATCGCACAGATTCACCAAATCCAAGTGACGGTAAGAATACGTTGATGAAATAATAGACGAGATAATTCAGCAAGGCACCTCCGGCAGCGGAAGCAAGCGAAGCAACGGCTGCAAGCACTCCTCCGGAAAAAAGATAAAGGCTTCCAAGCTGCCTGTCGGTCGCGCCAAACGCAGAAAGCATATAAGTTTCCTTACAGCGTTTTGTTCCGAACATTGACTGTGAGAAAAACCATACAAGCAATGCCACAAGAAGTGTTAGGCAAGAACCGAAACATACCGGAAGATAAGAAGCAACACCTATGACTGCCGTTCTTTTCAGATCTTCTGACGTGTCAGTAAGTGTATAGCCGTCGGAAAAAGGCAGTATATTCCTGATCTCAAAAAAGGCACGGCTTTTCTCTTCTTTCGTTATATTGTCTTTAAGATAAATGCTTAATTCTTCAATTTTTTCAGTACGTTTCGTAAGTTTACTGTAAACAGCGGGAGATACAGCAATTGAATATGCGTCGTCTCCGTCTGCCGTGTCAATTATTGCGCCTATACGCGCTTCGATAAAATTATAATAAACATTATCATTTGAAAGAAGTTGTTTAAGAATGTATTTACGGTCATACTTCTGGAATTTGATTTTTTGTCCCCAATCATCAAATATTCCGATAATTATTTTATCTCCGACCTTGAAATTCAGGAGAGGCTGATTGTTAATTTCCCGGGAAACAGCTACAACACATTCATCAGCGGAATAAATTGATGCAAGATCGCCTTCGATATGCCACATATCGCTGCCTTCTGCAGAAAGCTGAGAATACAGCAGCTGATTTACACATAGAAATTTAAAATTATTATCTGCATACATTCCGTCCTGTTTTGCCGGTATGCGTTTTGACGAAATTGCAGAAGACTGCTTCTGCGTAAGCACGAGATGTGCAAAAATTTCGGTAGCATACGTGGACTCTTCCCACGTCACACAGTCAACATTATCGAAAGACAGTATCTTCTGTATTGTTCCCGCTTCAATTTCGTCAGAGTATATCTGTCCTTCACTTTCCGTTTTATCGGTGCTTGATTCATCTGATAAATAAAACTGAGGCAACGGGGTACTTTCTTTCTCTGCCGATAAGTCGGCAATAAAGATACCGCAAAGAAAAAGTGAACTGAAAAAAAACGCTGATGCCAAAAGACCGGCATAATATTTTCTGAAACGCCAGAATCCGAACAATTCATACTGTACAGGAAATTTTTTTTGAAATATTCTGAAAGATCGACGTGGAGATGAAACGAGATTTGAATTGTCCTCTGCGCGTAAAAGAACGATCGGGGCCTGCTTTGACAAAATGGCAACAGAAGGTAAAACAGCAGTAATAATAACAATAAAAATCCAAAATACTGCGCTGATCGCATGAAGCGGATTTACTGATAAAACCCCTCCGCTCCCGGATATAATCAGTGCGGAGATGCCAAGACTCAGCAGAAATGACGGTATAAATGTTATGATCGCAATCGAGAAAAGTTCCCACGCTGTGATCTCAAACAGTTTTCCGAAAGAAGCACCGAATGACATATAAATCCCGTACCTGAATTTATAATGATTTATCCTTATGATAAAAAGAACAAGAAGTATAACTGCCGACAGGATTCCGAGTCCCGAGAGTACAAGAATTCCATTTGATAAAAAATTTCTTTCTGCGTCAGCAGAAGAAATTAATTCGCCGAAATATACCCTTCCGGAAAATCTGTTTAGTTTATACTTTGAAATGAATGCATTGCTGTATGACTCAGTGCTTTCCGGAAGAACAAAACTTACATTTACTTGCTTTGTCCCATCCGTGTCTGAATAAGTTTCATATGAATAGGACTCGTAAAGTCTTTCGCCAACTGCAAGATTGTCCTTGATGTAAAACTCAGAATTATATAATTTTGTCCATTCACTTTCATCAAGTCCACAGATGAGAACATCATACTCGTTTTTATCCGATGCATCATGTCTCAGAGTCGCAATACGTGAATCCGTAAATATTACTGACGACCAGAAAAGCATCTGAACAAGCAGGAGTGCAGCGAAAAAAACAAAATACTCACGAAAACCGCCAAATGCATTTTTAATTGAATTAAGTAAGTTGTTCTTTGAAAAAAAACGTTTTAGAAATTTCAGAAAACCACTTATGGCATCAAATACCGTGTATCTGACGAGTTTATGATCAACATATCTGTCCTTTTTCCCCGGCATAAGTTACTCTCCTTCTTGTTTTCGGTAAAATATTTTAAAATCGCCTTGTCTGCGTTATTCAATAAACCCTGATACTTGCGATTACTTTTCCGAGAATGGTGATATTGTCACAGAATATCGGTTTCATAGAGTTATTTTCCGGTTGAAGTCTGTATCTTCCTTCTTCACGGAAAAATCGCTTCACCGTCGCTTCGTTTCCGATCATTGCAACTACGATTTCACCGTTTTCGGCAAAATCTCTCTTTTCCACTATCACAACGTCCCCGTTCATGATCCCGGCATTTATCATACTGCTGCCTTTTATTCGCAGTGCAAATAAATCATTCCGTCTGTATCCGAATGCAGAAGCATCGAAACCGATATAACCCTCAAAATCTTCTTCAGCAAGGATCGGTTTTCCGGCAGTAACTTTTCCGATCAGAGGAATTTTGTCAGAAGACGATTCAATATGCAGTGCTCTGCTTTTACCGCCTTCCTTCCTGATAACTCCAAGTTCATCAAGTCTTGTTAGATATGAATGTACGGTCGACGTACTTCTGAACCCAAGATCGCTCATTATATCCCTTACGCTCGGAGCATATCCGCATCTCTCGATCGAACCTCTGATATAATCGTATACTCTTTTTTCTTTTTCAGTTAATTTTCTCATTTGAATTCACCTGTTTTTTTATTTCATCAAGTATATTATAACATTTTTTATTTGTATTTTCAAACATTTGTTCTGATAAATTACTTGACGTTTTTAACAAATTTTCAAAAATGCTTTTATGCAATTTAACACAAAAAAATATCAAAAATATGAGAATTTTATTTACATCTTTTTCAAATAACTCTTGCAAATACGTCGAAAGTATTGTATAATATGTCTTGAAGTGTATCTTTAAATGCTAAATTAAGGAGAAATTAAAGATGACCAAAAACAAGTACATCCTTAACTGGATCGACGAAATGGCAGCCATGACAAAACCCGACAAAATCGTCTGGATCGATGGCTCCGAGACTCAGGCAGAAGCTCTCCGCGCAGAGGCATGCTCCACCGGTGAGATGATCAAACTCAACCAGGACCTTCTTCCCGGCTGCTACCTGCACCGCACTGCAGTTAATGACGTTGCCCGTGTTGAAGGAAGAACCTTCATCTGCACATCCAAAAAGGAAGATGCCGGCAATATCAATAACTGGATCGCTCCCGCTGAATGCTACGCAAGACTTTCCAAGCTCTATACCGGCTCAATGAAGGGCAGAACTATGTACGTTATCCCCTACTCTATGGGTATCGTAGGTTCCGAATTCGCTAAATACGGTATTGAATTGACCGACTCCATTTACGTCGTCCTCAATATGCTCATTATGACCCGCGTCGGAAATGACGTTCTTGAGACTATCGGTGACAGTGCCGATTATATTAAGGGACTCCACAGCAAGGCTCAACTCGATGAGGAAAACCGTTACATATGCCACTTCCCCGAAGACAACACAATCTGGTCCGTTAACTCCGGTTACGGCGGAAATGTTCTTCTCGGCAAAAAGTGCTTTGCTCTCCGTATTGCTTCCTACCTCGGACGCAAGGAAGGCTGGATGGCTGAACATATGCTCATTCTCGGCGTTGAATACCCCAACGGCGAAACCAAGTATGTTTGCGCCGCTTTCCCCTCTGCCTGCGGAAAAACCAACCTCGCTATGCTCATTCCGCCTGAGACCTATCGCAAGAAAGGCTTCAAGGTCTGGACTGTCGGTGACGATATCGCATGGCTGCGCATAGGTTCCGACGGAAGACTGTGGGCTATGAACCCCGAAAACGGCTTCTTCGGCGTTGCTCCCGGCACAAACGACAAGTCCAACCCGAATGCTCTCGCGACTACCCGCGAAGGTGCTATCTTCACCAATGTATGCCACAACCTCGACAACAACTCCGTATGGTGGGAAGGTCTCGACAAGAATCCTCCTCACAACGCTCTCAACTGGAGAGGCGAGAAGTGGGATTACACCAAATATGACAAGGCTGATAAGGTCGGCACCTCCGGTGCTCATCCCAACAGCCGCTTTACCGCAAAGGCTACCAACTGCCCCTGCCTGTCTGCTGAATTCAACAATCCTGCCGGTGTTCCCGTCAGTGCTATCGTTTTCGGCGGCCGTCGTGCACGTACCGCTCCTCTGGTATATCAGTCCACCAGCTGGCAGAACGGTACTTTCGTCGGCTCCATCATGGCTTCCGAGACTACCGCAGCCGCCGCAGGTGCTGTCGGCGTAGTTCGCCGCGATCCTATGGCAATGCGTCCGTTCGTCGGCTACAATATGGGCGACTATTGGCAGCATTGGCTTGATATGGGTAAGATCATTCCTCACGCTCCCAAGATCTTCCATGTCAACTGGTTCCGTACTGATGACGAAGGCAACTTCATCTGGCCCGGATTCGGTGATAACCTCCGTGTTCTCGAATGGATCCTTGCCCGCTGCGAAGATAAGGTTGACGCTAACCTTTCTCCTATCGGTTACCTTCCCAAGCCTGAAGATATCAACATTGAAGGTCTTGACGGCGTAACTATCGATACCATCAAAGATCTTGTAACTGTTGACAAAGAATCCTGGCTTGCTGATATCGCCAATATCCGTGACTTCTATGCTCTTGTCGGTGATCGCGTTCCCGCTGAACTTCACAAGGAACTCAATCAACTCGAAGCAAGACTTAAAGCATAACTTCTCAAATAAATAATACGGCAGCTCTTCGGAGCTGCCGTATTATTTGTTTGAAAAAACAATTCTAAAAAGGGCTGTCTTGGTGAGACAGCCCGCGAAAGTATAAATTATTTCAGTTCAGAGTTTTAATTTCCGTAAACTTCAAGTTCAGTCAGACGTGCAGTATAATATCCGTTCATATTTCTGTATGAGGTGCAGCCGTAAGCAACATATTTTACATTAGCGACAGCATCAAAATCAGCAGAAGTATATGCGGGAAGATCAGCGGCACTGCCGTCACCGGTTGTTACATTCTTGTAATTCTCGTAACCTTTGCCGTCATTCACACCTGAGAACAGGAAAGCTTCATCACCCGAGAAGACTTTCGTCCACTTCTTTCCATCCTCTGAAACGAGAATATCATACCCTCTGTCCATAACAACAGTTTTATATCCATGCTGATAGAGTGTAAATCCGTTGACAGTTGAAGGCTTTTTGAGAGTTAATTCAATGATATAGTAATAATCTGCAGTTCCTCCTGCTTTAAGGTTAAGTGATACCTTATTTTCATTGGCAGGAGCTTTTCCGTTGTATGAGTCTGCGCTTCCGGCAGTAGTCCACTTGCCATCAAATTTTCCTTCAACATTATTGCCGATAACACCGTCAGTCAGATTTTTTGCAGCTGATTCGGAAATCGGATTAGTCGAAGCACTGTATGCCAGAACAGAAGCACCGTCAGCAACATTGACTCGTTTTGAGAGTTTAGGAATTACCTCAGTCTTGGTCTCACCGCAGAGAGTGCAAGTGTAAGTTTTTATGCCTTCCATATATTCGGTAGCAGTAGTGGTTACCTTTCCGCCGTCATACTTATGCTGGCAGGTATTTATTTTCCACTTTGCAATGTATTGATCCATAAGCGTCTGCAATCCCTTTATATCTGCAGCAGATTCAAAAACAGCTTCGAGATTACTGTCCGAAGCGGAATTGTAATGTTTCTTAATATATGCGGAATATCCGGTAACGCTTGAACCGTACTTAATGGAATTACCGATAGAATAAACATTCGGCATCTGACCGACAGCACTCTTTCCTGTCAGTGCGCAATATGTCATCTGTGCGGCAATATAACCGGCAAGAGGATTGGGATGATATGTATCGCCGTTATTCTTGATAAATGAGTTTTTATTATAAGTTAGAGAAGATCCGGGCACAGTTGCTTTTTTATTGGCAACATCATAAACAAGTTGTCCCCAGTCTACGACAATAATCCCCTGCTTTTTCATAGTTGAAAGGCTATTCAGAATACTCGTATGGTTCTTGTAAACTGAATAAGAGTGATTAAGGTATACGAGTTGAGGAGATCCGGAGAAGCATTTTGCAACATTATTGAGATCTTTAATTACCGCGCTGTTGTTTTGTCCGGCTTCCGAAAAAACAACGTAATCAAATCCGCTGTATGTATTGCCCTTCAGGTATTTGTTATAAATATCTTCAAGTGTTATTCCGCCCCAAGTAAAGTCATAGACCGTGCAAGACTCATTGTTTGCCTTGCATATCTGGTAAAACCATCCCTTGTCGGTAGACTTTTGTCCGCCTGTTTCAACAATTCCACCATAATATATGAAAGAGTTTCCGATAAAAGCAACTTTCTTCCCTTTGAGTGAAGAAGGTTCATCTGAAGGATCGGATGCTTTCGTGGTCTCGGGAGCCTTAGTGGTATCCGGAACTTTCGTAGTCTCGGGAGTCTTAGTAGTATCCGGAGTTTTCGTAGTTTCGGGAGCTACGGAACTATCGGGTGAAGATGTGGTGTCAGATTCAGCGGATGTTGAATCAATATCACTTGTCGTATCAGAGTCAATAGCAGTCGAATCTTCGGCGGATGTCTCATCATTCAAAGTTTCACTCTCTGATTGAGAATCGGGAACGGAAGAATCTGTCGTCCCGTCAGAACTGTCGGAAGTCGTCAAAGAATCAGAAGGAACAGCGGAGTCATCAGGCTGATCCTTAATATTCTCAGAAGAATTATCGGCAAGACTTGAATCAGAACCGACGCCCGCTACTCCGCAGGATATCGCAAAACAGGATATCACCATAAGAACGGCAAGAAGAAAACTGATTTTTTTCATGTAAATACTCCTTTATTGTAAAATCAATGAACATAGTGTACCATATTTTCGCCCAAATTGCAATAATAAAAGACTAATTTTTGCAATTATAATCTGGATTTTATATTTTAAGTGTCGAGACCTGCTTTTCTTGCCTGTGAAGCCTGCAGCTGACGGGGAATCTGATATATTTTTCCGTCTTTTTTCAGCCTTGCTCCGGTTTGATGATATTCAAAACCCACTCCGCACGACCTTGCATCCTCCGCTGTCTGTCTGACCCACTCAAAATCACAAATGCGTGCATTCTCTCCCGACTCTCCGCCGACGGACACTTTTTCTATTTTTTCGGGAATCAGCCAACGTTTGAAATCAACATATTCCAGCATAGGCTCACAAATAATAAACCTGTGTTTGATCGGAAATTTCAAAAAGAAAGGCAGTCTTTCAGCCGCTCTTTTGTTGTTCTCACATGTACATCCGACAGTAACATTATCATAGCCGCCTCCCCAATCGTCGGGCAAAGAAATACCGAACCTAAGTATTCTTTTGGTTATGATGACAAAATCGACATCGTTGCGCTGCCTTATGTATTGCCACGTCTGCTCTCTCCATTCGTCGGCTTCTTCAATAAAGAAATCCGAGGAAAGGCAGGTGTATACTGTCTCGCCGGATGGAATATTCCACTCACCGTTTTTCTTTCTTCTTACGGGAAGATCACAATCCGAGTTAAGAATGATTTTTGACGGATCACGTTCAATTTTTCCGTCGATACGGTAAACGTAACAATTAAGGCATCCTTCGCTTAGTTTATGACATCCGTGCCACGGATTCCATACGATACTCAATTTCCGTCACTGTCGGATCCGTTCGAAAAAACGGATTCTTTGCTTTTCATTTCGTTCAATTCCTTGATAAAAGTTTCAATATCCTTGAATTCTCTGTATACCGATGCAAAACGAACGTATGCAACATCATCAGCTGCCTTGAGTTTTCTCATTACCATTTCTCCGATATCTCCGGATGTTACTTCCTGACGAAGTGAATTCTGCAATTCGGATTCAATCTCGATAGCAATAGCCTCTGCGTTAACAGGGCGTTTTTCACATGCTTTCAGCAGACCTTTCAGTAATTTGGAACGGTCAAAAAGCTCCTTTGATCCGTCTTTCTTTATAACGATAATCTGTACTGCCTCAACCACCTCAAATGTTGTAAATCGTTTCTGGCATGCCATGCACTCCCGTCTGCGTCTGATATTGTTTCCTTCTATATTCTGACGTGAATCCACAACACGGCTTTCAAGGCAGCCACAATTCGGACATCTCATTTGTTTATCCACCTTTCAAATCAAAATCAAATTCAAGTAACGTTACACAATATTATATTTTTAAAATATAATAGCATATTTTTCACGATTTGTAAATACCTGAATTGATTTTTTAAATAACGTCAAGATCTCTGATTTTCCAAAATTGATGTAACGGCAAAGAAATCCTCCGAAATATCGGCAAGTGTACACGGAGTGACTTTGCCCGAAACAATCTTTGAGAATATCTTCTCTGCATTATCTTTTTCAGAACCGAAAATGCAGACGGAATTTTCGTAAGAACTACGTACCTGAATTACATATGAAATTCCTTCATAACATGACAAACGATATAGTCTGTAACGTATCTCGTTACCAAGAATAAATATTACATCTTCTTTTACCTTCTTGAGATCACTGAAATTCTCTTTTTCGATTTCTTCACAAAGATTCATCATAATACCTCCTTCGGCGTCTTTAAACGTCTTTCGATCAATACTATGATAACACATTACACGGGATACACGGTTTCAAGGAAACAAGGGATTTTTTTGTACATTTTTTCCACACAAATGCTTCACTGCGACATTTTTCGTCGTAATGCTGCGACAAGATATACGACATATAAGGAATATCAAGAATAAATATTCATTCCAAATATTTACATTTTTTGCAAGATATCAAAATTTTCTTCATCCATTTTTATTCCATATCTTCCCGGTAGACATTTTTCGATAAATATGATATAATAGTCATTAGTATAATAATATTTATTCGCGATATTCAGTATAATTGAATAATATTCATTTGATGTTTTTTTGAATAAAAATACGGAAGAATCAAAAGGAACGAAAAAGAATGCATAATTTAATACATATATTTTCACCAAAACAAATTAAAAAAGCACTATTCTCTATCTCACAAGAATCAATACTCATCCTGAAAACGGGTATAAGCGTCGTATCGTTGGCGTTATGTGTTTTAATTTTTCTTGCTGAACGTGATATCCCGGAAGATCCGTTTGCCTATATCAGATATTACGCACCAATGACTGAAAACATACTGATGACACTTGTAATCATCATCGGGGGAGCTTTGCTTCTTGATATTTCACTAAAAGACAAAAAAAAATAAAGAAATCGGCACATGCTTGACACGGTACCGATTTCGATTTCAATATTTATTAAGGCAATACCGCACAATTCTGGCGGTGCAGATGCGCCGTCAGATTTTTCGTCAGACGATACAAAATGAGGAAGGAATAGTTAATCTATTTCAACGAAATTTTGTGAAGTATGACGGAAAAGATGCAAGCATATGCGCAGTCAAGGCGTAAGCCGTGAATTGTGCGGTATTGCCTTAATTATATTCATTCCTGATTTCGAATATTCTCGCTCCAGCTTCGTCAGGTGTAAGTTTGTCAGCCGCATATGCTTTCCGTAGAAGCGAAGGCGGTACTTTATCGTCATATTTTTCAAAAACAGGGTTTTCGCCCGGAAGAACAAGCGATTCACAGTTTATTCCCTCTCGCTCTGCGTAACCCGCAAGTCCCTCGAAAAGTTGTCTGTCATCACAGCCTTCCATTTTGAAAGTCATATAACAGCAACCCTCGTATTCAAGTCCGCTTATCCGGTACTCAGATGCGTGTTTCGCAATGAATTTTCGCAGTGTTCTGAAAGAACGAGTCCCAAGCCAGGGGAAAAGACACCATGAATATCCGCCCAGATGAATCATTGAATGTTCAAGCATTCCCGTGTTTCTTGCCAGATGCCTCGCAATTTCGAGTCTGTGAACTGCATTTGGTTTCAGATACGGATAAACCGTATCTTCGCCAAGCACCTGATACATCCGTTTCAGAATTTTTGTATGAATCTCACCGTAGTCTCCCGGCCAGGATATCTCCATTTTTCCGTCAACGGATTTTACATATATCAACTTTCTCGGAATATCAAGTTCTTCGACCTCCCACACGCGCCCGGCAAGAGCAAATCTGTCGCCAACGGGAGGAGGTGTTGTGATCGTTCCAATCTCATCAGAACCGCAGCGGACAGTAAAATCCTCGCTGTCTTTGAAAACTGCGTAGAATTTAAAACTTGAAAGCAGTTTTTCTCCCGAAAGTCCGACTATTATTTCCTTCTCATCCGTCATTTCAAGATAATCATTTTCAAGCATTGAAACGATAAGAGTTTTGTAGTCTTCGCGTGAAATTCCGGAAAGAGGCGGCAGTGAAAGAACACGCTGTGCAAGTTCACTGGGTCTTAGTTCACCTGATGACGCGGCAATACTCAATGTCTGATGGAACGCAAGGCTGAAAGGCATTGTCTTTACGTGTGGAGGTTCAATAAACCTTTCCTCAATATATAACTGAACAATTGCGATAGCTCTTAGGAGTTCCCAAGGGATAAGCTGCGGCAGCGGAGAATTCGGGAGAGCGTTCTCTTCTCTGAAGACCATCATCATTTCCGGAGGCTGTCCTCGCCTTCCCGATCTGCCGAGCCTTTGCAGAAAACTTGTTACCGAATTAGGAGAACCGTTCTGCAATACTCTTTCAAGTCTTCCGATATCTATCCCGAGTTCCATAGTAACGGTAGCACAGGTTACAGCGTTTACGTCATCATCCTTCATCTTATATTCAGCTTCTTCGCGGATTGAAGCCGAGAGATTACCGTGATGAATAAGGAATATGTCTTTGTCTCCGCGTTTCTTTGCAATCTGTCTGAATGTCGCGGTAATGTATTCGGTTTCTTCACGTGAATTCGAAAACACGAGTGCCTTTTTGTCTTTAACGCAGTCATACATATATTCATATCCTGCATCAAGAACCGCGTATCCCTCAGCGGATGTCTCAGGAGTCACGGGAAGATTCTCAGCCGTCGCGCTCTGATCATATCTGTTGTCCTGAACATAAAAATGTTCGAGTCCCAGACGCCAACGAAGTTTTTCCGGAGGGAAACGTGAAATATCCGTTTCTCTTCCGCTGCCGGCGGAAAGCCATGCCGCGCCAAGCTCCGGATCTCCGACAGTCGCTGAAAGTCCGATCCTCCTCGGATGATGACCTATCAGTCTGCCGATACGGCACAACTGACAAATGATCTGATTTCCTCTGTCAGATCCGGTAAGAGTGTGTATTTCATCAATTACTACAAAGCGCAAGTCGCCGAATATACGTACGATATCATTTGATCTGTTGACAAGCATTGATTCAAGTGATTCGGGCGTAATCTGCAATATCCCGCGCGGTTCTTCGAGCATTTTTTTCTTATGTGATTGAGTGACATCTCCGTGCCAATGAGTTACGGGAATTCCGGTCAGATCAAGCAGTTCTTCAATTCGTCCGAACTGATCATTGATAAGACTTTTCAGTGGGGCGATATAAAGCACCGCCACACTGTTCGGAAGATTATTTTCAAGCAGCGATAAAATAGGAAAGAATGCTGCTTCTGTTTTTCCCGAAGCGGTTGATGATGTCAGCAATAAATTGTTCTCAGTATTGAATAATGACTTGGCTGCAAAAGTCTGGATCGGGCGAAGGGATTCCCACGAATGCTGATATATATACTCCCGTATAAACGGAGAGAATCTTTCAAATACATTATCCTCTGCGGGCATATCTGAACCTCACTTCTCAGAAATCAATATCATCAGGATCAAAATTCCTTTTTTCTTGCTCAGATTTCACCGAAACCTCTTTTTCCGATTCCGGCTGACCTGTCAGCGACGGATTTTTATTCACTATATCAGAAAAAGTCATTTCGGGGTTTTGCATCAGGATATTAAGCACCGTCATATAATCACGCAGCATCTCACGCGGAGTAATCATACTGTCAGCTCCCGCACGGTTAAGACACGATTTCAAAAACTCAACCTGATCGTCAGAAGATAGTCTCGGCTCCCAGCCGTAGTTCTGCGCATGAAGTGAGGTCATCCTGACAATCAGCGCAAGCAGTTCGTCATCGGAGAGTCTCGCGAGCCGTATCACCGGACCAACGAGATTCCGGCATCCGTCAACAGAAAATCTGCTGTCGCAAAGACGGCTTCTCAACGCCTCATAACTGAAAAGTCCCCTGCGTGTATCTTCAAGAAACTGCGGAGTTCCTCCGAGAACAAGTCCGAGGTAAGGCGCACGTCCCTGAAGAGTATCGTTAAACATTGACAGTATTTTTTCATAATTGTTTTCCCGTGAGATACGGTGAGGTATTTTATATAAATTCACGCATTCATCAATAAAGATGAGAAGTCCGCGGTATCCCATTCTGTGAGACAGAGCAGCCCATAATTTCAGAAAGTCATACCAGTTACTGTCACCGATTACGGTAGAAACGTCAAATCCGAGTTCACGCCTCGCCTCCGTCTTTGCTGAATATTCCCCGCGCAGCCACCTCAGACATGCCACTGCACGGTTTTCATCACCTCTGACAGTGGAGATATAGTATTCTCTTATTACTCGGGAAAAATCATATCCGCCCACAAGAAATTCAATCTCTCCGAGCTGACGGCGTATTTCCATTTCCAATGCGGAAGCACAGCGTTCGGGATCGTCTCTTATGTCATCTGAAGTTTTTTCCTGAATTGAAAATATCCATTTGGCGATTATTTTTTGAAGTGCTCCTCCGTCGGGAGAGGATTTTGAGGCAAGATTTTTCATCAGTTCACGGTAAGTGGCAACCCCGGCACCGCCGCTTCCGTACAATCTTCTTTCGGGTGAAAGATCGCAGTCTGCAGTCAGAAAATCCCGTTCGAGTGCATATCCCCGGATAAGCTGAATCAGAAAACTTTTGCCGCTTCCGTACCTTCCTATGAGGAAACGCATAGTTCCCCCGCCTTCATTTATCATTTCAAGGTCGGACAAAAATGCGTTTATCTCATCACGTCTTCCGATAGCAATGAATGGTGCACCGGCACGCGGTACCACACCCGCTGAGACCGAAGATATCAATGAAGACAGGATCCGTTTCGGTATTTGCTGCTGCACAGTTTTTTTCTGATTCATTTTTATCTGTCCTTTCTTTTTTAAATCTACTCTTAAAGATTATTTCAGCCGATTATTGACCTGACATCTTCGATATAATCATCAATAACGCAATATCCGTTTCCCGAATCTTCAAGTATGATATCACCGAGTATTTCAACCGCTTTTTCGTTGATCGAATCAGCCGCCGCATCTGTAAGTTTCCCCATTATCACGGATAGTCTTTCTTGCTCTGCCCTATTATTCTCGAGTGCTGCACAAAGAAAACGTATCTCGTCAGGTGTAAAACCGCTTCCTGCACCGGTATATGAAAAATCCTCGTTACCGACATTCTTCACAATCGGCGCAATATTTTTTAAAATATCATGGGAAATATTATCCGATATGTTTCCGGTTTCATTCACTGAATATATTTCGTCTTTTTTATCGGAATCAGTAAAAGCGTCAACTAATTTTTCCGTTGTTTCCCACGAGAGTTCCTCGATTTTTGATGCCGCCTCAAAAGTCAGTTCCGACTTCTGAGGCTCATAATACTTCTCATAAGCAGGCACATTTTCGGCAGGAGTGCGTGATTTTACGGGTAACACAGAATCAAAATATCTGTCTGCTGTCTTTTTCAGATCCGCGTTCAAGCCCGGACAAGAAAGTTTTGATTTTATTCCGAGATATGCTCTGATGCGATTCTCTGAATATTTAAGCAAATCAGTTATAATAAATCGTAATTCGTGAGAATGTGAAAATGAACAATACTCGATCTCAATCCTTTTTTTGATCCGCGGTGAACATAATGCACCGGTATATGAATCCCTTACAGTACGGCTGTCCTGCAGACCCGCACTCAAAAACGGACGTGTACCGTCTTTATCTCCGGCAAGTGCAGCTGCAATAACTCCTTCACCGTGTTTCCGGTACAAATCCGCATTTCCCCCCGACGCAAATTTACTTTTGCAAAAATCATAATTTGAGCAGTATTTCATAAGAAGACGTGCGTATACGCTTCCGTCTCCGCTTGTATCAATGTAAAACTCCTTGAGCGAAGCATTTTTGAAAATATCAGAACTGATCTTTCCGAGTTTTTTATACGGCGGATCTATATGATTGATAAGGCAAAAATCACATAGCCACTCAGCAATCTGAACATCAAGTCGCGGAAATGACTCACGGTATGCAAGCCATACATCCGTCATATCATTCAGAGTTTTCTCCGGTGGAGTCATATCCGAAAGGTTTATCAATTCATACAGATAAAGAAGTATATAACTGTAATCAGCACAAGGAGCCAATCCTTTTCTTACAGCAGTTCTTATCCACAGATAATACTCAAACTGTGCCTCAGTCAGTTGTGAATACTGCGGCATATAGGAGAAAAAAGGGACGTACGGAACTTCTTTTCCCTCAATACCGCTTACTCTCTGTGCCGTTTTGCAGAACTGCTCATAATAACTGTAATTCGTATGCCAACCATAGATCCGGACTTTATGGATCAACGAATTTTCAGGAGAATACTCCTGTTCGGGAACATTTTTTTTTGACTTAATAACATTATGCTGTGTGAGTGAAGAAGGCTCGCCGGAAGTCCTTTCCGGTATTTTTTCTGTTTTTTGATTTGTTGTGTCGTCGTTTTCAGTTTGAACTGCGGGAAGTCCGATCTCAATCTCAGAGGGGGTAATATGTTCTGACGGAACAGGTCGCGAACGTTTTTTTGCCGGCGCAAGATAACTGATATCCCAGAAATCATCAACGGAATCATTATTTTGCCGAATTCCGTTATTTTTTTTATCCGAATTGTAATTTTCCATTAGGACTTCCCCCTTTCTTATCGTATCATTATATTATAACTCAATTTCACAACTCTGTCAATACGATCTCCTTTTTAATTTACAAATACATAAGTTTAAAAAATATCCAATAAAATCTTATTTTATTTTTAAATATGGGACAAAAAACACTTGAAATTACAAATTCTTTGGGTTATAATATAATAGTATCATTTTAACATAACCACATGCAAACAAGGAGTGAACAAATGATGCAGGGTAAATCAAACAATTTTTCATCATTTATCTCAACACCGAACACCGAAACACGCACGTATCCGAGTACCGCCGATAAGGACGAATCCATAAGAGAGATTCTTTCCGCTGTCTATGACGCTCTTGCGGACAAGGGATATGATCCCGTAAACCAGATTGTCGGATATATTCTTTCCGAGGATCCCACTTATATCACCAACCATAAAAACGCCCGCGGACTTATCAGACGTTTTGATCGTGATGAACTCCTCGATGCTCTTGCAAGATTCTATTTCAACGACAAAAAATAATATGGGTACCCTTGAAATACGGGATATCACGTCAGCGACTGACGGAAAAACAGATGAGACAGCGGTTGCTCTCGGCACTTTTGACGGAATGCATGCGGGACATCGGACAATAATTGATGCTGCCGTAAAGTCAGCAGCCGATCGGGGGCTTATCCCCGCCGTGTTCACATTCAGAGATCCTCCGGCACGATATCTTTGTTCCGAAAAGACGCCTCTGCTTTCAAATACGGAAGAACGCTGTGATTTGTTCTTTAAGTCAGGGATAAAACGCATTTATATTGCTGATTTTCCTTCCTTTATGAACTTATCACCATCCGATTTTATTTCCGATATTCTCGTTGACCGCTGCCGTGCCAAATCCGTAGTATGCGGCTTTAATTTCACGTTCGGGAAAGACGGAACGGGAAAAAGTGAGAATCTTGCAAGATACTTCAAAGACTCATTCAAATGTGTCCCGGCATCTACATACGAAGGCACTCCGATAAGTTCAAGCAGAATAAGGCAACAAATACTTAAGGGCAATGTTACCGATGCCGCCTCAATGCTTGGGCGACCGTATTCCTTTTCCCTTCCCGTTATCCATGGCAGGCACGACGGAACAGCCCTCGGATTTCCGACTTTGAATCAGATCCCGACTTCTGACCGTGCAATACCGGCGACGGGAGTCTACATAACATATGCTATTCTTTCCGACGGTCAAAGAATTTCATCAGTTACGGATGTCGGTGTGGCTCCTACACTTGATAATTCCGGCATTCTTCGTTTTGAAACCCATCTGCTGGATACTTCCGCAGATCTTTACGGTAAGCGCATTACTGTTGAGTTCCTTCAAAGGATACGCCCTGAAATAACTTTTTCCGACCCGTCCGTCCTCGCTGCACAGATTTCTTCAGACGTGGCAAAGGCTCGGCTTTATTTTTCTTTTTGCGACCTGCACTGATTTTTATACATTGCAGGTGCTCACATATAGATTGATGAATTGATGAAAATAAAAAAATATAAGACAATAGCAGTACGCTGTTTTTCCATTATATGCTGTATTTTTTTACTGCTTCCGCTTGGTATGATATCCGGTAATGCGGTTGAATATTCGGAAATACCGATAAATAAAGCACGTTCAATTTTCCTTTATAATATTGAAAATGATTGTATTCTTGTTTCTCAGAATATAGATACAGTGATTCCGCCTGCCTCGACCGCCAAAATAATGGCCGGACTGATCGCCGTTGAAAAAATGGAGTCCGATCTTGACCGAAAAGTAAAAGTCACCTCTCAGATGCGTGAAGGCGTCGTCGGAAACGACTACGGACTTATGCCCGGAGATACTCCTACATACCGTGATCTGCTTTATCTTGCATTCTGCGGGTGTTACAATGACGCAGTATCCATAATAGAATACGTTTTAGCCGGAGGCAACGAAGAATTTGTCAATCTTATGAATCAAAAGGCTGCTTCTCTCGGTATGACTCATACGCACTATACTAACGCTACAGGACTTCATGACGCTCAGATGTACACTACCGTCAGAGATCTGATCAAACTTTCTTTGCAGGCGTATTCCTCTTCTCTGTTTATGATGATTACATCGACAGCACAGTATAAAACAGAGGGACTCGCAAAGGAATCTTCATTCTACAACAGAAATTACCTTGTCAGCAAAGGAAGACTTTCAACTTATTATAATTCAAAATGCCGTGGACTGAATGCAGGAAGCACATCCGAAGCGGGATACTGCTTAGTTACGGTAGCCGAATCGGACGGGGTATCATATCTGTGTATCGTTATGGGAGCGGAGTCAGACAACGACGGAAAAATATATTCATATTCCATTGCCAATCTCCTCATAAAATGGGCATATGAAAAATACGGTTACGTTGAAATTCTTTCAGGCGGAGCTTTCTCAACGGAATTGCCTGTTAAAATGTCAATGGATGCCGAAAATGTACTCGTAGTTCCTGAAAAGTCGGTCAAAGTTTATCAGCCTCTTAATGTTATTACAGAGGAAAACCGGATCAAATACGATTATATACTCAGTGTGGATTACATTGACGCTCCGGTTACGGAAGGAACTCCCGTCGGAGAGATTACGGTCTATATTGACGGAAATCCGGTTGCATCAGTAAATCTTGTAACCAAGACTTCGATTGCACGAAGCGAATTACTTTACGTTCTTGAAAGAATACGCAATTTCTCAAGCAGCAGATTTTTTATTTCTTCTGTTATAAGTGCTGTCATAATTACTGTGATATATCTTGTTATCCAATCTGCATTGAGAGCATCAAAAGCAAACGGACGGACGAGATACAGATAAAATGCTACTCTCTTTTACGGATCACGCGTCGTGCTGCATAATATTTAAAATTTCTATTGACATGACAAACTTTTTCGGGTATAATATTCAAGTATGAATAGATTTTATTATTCTTATATGAAATAATCGGAGGTTATAATATGTTCGAAAAATTCAAGGAATTGCTCGTTGATGAATTACAGGTTGAAGAAGACAAGATCGTCCCCACAGCCGAACTCGCAGGAGATCTCGGCATAAACTCTATCGAACTCGCTGAACTCGTTATGCGCTGCGAAGAGACATTCGGCGTCGATATCGGCGACAACGATATTCACAATTTCGTTACCGTCGGTGACGTTGTGAAATATCTTGAAGATCTCACTGCCGGAAAGTAAAAATCTTATTTCGGGTTGCTGCTTTATTTGCGGTGCCCGATTTTTTTACTTCTAAAATCCGTAAAAACACCGTAAAATAATACGGGAATCATCCTGTTGCCGTCTTCCGGCACGTTTTTTCCGTTATTTTTTCAGAAAGGTGTGAGTATGGATTTGAACTGTGATGATTGCAAAGACAAGAACAGCGGGCGATCCGCACTTATGTTTCTGCTGTTTGCCGTTGTCTTTGCTTTTTTGTGTTCCTGCGGACATATGCTTCTTGATTATTTAACCGATGTCGAATCGACGGTATCTGCTTCATCAGGCGGTATGCCCGTAATTGTCATTGACCCGGGACACGGAGGTGAGGACGGAGGAACTTCAAGTCCCGACGGTATTCTTGAAAAAGATCTGAATCTTTATATCTCAGAATTACTCTGCGACCTGTTTGCAAGCGCAGGCTGCAATGTTATTCCGACAAGGACAGAAGATATACTTTTATACGACAGAAATGCGGATTACAAAGGTAAAAAGAAAGTAATGGATCTTGCTTCAAGACTGAATACAGCAAATGATTCTGCCTGCGATCTGTTCCTGAGCATACACATGAATTCTTTTCCACAGAAGAAATATTCTGGATTGCAGGTTTATTACTCTCCGAACTGTCCCGAAAGTCAGAAAATCGCAAATAATATTCAGGATTCAGTCAGAACTTACCTTCAACCGGATAATAATCGGGAAACAAAAGCCGCGGGAAAAAATATTTTTCTGCTTGACAGATTACAGCGTCCCGCCATTCTCGTTGAATGCGGATTCCTCTCAAATCCGGAAGAGTGTTCCATGCTCAGTCAGGAGGAATACAGACGCAAATTGTCACTTGTAATTTTCTTTGCGGCATCTGAGAATATTTGCGGTATATTTAAATCTTGACGCAGACTGAAAAATATTGTATAATACTTTAAGGCAATACCGCACAATTCCGGCGGTGCAGATGCGCCGTCAGAATTGTGCGGTGTTGCCTTAAGTAAACTATTAATCAAATAAACCTAAATTCCACACGGAAGGATGTTTTATATGAAAGGACTTAAAACCGTATATATCTGCACTTCCTGCGAATATGAAAGTCCGAAATGGATGGGTAAATGCCCTAAATGCGGTGCATGGAATTCATTCACAGAAGATGTTATCGATATGTCGGCCGGTAAAACTGAAACCGACAACATACGTCATCAGTTCAGCGTCGGAAGTGACACTCACGCTGTTCCTCTGAATGAGATGCCGAGTGACGAGTGTATCAGATCGGAAACGGGACTTTCCGAACTTGACCGCGTACTTGGCGGTGGACTCGTAAAAGGCTCGGTGGTCCTTCTCACCGGTGAACCCGGTATCGGTAAATCAACATTACTGCTTCAAATAAGCGGCATTCTCGGTCAAACCCGACGTGTACTTTATATTTCCGGAGAAGAATCCGGAGGTCAGTTAAAACTCAGATCAGAACGACTCGGCGTCAATGGCTCTGCTTTGTACGTTCTGACCGAAACCAATATTGAGAAGATCAATAGAGAAGCTGACAAAATTAAACCCGACGTAATGATAGTTGACTCCATACAGACAATGTACTCTCCTATTTCGTCGTCATCTCCCGGAAGCGTTTCACAAGTCCGTGAAAGTGCTTTGTCATTTATTTCCAAGGCAAAGAACGACAATATTTCCGTAATACTTGTGGGACACGTCAACAAAGAAGGCAGTATAGCCGGGCCGAAACTTCTGGAACATATGGTTGATGCCGTTCTCTGCTTTGAGGGAGAGCATCAGCAGGCATACCGTGTAATACGCGCAAGCAAAAACCGTTACGGATCGACCAATGAGATAGGTGTTTTTGAAATGACGGACAAAGGGTTATGCGAAGTACCGAATCCTTCAGAAGTTCTCCTTGCAGGCAGACCGAAAAAAGTATCCGGCAACTGCGCTGTATGTACAATAGAAGGAACACGTCCGATAATCGCGGAAGTACAGTCTCTCGTATCTCCGACTTCTTTTCCTTCCCCCAGACGTACGACAAACGGAATTGATTATAACCGTATGTGCCTGATCGTTGCGGTACTTGAAAAACGTCTCGGACTTAAGTTTTCCGCCAATGACCTTTATCTTAATGTAATCGGGGGACTGCATATTGATGAGCCTGCTTCCGACGTTGCCGTTGCCCTTTCCATGATCTCATCCATCACCGATAAAATTGTTCCCGATGAACTTGTGGCAATCGGTGAGATCGGACTTGCCGGGGAATGCCGTGCTGTTTCATCTCTTGAAACACGAGTCCATGAGGCTGAACGTCTCGGATTCACGCGCGTTGTTGTTCCTTTCCGAAACATAGAAAAACGTCCCATTGAATGCGGAGTTAAACTGATACCCGTCAAAAGCGTTTTTGAAGTTTTAAGTCTGCTGACAAGTGAAAGAAATAATTGATACCAAAACAAAAAGAGTGCCGATTTTGAGACAGCCAAGTAAGGAAGTTTTTGGTATATGGATTTTGTACGGCAAAATTCGATGCTCGTTATAGATGTGGACAAACGGGAATTTGAAGGTATAGTAATGATCAACACTGATTATCCGATCGAGTCCTTGAATATTCTTCTGAATGAAGATTGTCTCAGCGACAGATTTCATTCATTGATAAGCATCCGGGAGAATCTGATCATAGGATTGAAGAGCTTCGGCTGCGTTACAAAGAGTGATGCAGCACGAATGTCTGACGATGAACTTGCTGGTATTATGCTGCATGACGAAGTGACAGTGAAACTTTTTCGGCAATTTCTGACTATTTATGATCCAAAACCGCAGAAATTCAAAGAGATCACAAAACTTACGTCAGATCCGGCGGAGCGGGCGGCTTTTATGGAACTGTATCATCTGCCGGGGGTCAGATTTACCCGTGCTTACCTGTATTATCATTCAGGATACAAAACCTTGCAGGATTTTTTGGAAACTACTGTTGAGGAAGTTTTATCAAAAACCGCCACGACGATATCGAGCAAAAACTTAACGTGCATCGTTCCTTTGCCAAAAGAAGTACGCACGCACATAGCTGTTGCCAAGGCATTCAGCCGGTGAAACTTCATACTGAAATCTGATTAAAATTGAAGTTTTTAATGAAAAAATAGTATCAGTTTGTGGGATAAAGAATGACCCGCCGAGGAGAAATCTGATTTCTTCCTTCGGCGGGTTTTGCTTTCTCAAAAAACATCCTTGTGGGACTGTCCCTTTCCGGCACTCTTTTAAAAATATTTACACAGATGATAGCTGCCTGCAAGATCGGTTTCGATCATAGGTCTGCCGCCTGATTCTACCGATTTCTTGTTAATCTGTGAAATATGTTGTGAAACGTTTCCTCGTCTGCGGTATTCGTCTCCAATACAATAGCGCAGTATTTCTTCTGCACTTACGAATCTGTCAGAATTCTTAACGAGATAACCGACAACTGAACGCTCGGTCGGAGTCAGATCAAACTCATATCCGAGATAGTATGTTTTTCCTTTATGAGAAAAAAGCAGATTACGGTAAGAAAACTCATTTTCATCACCACATATTGCTGTTAAAGATGAAATCAGAGCTGGATCATCATAAAGCGGAAAAACAAAACAATCACCTGACAAATAATCATTTTTGCGAGTACAACTGCCGGCAATAAAAACAGGAATATCCTTTCTTATCTGTTCAGTAAGAAAGTAATCAAAATCTCCAATAAAAAGTGCCGCAACAACCGTATCCGAATTTGTCCGCTGAATAAAATCAGCGGTAGGAGGTGCGTCAGTCAATATTCCGTGATCGCGGTAAAAATGCTGATAATCGCTTCTTTTCGAGATATCCTCACAATATAAACAGATCATTTCTTCGCCGTCAGTCTCCGTGCAGCATTATATTGTCATCCGCTCTGAATATTTTAACTTCGTCGCAAGTATCAGTCTGGGTGAACGAAACAGCCGAACCCGTTCCGAAGCGTTTTTCAAAATCATTAAACATTGGCGAATAATATCTTCCGCTGATAGTCAAGTGGTCAATAAGTTCAATATTAATAATTTCAAGCAAACTGCGAAGCTGCAATGCACTTTCGACGTCTGTCTTTGAGGGTCTCGTCTGACCGTGAGGATGATTATGAGCCACCACAACATAATGAGCGTCGCGTTTGAGTGCCTTACTCATAATAAGGCTGTAATCAAGTTCTGCACAAATTTCTGATCCCACAGACACCTTGAAAGTGTCAATCAGAGAGAGTTTTTGGTCAAAAATCATAGCATATATATTCTCATTTTTCATTCCGCTGAAAAAATTAACGAAATATGCTCCGATATCGTTAATTGATCTGTATGCCTGTGGTGCGGGAGTTTCTTCGAGAAGACATCTGCGAGCTGCTTCACGGAATAAGCCGAGGAGAATAACAGTATTCTCCCCGATTCCGTCAATACTCATCAGTTCTTCCGGATCAGCAGTCAGAACTCCTCTGACCGATCCGAATTTTTCTATCAACTGATGCGATAGTTCGTTGACATCACGCCGTGGAATAGCATAATAAAGCATTAGTTCAATGACTTCGTGATCGAAAAAACCATCAAGACCTTCCGAAATAAATTTACCTTTGAGTCTTTTCCGGTGTCCTGTATGTAAAGCCGGATTTCTTTCCATAAGTCTTTCATACCCTCCGTTTTTCGATAAAATTAAAAAGTCAAAGCAGCCGGATTCCGTACGGATCCGGCTGCTCACTCATTGCAGTCAGATAAACTTTTTCAGTCCTTCACTTGCATCCTCCAAAGGCATAGAGGAAGTCATAACTATGTTTATCTTATAGCGGTCAGCCAACTCGTCAAGATCGTTTACAAGTCTCTCAAACGCATCCACATCATTCTTACAGATACGAAGGGTGGAATCGATAAACAGATCTGAAATATCATGGTTGCTTGCTACCATTCCGGCAATAAATCCATAAAGAGCGTGTGAACCGAGAATGAAATACTCATCAACATTTATCAGTCTGCACTTATGGGTAACATCATAACGAAGCTTGATGCCCTTTTCAATGCATACCACGCAGCCGTTGGATTTTTCGGCAGATTCATTCACCATATTAATCAGATTTTTGGTTTTTCCGGAGCCTTTTACTCCGATAATAAGTTTTAGCATCCTGTTTTACCTCCTCAGGTTCGGTCGGTACTTATATTATACAGTATTATAAAGGAAAAATCAAGTATTTTTTACAGTCTTGCGCGTAATTGTTCAGTCATTTCTTCATAACCCGGTTTTCCGAGAAGAGCAAACATATTCTTCTTATATGCTTCGACGCCAGGCTGATCAAAGGGATTAACTCCGAGAACGTATCCGGATACAGCACAGGCAAATTCAAAGAAATAGATCATATATCCGAGGGAGCGGGTGCTTCTGTCGGCGAGCCTGATAACTACATTGGGAACCCCGCCGTCAACGTGGGCAAGTAAAGTTCCGTTCATAGCGGTCTTATTCACGTCAGACATCTTCATTCCGGCAAGGAAATTCAATCCGTCAATATTTGCTGAGTCATAAGGTAACTCAGCATTGCTGTCGGGGTTTTCAACAGAGAGAACAGTCTCGAACATTGTACGCTTACCCGACTGTATATACTGACCGAGAGAATGCAGATCAGTGGAGAAAATAACTGAAGAAGGATAAAGTCCTTTGCCGTCCTTCCCTTCACTCTCACCCATAAGCTGCTTCCACCATTCGCAGAACATCTGCTGATACGGCTCATAACCGACAAGGATCTCAACGCATTTACCCTTGCGGTAAAGAATATTGCGGATAGCAGCATATTTATAGGCATCGTTATTTTCTATTCCTTCAGCGGAAAGAACCCTCATTGCATCTGCGGCACCTCCCATAAGTTCGTCGATATCTACACCGGAAACTGCAATGGGAAGGAGTCCGACTGCGGACAATACGGAGAATCTGCCTCCTACGTCATCGGGAACCACGAAAGTCTCGTATCCAGCTTCGTCGGAAAACTGTTTCAGGGTTCCGCGTGCTTTGTCGGTTGTAACAAAAATTCTTTCGCGGGCACCGTCAGTACCGTATTTCTTTTCAAGCAGTGCACGGAAATAACGGAATGCCACGGCAGGTTCGGTAGTTGTGCCGGATTTGGAAATAACATTGATGCAGAAGTCCTTACCCTCGCAAATGGAGAGAAGTTCTTCAAGATCGCTTCCGCTTATATTGCACCCTGAAAAATAAATCTCCGGTGTACCGCGGCGCAGTTGATTATATCTTGAAGATCCGAGAAACTCAACGACGGCTCTTGCGCCAAGGTAGGATCCGCCGATTCCTATCACAATAAACACGTCGCTGGTCTTTTTGATCTTTGCAGCGGCGGCTTTGATACGGGCAAACTCAGCACGGTCATAGTTCTCAGGGAGGTTAAGCCAACCGCGCATATCAGAGCCCTTGCCGGTCCCCTCGCGGAGTGTTTTAGCGGCAGCTTCAATCTCGGGAGCAATCGCGTTAATTTCTTCTTCCGAGATAAAAGGTTTTACAAATTTGTCATCAAGTCTGATTACCATAAAATATGCCTCTCTTTTCATTTTAAAGTAATTTTTCAATAATATTGTACCACTATCAGGAAAAAATTTCAACTGTTTTTTCAATTTTTATATAATACAATAGTATTTTATCATTCTCCAAAGCAATTCTCCGTATGATAGTCTCGGGATATCTTCTTTCACTGTAATTACGCTCTCACCGATATTTTCGCCGTCAAGAACAAATTTTATGCTGCCGGCTCTGTCTCCGGATTTAACCGGTGCGGGAATTTTTTCTGTCAGTTCACATTCAACCACTACTTTACCCGCTTTACCTTTTGGAACTACGGCATAAAAATCGTCATATCCTGTATGACATATCCTTTCCTTACCTCCGGGAACGGCAACTTCTCCCGATTCTCCCGCTTCATAATGATAGAGCGAATAATTTGCAAATCCGAAATCGAGCAACGATGCTGCGGCTGCGTTTCTCGTGTCTCGTGTTGGAGATGCCATTATTACAGCGATAAGTGTCATTCCGTCACGTGTTGCGGTTGCACTTATACAAAAACCGGCTTTTGAAGTAGAACCTGTTTTTAGTCCGTTGGCACCGTTGTAACTCCGAATCAGACGGTTGGTATTACTAAGACCGAATGCACCGTCCCGAACGCTGTCCATCCACGTTGAACTGAAAGTAAGTATTTCCTTATGTTTAATAAGTTCACGTGACATTATAGCAATATCAAGTGCCGACAATACGTGATTTGTCACCGTATCATCAAGACCGTTTGTATTCTCAAAATGAGCCGTTTTCATTCCCAGTTCCGCAGCACGTTTGTTCATCATGGTAACAAACGCATTCTCGCTTCCTCCAACAGCTTCCGCAAGAACGACCGCCGCATCATTTGCCGAAGAGATAACAACGGATTTTATAAGATCTCTTACCGTCATTCTCTCCCCCGGCTCAAGAAATATCTGCGATCCGCCCATTGATGAGGCATTTTCTGATGCTGAAAGCTCGGTGTCATAAGTCAGCACACCTGCGTCAAGTGCCTCCATTACGAGTAATAGTGTCATGATCTTGGTAACTGACGCTGGAGGCAGGGCTTCGTCGGCATTCTGCTCGTAAAGGATTTCTCCGGTTTCCGCTTCCATAAGAACGGCACCCTTGCAGTCAAGACCTAAGTCCACGTTCTGCGCGGGTGCCGAGGCAACACTGACACCCACGTTTTTTCCTTCGGCATTCGCTCCAAAAGTTACGGCTGCAGCGTTGAAAAATAAAGTTATGATAAGAAACAATGCGGTGATTTTCTTTTTCATTTTTGTCCTCACATAGAATTTGATATTTTATTCTATGCGGAACCAATGACTTAATATGAAAGAAACATAAATCTTCCGTCAAATCAAAGTGCAGTGAAACGATATTCGGTTTCAGTCTTCCACACATCTCCGATTGACAAAGTACAGTTAATAAAATTCTTATGGTTTATCGCATCAGGCATTCCTTCCGTCTCAAGGCAGAATGCATGACGGCGTTTCTGCGGAATACCACCGCGGAACGGAAATTTTTCGTCTCCGAGAAAGTTTCCCGTGTAAAATTGAACACAAGGTCTGTCCGTGAATACATCCATCCGCAGGTCACTTGCAGGCGAGAAAACAGTGACACGGCTTTTTTCTCTATCTCCGTCAACGGTGAAAACAAAGCAGTGATCCACCCCACCGCCGATCCTGATATCCTCATCATTGCTGTCAAGTGCCTCGGAAATTTTCTTTCCCGAACAAAAATCAAAAGCAGTTCCCCCGACACTTCGCAGTTCTCCCGTGGGGATAAGTCCTTTATCGGTAGGGAGATAACGGTCTGCGTCAATTATGACCGTGTGATCGCCGACGTATCCTTCTCCGGCAAGATTGAAATAAGCGTGATTGGTAAGACCGATAACGGTCTTCTTATCCGTATGTGCCTCGTAGCTTATTTTTAGTCCTTCCTCGGCAGTCAGCGAATATGTAACCGAAACATTAAGTGTGCCGGGATATCCTTCTTCTCCGTCCGGAGATACGGTGGAAAAAACTACACTCAGTCCGTCTTTGCCTTCCGAGGAAGACCAGACCTTTTTATCAAAACCTTTTTTCCCTCCGTGAAGATGATGTTCTCCGTCGTTGCAATAAAGATAATACTGATTTTCGTCAAGAGAAAATCTTCCTCGGCAGATGCGGTTTCCGAATCTGCCCACTATGGCTCCGAAATAGCCATCCGCATTACGATATGAATCCAGATCATCAAATCCGCGTACCACATCTCGCATCTCTCCGCCAACTGAAACGCGAAGCCGCAGAAGACGCGCGCCGTATTCACATACCATAGCTTCAATCTTCCTGTCCGGAGAGGTAATAGTATATGAACAAACAGGAATTGAATTGCCTTCGTCCGTAATGTTACCGAAAAAACATTTTTCGATCATTAAGTACACCTCATACGTCGTAACCGCAGGGATTGTTGATCTGCCAACGGTCGGCATCGCGGCACATACGAACAATATCGTATTCAGCCCGCCAACCGAGAAGTTCGCGAGCAAGTGAAGGATCTGCATAACATTCGGGAATATCGCCCGGTCTGCGCTCAACGATCTCGTAGGGAATGTTTCTTCCGGTAGCTTCCTCGAACGCTTTTACAATATCAAGAACAGAATAACCTTTTCCTGTTCCGATATTAAAGTGTTCAGTGGCTTTTACTCTCATTGCACGGTCAAGGGCGCACAGATGCGCTCTTGCAAGGTCAACGACATGAATATAATCACGAACACCGGTTCCGTCGTGAGTCGGATAGTCATTTCCGTACACACGAAGTTTTGAAAGCTTACCGACAGCGACCTGAGTAATATAAGGAAGGAGATTATTCGGTATTCCTCTCGGATCTTCACCGATCAAACCGGATTCGTGTGCTCCGATCGGATTGAAGTAACGAAGAATGGAAACGCTTTCAAGTTCACCTGCATGACGAAGATCATCAAGAATACGTTCGATCATTAGCTTGGTCTCACCGTATGGATTGGTGGTACTGAGAGGAAAATCCTCACGTATCGGAACGGTATTCGGATTGCCGTATACTGTTGCGGAAGAAGAGAAAACTATTGTTCCCGTTCCGTATTTTTTCATTGCACGGCAAAGATTGAATGTTGCATCAAGATTGTGGCTGTAATAGCGCAGAGGTTCAGCGACAGATTCTCCGACCGCTTTGAGTCCGGCAAAATGAATTACAGCGTCAATCTTGTTTTCCTCAAAAACTTGTTCAACAGCTTCAAGATCAAGTAGATCCGCACGATAAAACTTAAAATCCTTTCCGGTTATACGTCGGATACGTTGGAGTACTTCAGGTTTACTGTTTGAAAAATTATCAAGTATCACTACTTCTTTTCCTGCGTTAAGCAGTTCTACAACAGTATGTGATCCGATAAATCCCGCTCCTCCGGTTACCAATACACCCATATGATTTCCCTTTTCTTTAAATAAATTTTTCCACGATCTTTTTAAGTTCAGGAAGTTTATTTTCCATATCGCGGACAAGTCTGAACTGATTGCGCGCTCTGTCGAGATTATGTTCGGGATAACGGATACGGAAGTATGTATCTCCGTTCAGATAATCCGTCAGAAATCTGATTCCCGTTTCAAGAGTAATGACGATAGCTCCCATAGGAAGATCGTGTATTTCCTCTTTCGTAAGTGAATGTTCTATTCCGGTGATAAATCCGTCGGCAAATGCTTCAAACATTTCAGTCCTGATAAAAACTTTTTGAAGATCTGTTTCATCCTCGGCAGCATTTGATGCGCCAAATCGGATAGCATCTCCGAAATCGTAAAGCACAGATCCCGGCATAATTGTGTCAAGATCTATAACGCACACGGGTTCAAGTGTTTTTTCATCAAGAAGAATATTATTCAGTTTAGTATCATTATGCGTTACACGAACCGGAATCATTCCTGATGCAATTTTATCGGTTATATATGCGCAGGTCTTCTTTCTTTTAACGACAAAATCAAGCTCTTCTCTGACGCCGGCAAGTCTTCCGGCTGCGTTTTTATTTACCGCTGTGAGAAGATCATTATATCTTGACACGGTATTATGAAAATCCGGTATTGTCTCAAAAAGAAGTGATACGTCATAGTCTGACAACTGCTTCTGAAAATGTCCGAAAGCATTTCCGACTTTTCTGAACACTTCCGTGGAATTCGCAGATTGAAGATTCAATACATTATCAATGAATCGATATATACGCCAACAGTCTCCGTTACTGTCACGGAAATATTGCTTTGAGTCATTTGTTTCGCAGAACTGCAGAGTGCCTCGTTCTTCGTCGGCACCTTCTTCAAATAGTTTCTTCCTGATATGCGAAGTGACTCCGGCTATATTGTGCATAAGGACGTCCGGATCTTTAAAAACCGATGTATTGATTCGTTGAAGAACGTATTTTCCCCCGTCTTCACAATATATAAAGTAAGTTGAGTTAATATGTCCTACGGTACATTCAGAAAAAGTCTCGGGCTGGGATGAAAGTCTGAAATGCGAAGCGATTGAGAACACATCAGGATTAACTCCCGTCATTTTTGGCTCTCCCAAAGTTTTTCAGAATATATCCCGTCCGAAATCAGGTGTGCAATGCTTTCTTTTACCTTAGGCTTGTCATCCGCATATGTAACTCCGTACCATTTGGCATCTGTACGACAAACCTCAACAGTTGCAAGACCTGCATTCATTGCAGCACTTACAGCTGCGGGAAGGTAAAACTCGTCTTTCATCGGATCTTTCATATTGCCGAGGAATCTTTCAAATTCTTTTTCTGCAAAACCGAATATTTTCGGAGTAAGTCCGAAGAAGTTCATTGATGCAGCACTGTCACCGGAGAGTTTATACCATATGTCGCCTTCAAGATACTCTGCGTCGCCGCCGTCAGGGCGGATCTTTGTTCTTTCTGTGATGTCAATGAGTTTACCGTCGTCCGTCATACGGCATATACCGCGTGATACCGTTCCGTTCTCAGTAAGTGTATTCGAAAGTCTGTAACCTGCCATGAATAAATTCATCGGGATCTTTTCGGGATCGGCAGCCTTAAGTTTTTCAGAAATAACTTCAAAGGCGTCACGTCCGTAAAAATCGTCTGCATTTATTGTTGCAAAGTTGTCAGTTACAACATCTCTCGCAGCCAGAAGAGCATGAGCTGTTCCCCAAGGTTTTACTCTGCCCTCCGGGACGGCAAAACCTGCGGGTATATCATTTATATCCTGAAAGACGTATTTAACATCAGCGTAAGGCTCAACACGGCATCCGACCGTTTCTCTGAATACTTCAAGGTTTTCACGTTTGATTACAAAAACTATTTTATCAAATCCCGAACGAATAGCGTCAAAACATGAATAATCAATAATGAATTCTCCGTTCGGTCCCATAGGATCGACCTGCTTCATCCCGCCGTAACGCGATCCCATTCCGGCAGCAAGTATAACCAAAGTCATATTGAATCACGAACTCCTAAAATGTATTTGAGGGATTCTGAATCCTTCATCAAATATTATAATACTATTTTCGTAACTTGTACATAGAAAAACGACATTTTTATGAATTTTTCTTCTTTATTTTTTCATACTGATCAATATATTTCTTTTTTCTGATTACATTTTTTATTTGATTCTTGACAAAATTCAGATTAAATGATATAATACTCGCAGAGTGTATCATTTGAGACACATTATGCAAAGGAAATCCAAAATGACAGACACAGAAAAAATAATCAGAATTCTTTGTTCCGTGAGGCTGTTTATGAACTGTTCTCCGGATTTCGTCCGAAATGTCGTTTACCCGTCGGGCAGGATAATAGTACGCTCCCCCGGAGAACTTATCATTCCATGCGATCTGACAGATTCCGGCGGAACTCTTGGCATCTTGGTCGACGGACATGCCGTTATTTACTCTTCTGACGAGGGCAGGCGCGTTCCGCTTCGTTTTGCGGCAGGTGGTGAAGAAGTCGGTATCGCCGGTCTTTTTGCATCAAGTCCCCTTAAAACGCAGATCACATCCTGCGGAGACAAACCAACGGTTATTTTCGTACTTGACAGAAATGCCTTGCTCGAAATAATTGAAAAAGACAATAACGGCAGCGTTCTTAATTCTCTCCTCTGTCTTTTGTCGGATAAAGTTGCATTTTTAAACAGACGTATCGCCTGTCTGTCCGGAGGAAGTGCCGAAAGACGTCTGGCGGTTTTTCTGCGCTCGCTGCCTCTCTCGTCAGACGGAAAAGTCAGCATCGGTATGTCAATGAAAGCACTTGCATCAGCACTCGATATAGGTCGCGCGTCGCTCTATCGCGCATTTGATTCCCTTGAATCATCTTCTGTCATTGAGCGTAAAGGCGGCGACGTTGTTATCCGCGATCCTCAAAAGCTTGAAAGTATATGCTTTTAATTTCTTAAAATATGAAAGAAGGATTATTCTATGAAAAAAACACTTTGTATAATTCTTACATTTATTCTTTTGTTCTCTGTCCTTACGTTTTTTACTTCCTGTAATCAAGATGAAAACCCTGTGACTTCTTCATCTGAATCCGATAATAATTTTGCCGAATCCGGTACTCCCTCTGATGATACAGTAATTCGTATTGCGGTTCTCAACGGTACTACCGGTTTCGGAATCGTTCCGCTTTATCATGATCTGAAAAACGGAAAAGCAGATTTTTCGGCACAAATTGATTTTTATTCCGACGCATCTTTGATTCCGTCACTGATCGTCAGCGGAAGTGCCGATATAGCGGCAGTTCCTACGAATCTCGCAGCTTCTCTTTATGCCAAAACACAAGGCGGGATCAGAGTGCTTGCAGTCAACACTCTCGGCGTTCTTTATATACTTGAAAACGGAGATTCGGTAAAAACACTTAACGACCTCTGCGGAAAAACAGTATATGTTCCCGGTCAGGGATCAAACCCCGAATATGTTCTCAAAGCATTGCTTGAACTTTCGGGAATTGCCGATAAAGTTACGGTTGACGGAACAACGTATTCTTCTCCCGATGCTCTGACAACTGCTCTTGCTTCGGGAATCGCCGACATCGGCTTGCTTCCCGAGCCGAAAGTTACGGCTGCTTTGATGCAGAACTCATCTCTCCGCGTTGCTGTTGATCTTACCCCCGAATGGAAGAATCTGACCGGATGTGAACTTGTTCAAGGGTGTCTGATCGCCCGTGCCGACTTCGTATCCGAACATAAAGACCTTACCGACAGATTCCTTACGGCGTACAAGGCTTCCGTTAATACTGTTAACGAAAACCATGAAAATGCGGCGGAACTCATTGTTTCCGCCGGACTGGCACCCAAAGCCGCACTTGTTACCAAGGCTCTTCCCCGCTGCAATATAACTTATATGTCCGGGGATGAAATGAAGTCAGCCCTCAATGCATTCTGGAAGGGACTTCACGATATTATTCCGTCATCCGTAGGCGGTTCACTTCCTGACGAAAAAATCTTTTATTAAACCTTCTCATCTGCTTGTTTTCGGAATGGAAAAAGAAAAAAAAATCAGTATACTGAAAAAATTACTAGCAATAGCCGGAGTTGCGGCATTCTGGATTGGTCTGTGGACAATTGCAGCATATCGCGTAAATGCTGAACTGATTCTTCCGTCTCCGCAGGCTACTGTCTCGCGGCTTGCTGAACTTCTGACAGACCGACAGTCTTATATTATAGCAGGAATGTCACTACTTCGCGTTTTTGCCGGAACGGTTTCGGCAATGTCTGCCGGAATTGTTTTTGCCGCCGCGGCATCACGTTTTGTCATCATAGAACATCTTATCTCTCCTTTGGTCACCATAGTCCGCGCCACGCCCGTTGTATCATTCATCATTCTTGCGTTCCTATGGTTAGGTAACGCACTTCTCCCGGGATTCATCTCTTTCTTAATGGTTTTCCCGATCGTATATACTAATGTAAAAACAGGGATCACCGAAACTCCCGCGGAATATCTGAAAATGGCAGATGTATTCGGACTTGGTAAGTTCACGAGAATAAAAAGGATCTATATTCCTTCCGCTCTCCCCTATTTCTCTTCTGCTGCTCGTTCATCTTTCGGACTCGCGTGGAAAGCCGGAGTCGCTGCGGAAGTTCTGGTATGTACGCAGAATTCAATTGGTCTTGAAATTTACAACTCCAAAACTTATCTTCAAACGGTGGATCTGTTTGCCTGGACTTCAGTTATAATCATTCTCAGTCTTATAATCGAACTTATTTTTTCAAAACTCACCTTACACATCGATAAGAAACGTAAATCAAGGTTGGAAAATGATAATAATCAAGGAGCTTACAAAAAAATACGGTGACAAGACAGTAATTGACAGACTGAATATCTGTTTACCTGATAAAGGCTGTTTGGCTGTCTGCGGTGTCTCCGGCTGCGGAAAAAGCACTTTTCTGTCGATACTCGCAGGTATAGAAAGCATAACGTCGGGAAGCGTTACACCCTCGCCCGCAGAACTCGAGGCAAGTATGTCTTTTCAGGACCCGTGCCTTCTCCCGTGGCTTACCGCAGCCGAGAATGTTAATCTTGCACTCGGAGACAAAAAGGAAACCCTCCCTTACGCCCGTGAACTTCTCCACAGGCTGGCAGTTGATTACACCGACTCATACCCTTCCGCACTTTCAGGCGGAATGAAGGCAAGAGTAGGTATTGCCCGTGCTCTTGCCCGTAAATCTCACTTATACCTTTTTGATGAACCGTTCGCCGCTCTTGACGACGGTACAGCCGATATTGTTGCATCCGCTATCCACGAATTTACCGCCGGAGCTTTGTCTATTGCCGTAATTCACAATACAGAATTTGCACGACGTTTTGCCGATACGGTAATCACGTTTGGCTCGTCACCGATCTCTGATTTTTCCGTCAGCGGTGTTTCCGTGGAACGCCTTTAAACCGAGAGATTTTAATTTATCTGTTTTCTCATTCTTTCAAGTGCACCTTTTTCAAGTCGTGACACCTGTGCCTGAGATATTCCGATCTCCTCCGCTATCTCCATTTGCGTTTTATTGCGGTAGAATCTCATCCCGATAATTTTCTTCTCACGCTCGCTGAGCTGCTTGAATGCCTCGGCGAGCGCAATTTTTTCAAGCCAAGCCTCATCTGCGGCATTTGTATCTGCCAATTGATCAATGACGTAGAGTGAATCTCCGTTTTCGCTGTATACCGGCTCATAAAGGGATATCGGCTCGATTATTGCTTCCATTGCTCTGGAGACTGCCTCTTTGCTCTCTCCGAGACGCTTTGCTATCTGTTCGGGAGTAGGCTCGGTCTCCCGCTCACGCAGGAGCTCTTCGCGTACTGTAAGTGCACGGTACGCGAGATCTCTCACCGATCGGCTGATTCGGATCGAATTATTATCCCGAAGATACCGTCTGATTTCTCCGATTATCATCGGGACCGCGTAAGTTGAAAACTTCACATTAAGATCAAGATTAAAATTGTCAACGGCTTTTACAAGCCCTATACATCCGACCTGAAACAGATCATCCATACATTCCTTGCGGTTTGAAAAACGCTGTATGATACTCAGTACGAGTCTGAGGTTGCCGTAGATCAGTTGATCCCGTGCTTCCGGATCTCCCGCCTTTGTTTTTTCAAGAAGATCTCGCTTCTCCTCGTCGCTGAGTGTCCGCAGTTTAGTAGTATCAACACCGCAGATTTCTACTTTGTTATAATACATTTCCCGACCTGCATACTGTTTTCTTGAAGCCGATTCAGTCATTTCCGTTCGGCTACGAATTAATTATCGGCGGACGCTGTGTACTGATATTCATTTTTTGACAGTATGCAGATATTGGTACTTTCAATAAAAAAAAATAAAGGGCATACCATCTCGGATATGCCCTTTATTCGTTTGCACGGAAACGGAAGGTCAGATCTTTTCTTTGACCTTGGAAGCCTTACCGACTCTGTCGCGCAGATAATAGAGTTTTGCACGTCTGACATCACCGGAACGGGTGATATCAACAGCAACGACGTTGGGAGAATGAATCGGGAAGGTCTTCTCGACTCCGACAGCGTAAGAAACACGTCTTACGGTGAAAGTCTCAGAGATTCCTCCGCCATGCTTGGCAATAACGGTTCCCTCAAACATCTGAATTCTCTCGCGGGTTCCCTCTTTGATGCGGTTATGAACACGCACATTGTCACCGACATTGATGACAGGAAGCTCCTTTTTGAGCTGCTCGTTCGTAATAGCTGCAATGTAATCCATCACAAGCCCCTCCTTTTTTTTTAAGGATAATGAGGACATTCATGCAGAGCACGCAGCGGACTGCCCTCGTGCGCCTGAAATCGCACTTTGCTATTATATCATATCATATAACAAAAATCAAGACTTTTTTAGTATTTTTTTGAAGAATTTATATATTTTTCAGGATTATTCGGGTTAGTTTCAGTTCTTTATAAAATTCTTGCTCTGTTTCAGATAGAACAATGCTCCGAGAACTATCCATACAACCAGCATAATATAGGATTCTTTGCAGAAATGAACCGATTCCAGTCCGGGTATCGGAATAAGCTGAAGAACCATGAAAGCGAAGGAGAAAATAACACCTATTATCGACATAACTTTGAGGAATTTAGTTCCGTCACCGTCACGTCTGAGTGTCCTTGAAGTTGCAAGGCAGGTAAAAGCATACCCGATAGATGCACCGATTGCACTCATATCAACAAACCATCCGAGAGCCTCACGCCCGAGAATGGGACCTGCAAGGGAAACTGCCATACAAAACAGCATTGCATTTTTCGGAGTCTGATATTTTTCATCAAGTTTTCCGAAGAATCCGGGGAGAAAACCGTCACGTGCCATGGAATACATAAGACGGGAAGACGCCATATAAAAACCCATGATTCCCGAAAGAACAGCACTTGACACACCGATGCCTATTAATACTTTACCGAAAGTACCGAGAAGTTCTTCAGCAGCAACGAGAAGGACCCATTCGCCATTCACTACGCGCTCCGGCCAATTCTCAAGAGCGGCGGCGGCAACTGTATTGTTGGATGTGTAGACAAAGCAGCCGAAAGCAATGGCTATCACCATAATTCCCATTACTTTTTTATAGGAAAATTTGAATTCCTCGGCAGCCTGCGGAATGGTATCAAAACCTACGAACGCCCACGGAGCAATGGCGAAAGTTGCAAGGACAGCGGACATTATTCCGCCCGTTCCGCTGTGAGCAAATTCACTGACATTTACTGCCGCTGCTCCTGCCTCTTCGGCAGCAGCCTTGAAAGCGGTTTTGTCAAACCCCCATATAGGCTGCATATTGATCCCCTTTGCCTTGGCTGAGATCAGTCCTGCGGCACAAAGGGTAAATGCACATACTGCAAGCATCACTGCAAGCACAGTCTGAATGAATCCCGCCTTCTTCACTCCGATAATGTTAAGTATACCGAAAAGGATAAGTATCGACATGGCAAGGATCATTTCTCCCATATATACATCAAATCCCGCAATTTGATAATGGAAGCCGAATTTAAGTATATCGGCACTGCCGTCGAGTCCGTCAACAATAAGACCGATCGCGGTAGAGTTCATAGGAACATTGGTCAGATAGGCAGCAACAAGAAACCATCCGCAGATATAAGCGGCTCTCTTACCGAAACACATTTTGGAAAATGTGAATTCACCGCCCGCCATAGGATACTTCGGTACCATATAAGCGTAACTGAAAGCAATGATCACCATCACGAGCGCGCCGAGCACCATTGCAATAGCAGTTCCAGCAACACCTGAATTAGGAAGGAATTTTTTGCCGGGATTAATGAACGATCCCCATCCGATTATGCATCCGAAAGCAATCGCCCAGACGTGCATTGGATTCAGTTGTCTTTTTAATGTAACTTCCTGTTTGTTATTCATATTGTCCTCTCTTTCACACATCGTATGTCTTGTCTATTGCTTTAAGTTCACGGAAAGTATCAATCTCTATGATATCTTCGTCGTGACATTCAAGGATTTCAACCTTATAGTCGTTTTTAAAAATTTTCAGCGGAACCTGCTCCCAATAGAGTTCCTTTCCTCCGGGTTGCTCGTATGCTTCTTTGAGGTGATTGGAAAGTTTATGACCGTCCGCCTCGTTCCAGTAGGAAATCCCGACCATCTGATAACAGTCCATACCGCCTACCTTCTGTTCCACAATAACATTATCCTTTACGGTAAAGCACCAGTCGTCGGAACGCGCCTTCTTTATTCCGAGGAAATCTGAAGTATAATGATACTTCTTTATAATAGCCGGATTTGAGATCAGCAGGTCAGCCTCAAAGACATAGGCATTTGAAAGAAGATATCTCGCGCATATTGAAGATGAAATATTATTTGCCTCGTTGTAAATGGGATTTTCAAGGAATTTTATGTTCGGATATTTATATAGAAGCTGATCAAACTGCTCGGCAAGATAACCTCGGACAATGATGATATCTTCAATGCCGGCGGCATAAACAGCGTCGATCAATCCGTCGATAATGCGTTTTCCGTTGACTCTGACAAGAGGTTTCGGAGTATTGAGTGTTACGGGAACAAGTCTTGATCCGAAACCTGCGGCGATAAATATCGCACGTTTTGCACGGTAAGGCTCCAGGGCGTTCACACCTTCGGTAGTAATCGATCCGTCGGAAACATACTTCATTTCCGTAAGTTCTTTCATTACACGGTTAATGGTTGCAAGGGAATGCGGAGTATTCTTCTCAATCTGTCTTTGAGTCATTGATGACCCGGAAGTAGCAAGAAGTTCAAGAATATCAAATTGTTTGCGTGTGAGTTTTTCTTCCATTTTTATTTCCTTTCATAGTAATAAATGTGCCGTCGGAGTTTCAATTTTTGCCGATCACGTTAAAAAATGAAACGCTGAAAATTCGGAAATGAGAATTGCGGGTGAAAAACAGACAAATCGAGCTCTGCGTTTCAATTCGCAGAGTCATTTTGTCTTTATGAAACAAATTATACACTTATTTTTACGGTTTGTCAATAGCAGGCGTTAATTTTTTACTGAAAGAATATAAAATTTATTCAAAAAAAGCGAAGTTCTTTTCTTTTTCATCAAGAAATATATTTTGTATTATTGTTCAGATAGTCTATATAAAAAAATAATCCGAACATTTTACCAATAGGTGGAAGTGTTCGGATTATTCATGTTTGGGATAATCGGATGAAACATATGTTTTCGATAAATCAGTGAATGGGATTGAGCCCTTATGTCAGTTCAATAAATTCTTTCTGATTTCTTATGCCGTCAAACAATTTTCCTGAAAGCCACCATTTGAAAGTGTCAATTCGTTTGTTTTCTTCAAGGGGACCATAAACCAACAAGTCATTTGAGTTGAATTCAAGCAAGTCAAAAAACGGGGATTCAAACCGCAAAGAAACAGGTGCCTTCATAAACAGTTCATCGAAACGTTCGGCATAGAACCGAGCTCTTTTCAGTTCAGCAATGGCATTTTGCGGCTCGGTGTATTCATAGATACGCGCTTTAAAGATGGATATCAGCATCATTTCTTCATAATATCGGTTATAATTTCCGCTTGGAAACACCATTTCAATCATTCTTTGGGCAAGTATCAATGTTTCCATACATTGGAGATTCTTATCGTCAATATCTTTTTTGTTTATGAGTATATCGAGCATCCCGTCAAAGTGGTTCATCAGTATTTTCTGCTGATGCTTATCTTTTTTCTCACCGGTCAATGCCCAATTGAGTACTGTGTTCTTATCCAGAGTCGGGGGATCGGGATAAAGCTTTGCATATTCTTCCGCCTCATCATTGCGACGTAACGCTGATAATGTCATCACAATTCCGGCAAGAGAATCATTTTTCAACTTTTCATCAGCTGCATTTTGGAATACAACAAAATACAGCTTTAAGACTTTTTCAAGGTCGGCATAAAAATTTTCCTGTGTTAAATAGTCGTCAAAAGTCCTCATATACAAGCAGCTTGCTTGCCAATCAATGTATTTCAGTTCCCCTGGATACTCTTTTGATGCCTTTTTCGCAAGTTCATATTGTTCGGGGTGATGTGCTTTTTCGTATAAATCATCATATTCGCGCTTTTTTGCATCTGATTCCGGCGGAACCATTCCGAGCAATTCGTCAGTCGTGACTTTCAGCAATTTTGCAATCGGAACGATTAAAGAGAGATCAGGACAGGAAATTTCTGTCTCCCACTTTGATACCGCTTGGTAGGAAATGCCCAGCAGATCTGCAAACTGCTCCTGCGTCATATCGCTTTGCCGCCGTAACTCCTTTATTTTTTTGCCAATACTCATATCGGTATTCTCCTAAATATTTTTATTGAATCCGGATTCTGATGATAGTATATCACTGAACAGAAACAAAAGCAATAACGCGTTTTTTGAGATTAATTCAACTGGTGTTCGAGTTTTTGACCAAATAAAAGCGAGGGCGCGTGCCCCTCGCTTTCAATTCATTTTTTCTTATTGAAATTCGGATATGTGAACATAACAGAAAATCCGAACGCGTCACCATAGATAACGAAGTTCGGATTATTCTTGTTTGGTGCCGGTGGCGGGGGTCGAACCCGCACGGTGTCGCCACCGCGGGATTTTGAGTCCCGTACGTCTGCCAGTTCCATCACACCGGCACGTATGGCATATTATATCATACTAATCACAAAAAATCAACAACTTTCTTTCATTTTTGAAAAAATTTTGCGTTTTGCCTTTAATCACCCTACGCTCTTCCGTGTCATAGTATGGAAAGAATCTATTTTCAGGAGGATAAAACATGTTCAATGAAAACAGAAACGACATAAGTCAGAACGCTGTGCCGCAGACGGAACGCGGCACAGAACGTATACTCCCGCAAAATAATGTCGGAATGGGCGGCACGGGAGAACCCGCTGCCGGTTATGAAGGCGGAGGTACCGGCGGTTTTTCTGAACCTGATTCAAACGGAAGAGAAATCTCTCCTTTCCCAGGCGGTGTCGCTCTGCCTTCCGTAAACGGGCAAAACGGTGACATTGATTATTATGAAAACGATTACGACGCTCCCGACGGAATCGGCGAAGGTGAAACAAATCAAGGAAATTCGGATTATACGGGCACAGGCTATCTGACTGTCGCAGTCCGTGCGGCAGACGGTGCGATCCCCCTTGAAGGTGCTCTTGTCACTCTTCGCCGCGGAACTGACGCTATCGGTCAAGGCGACGGAATCGCTTCTTTTACCACCGACCGAAGCGGTCTTACACCGCGGATCTATCTTGCCGCTCCTCCGCGTTCAAACTCAGACGAACCCGGCGGTCCCCGTGCGTACGCAACATATTCCGTTGAAGTATCCCTGCCGGGATATCACTCAAACGTATATACCGACATTCCTGTCTTTGACGGGATCACTTCCGTTCAGACGGCAATTCTTATTCCCCTCCCCGAAGACGGTTCCGGAGGAGGTTCGGTTCCCGACAACGTGAATGTTTTCGGCAGAGAATACGACGGCGGTCCCGACGGAGGTACAAGATGACAACACCCGGTGCAAGGCTTCCCGTAATTCCGGAATATATTACGGTACATCTCGGACGACCGAATTCTGACGCGCCAAATGTTACAGTACCTTTTCTCGATTATGTTGCCAATGTCGCCTCAAGCGAAATATATCCGACTTGGCCGGAATCCGCAATCCGTGCCAATATGTATGCTCAGATCAGTTTTGCTCTTAACCGGATCTATACAGAATACTACCGCTCACGCGGTTATGATTTTGATATAACAAATTCGACTGCGTTCGATCAGTACTACGTAAACGGCCGTGAAATATTCAGCAATATTTACGAGCTTGCAGGCGAACTGTTCAACAATTACGTCGTGCGCCAGGGCAGCGTTGAGCCTTTATTCACTCAATACTGCAACGGAACTACCGTCACCTGCAATGGTCTTTCTCAATGGGGTACAGTTGCACTTGCACGTCAGGGATTATCCCCTTATGAGATCCTTCAATATTACTTCGGTGATAACATTGATCTTATTCGCAACGCTCCGATTGAAAATGTAACAGCTACGGCTCCGACCGTCCCCCTTCGTCTCGGCTCTGCCAACAACGATGTTCTGACACTTCAGATACGTCTCAACCGTATAGGCCGTAACTATCCGGCTATACCGAAGATCGTTGATCCGGACGGACAATTTTCTTATGACACAGAGGCAGCCGTAAGAGCATTTCAGCGTATCGCAGGACTCGATCCAGACGGTGTTGTCGGAAATGCTACGTGGTATACTGTTCTCCGCTATTTCAATGCCGTAAAACGGCTCAATGAACTTGACTCAGAAGGACTGACTATTGAAGAGGTCACACAGGAATTCCCCGAAGTACTGTCCCGCGGTTCAACCGGGATCGGGGTTGAAAACCTTCAATACTATATCAATTATCTTTCAGACTATTATCCTACCATTCCGAGAGTATCTCAGGACGGCATATTCGGTGCAGATACAGAAAACGCCGTAATCGAAATGCAGCGGACATTCGGTCTTGTCCCCGACGGCGTTGTCGGAGAACTGACATGGCAGAGAATGTATAACGCATATCTCGGAATCGTATCTACAATACCGCTTGAATATCTTGAAGGCAGCAGTGTTCCTTATCCCGGAGTACCGTTAAGGATCGGATCCGAGGGCGAAGATGTTTCACTCATCCAGCGATATCTCTCACGGATAAGCCGGACTTATACAGCAATCCCATCCGTTAGTGTCACGGGGTATTACGGGAATCAGACTCAGTCGTCTGTCAGAGCATTTCAGGAGTATTTCGGATTATCAACGCCTAACGGAACGGTAAATGCCGTAACGTGGGATGCGATTTCCAATATTTTTGACGATGTCAGTGCGTCAGACACAATTCAAGCAGGTCAGTACCCGGGGTATGAAGTAACCTGAATCAAATACTGCGTGAGGTAATCATGGAAAAAAGAACACAAACACAACACTATACCGAAAGAGATGCACGAAGAAATCTTCAAAGTTATCTGAGGCAATTATCATATACGGACACGTCAATTCCTCAGCTTCCTGTTGACGGAATTGAGGGTGATATGACTACCGAAGCAATATCATCATTTCAGAAAAGTCACGGACTTCCGGTTACGGGAAGCGCAGATCAGCAGACATGGGAAGCAATCTATGATTCTTTTCTATCAAGCCGCAGTAAGTCTCTTGATCCCCAGCCGTTCTGCCCTTTCCCGACAGTTCCGGTAAATTACGCCGTTTCAAAAGGTGACAGCGGTTATCTTGTCAGAACGATCCAGCATATTCTTCATGAACTTTCTTTGATTTTTCCGTCATTTGAAAATGTTGATGAAACGGGAGATTATGACGAAAAAACTGCTGATACCATTTCCGAGCTTCAAGCAATAACTCTCAACGGTCAAACGGGAAAAACCGACCGTGAAACATGGAATACACTCGTCTCTCTCTATGACACTCTGACACTTTACATTGAACCTTGACGGAATTTCCCGTCACACCATAAATATATCCCTACGGAATAAACACCGACAAAACGGTTATACAATATATAGAAAATCGAAAATCCATTCCGTTCCGGAGGGACAAAATGAAGAGTAAATTCACTCAGAAAGCACAGAATGCGCTCAACGGTGCAATGCAGTACGCCCGCGATATGGGCAGCACATATATCGGGTCCGAGCATCTGCTGCTCGGACTTATGGGAGAGGGAGATTCAGCAGCTTCCAAATTGCTCTACGCACGCGGTGCGGATACAGAAACAATAAGAAATGCCGCCGCGGGAATTAACGGGATCAGAGCTGCAAGTCCCGTTCTCCCTTCCGATATGACACCGAGAACAAAAAAAATCATTGAAGCGTCAGCCGCCGTTTCGGTAAGATACGGTCAGACATTTATCGGATCCGAACACCTGCTTCTTGCAATGCTCGAAGAAAAAGACTGTGCTGCTGTAAAGATACTTGACTCAGTCGGAGTTCGTTCTGCTGACATAAGGAGCGACATTACGGCATATCTTGACAGTATTTCGGAACTTGCTTCCGTCCGTCAGAAAGGCAGGCGGGAGGCTAAGTCTTCGGGGGAGATCGAAGGTGCGCCAACCCTTTCCCGTTACGGACGCGATCTTACCGCAGCTGCGGCGTCAGGAGCACTTGATCCCGTTATCGGAAGACAAACAGAAACAGAACGTGTAATACAGATACTCTGCCGTAGAACAAAAAACAACCCGTGCCTTGTCGGTGAACCCGGCGTTGGAAAAACCGCCGTTGTAGAGGGACTTGCTCAGGCGATTGCAGAGAGGAATGTACCGGATCTGCTTGAAAACAAACGTCTGATCTCTCTTGATATCCCTTCAATGATCGCCGGAGCAAAATACAGAGGTGAATTTGAAGAGAGAATGAAATCTGTCCTCGAAGAACTGAGGAACAACGACGATCTCGTTCTGTTTGTTGACGAAGTTCACACCATAATCGGTGCAGGAGCAGCAGAAGGGGCTGTCGATGCGGCAAATATTCTTAAACCTGCACTTGCCCGAAGCGAACTTCAGATGATCGGTGCCACGACTCTTGAAGAATACCGCCGTCATATCGAAAAAGATGCAGCACTTGAACGTCGTTTCCAACCTGTAACGGTCGGAGAGCCTTCCCCGGAGGAAGCAAAAGAAATATTGCGCGGTCTGCGCGACAAATACGAAGCGCATCACAAACTCACTATAACTGACGAAGCGATCGACGCAGCCGTCGAACTGTCCGTGAGATACGTAAACGACCGTTTTCTTCCAGATAAAGCTCTTGACCTTATTGACGAGACTGCGGCAGGTATCAGAATCTCAAAGCACCGCATCCCCGAGGCACAGAAACGACTTGAAGAACGTCTCGGTGAGATCGCCATTGAAAAGGAAGAGGCAATCGCCGGTCAGGACTTTTCCCGTGCCGCCGATATGCGTGACGAGGAGATTCGTCTGCGAAGTGAACTTGAATCGTTCATCAATTCAAATGAAAAAGAAGAAGATCCGAAGGAAGGACTTACACTTAACCGCGAGGATATTGCGGCGACTGTTACACGTTGGACGGGGATACCAGTTTCAGGTCTCACAGCCGACGATGGAGAACGTTATGTCGGACTTTCAGAGAGACTGAAACGAAGAGTTGTGGGCCAGAACGCTGCCGTTGATGCGGTTTGCAGGTCTATCCTCCGCGGAAGAGCAGGACTTCAACCGCCGGACAGACCAATAGGCTCGTTTATATTTCTTGGGCCCGGCGGAGTCGGAAAAACGGAACTATGCCGGGCACTCGCGGAAGAACTTTTCGGATCACGAAATCTTATTATCCGCCTCGATATGTCTGAATATATGGAAAAACACAGCGTATCACGTCTTATCGGATCACCGCCCGGTTATGTAGGTTATGATGAGGGAGGACAGTTGACTGAACAAGTACGCCGAAGACCTTATTCCGTGGTTTTATTTGACGAAATCGAAAAGGCTCATCCGGATATATTCAATATTCTTCTTCAGGTTCTCGAAGACGGCATTCTCACCGATTCTCAGGGACGAAGGGTGGATTTCAAAAACACCGTCATAATCATGACTTCGAACGCAGGCTCGCAGTACCACACATTACGCAGCGGGATAGGTTTTTCAACAGCAGATACACACGGTGATAATGAAAAAACTGCTGCTGAAAACGAAAAACGAATACGTCAGGCTCTGAAAGAAACATTCCGCCCCGAATTTCTTGACAGAATCGACGAAACCGTCATATTCTCCGGTCTGTCTATCGAAAGTCTCCGAAAAATCTGCCGCAGAATGCTCGGTGAACTCGCGAAAAGAGCATCTCGTTCGGGTGTTGAACTGAATTTTGATGACAGCGCAGTTGATTTTCTTTGCCGTCACGGAACGGACTCCGACACCGGCGCGCGTCCACTGCGTCATCTTATAGCTTCACGGGTCGAAGCTCCTCTTTCCGAACTGATTCTCGGAGGTGCAGTAAATTCCGTAATAAATGTCAGATGTGACTCGGCTGAAAAAGGCATTGAATTTTTTTGCGAAAACAAAAAGTAAATTTGCAATTAATTCTTGACAGTTATTCCTTGATGTGCTATAATTTTTTCATATTGAAAGCATTTTTGCAGATCAAAGGAGATTGTTATGAAATACGACAATAATTATCTTGCAAACGTAGTTGCCGGTGTTGAAGCACGCAACCCCGGTGAAAAAGAATTCCATCAGGCTGTACGCGAAGTCCTTGATTCCATTGCTCCCGTTCTTGAAGTCCGTCCGGACTATATCGACGCGGGTATTGTCGAACGTATAGTTGAACCTGAAAGAATGATCACTTTCCGCGTTGCATGGGTCGATGACAACGGAAATGTTCAGGTCAATCGCGGTTACAGAGTTCAGTTCAACTCCGCTATCGGTCCTTACAAGGGCGGAATCCGTCTGCATCCAAGCGTAAACGCTTCTATTATGAAGTTCCTCGGTTTTGAACAGACTTTCAAAAACTCTCTTACCGGTCTGCCTATGGGCGGCGGCAAGGGCGGCTCCGACTTTGATCCCAAGGGAAAGAGTGACGGAGAAGTCATGCGTTTCTGTCAGGCTTTCATGAATGAACTTTACCGTCATATAGGTCCTGACACCGACGTTCCCGCCGGAGATATCGGCACTGGAGCACGTGAGATCGGATATATGTTCGGTCAGTACAAGAAACTCCGCAATGAGTTTACCGGCGTTCTTACCGGCAAGGCGATCTGCTCCGGCGGTTCTCTCGCCCGTACGCAGGCTACCGGCTACGGTCTTTGCTACTTCACCAACGAAATGCTGAAAAGTGCCGGTCAGTCATTCGAAGGAAAGATTGTCGTCGTTTCCGGATCAGGCAACGTCGCAACCTATGCAGCAGAAAAGGCCACCACACTCGGTGCCAAGGTCGTTGCAATGAGCGACTCTTCCGGATATGTTTATGATGCCGACGGTATTGATCTCGATCTTCTCAAACAGATCAAATCCTGCCGCAGCAGCCGCATTTCCGAATACGTCAAAACGAAGAAAGATGCCAAGTTCTTCGAAGGCAGTCACGGGATCTGGACCGTCCCCTGCGATATCACTCTTCCCTGCGCTACTCAGAATGAAATCAACCTTGAAGATGCCAAAGCACTCGTTGCCAACGGCGTATTTGCCGTTGCGGAAGGTGCAAATATGCCCTCAACTCCGGATGCAATAGCTTACTTCAAAGCAAACAAGATACTCTTTGCTCCTGCAAAGGCCTCCAATGCAGGCGGAGTTGCAACCAGCGGACTTGAAATGTCTCAGAACTCCCTGCGTCTGTCATGGTCCTTCGACGAAGTTGATGAAAGACTTCACACTATTATGGTCAATATTTACAACAATGCCTTTGCAAGTGCCGAAAAATACGGTCATCCCGGTGACCTTGTAGTCGGTGCTAATATTGCCGGCTTTACCAAAGTTGCCGATGCAATGCTCTGGCAGGGCATTTGCTGATAAATGTTTTTTCACAAATAGACATGGGTGGCTCACGTCAGTGAGTCACCCATGTTTTCAGATCAGATCTTTGATCTGTAAAAGATCAGTAATTCTGTATTCTACTTCAGTATTGTCGTAATAATGATCCGGATCAAAAAGGCAGCCCGCCATTCCGGCATTTCGTCCGCAGTCGGTGTCAATGTCACGGTCACCGATCATCAGACATTCGGAAAGCGAGAAACTATATTTCTCTGCAAGATATTCAAGTGCCTCGGGCGACGGCTTGAGGGCAAATCCGTATGTACTGTTGACTATCTCGGTAAAATAGCCATCTATTCCCCAGATCTTCATAAGTTCCTCCGGAAGAGTTCCGGAATGTGTATAAATAAAATTCCTGCATCCTTTCATAGACGCATATTCAAGTAATTCCGAAGCACCTGCGATCGGGAACTGTTCCGTAAAAGCACGTTTTCTATGATATTCTTTCAGTTTCTTCGAAACCTCCGGGTATTCAACCGGGAAATCATACCTTCCGATCGCGTAACCGACTGAAATTTTTAGTTTCGCCAAAACAGATTCATAGGTATCGGATAGTCCGAAATAATGCAGCACATCAAGGAAACACATAGTCAGGCAGGGATATGTATCGGATAGAGTACCGTCAAAATCAAAAATCAGATTCTTGTAACTCATTCTTCCTTCTTCTTTCTCTTTGCCTCTTTTTTGCGTTCGATCTCCTCAGGGGTTTCCGGCAGAAGAATACGTGTCAGATGCCAGCCTTTTACGCCGCAAATATACGCTCCTGTGCATACCGCAAGTGAGGGAACAATCACGAGAAAGTAGATCCACCAGCAGCAGTTTAGCGGCTGACCGCCGAAATTCGTAGATAATACACCGGTATACATTCCCTGGATCAGCAGAGATATGACCTTAGCTACTCCGCCGATATTTGAGATAACCTGATTGTCGCAGAGAATACCAAGTGTGATAAGAACTGCAAGTATGAAATTCGGCACGTTTGCAAGAAGTGAAACGTAAAGTCCTGTCAGCGGACGAAATTCCGATCTTCCGGACGACACGCGATTCTGATCTTTCAGTCCCATATCGAATGAAGAAGCATACAACAGAAAAAGATAAAAAACAATTGCACCGATACTTGTTATCACAAGCAGGGTCTTGTTCTCACTCTTGCCTGTGGCAAATGCAAGAGCAAACCCGAACATTGAAATCGCAAATTGATTTATCAGCAATTTTACAACATCATAGGAATGTTTTAACCATAATTCCTTCATTTTATCCCTCCGGTGTAGATATTAAGTTAATTATATACTTATATATTATTAGATTCAATAAGAATACAAGAAAGTTTACAGATTATCCACTAAAAACTTCCGAAATGTTGTATAATTATTATCAGAAACACATCTTTCGGCACAATAATGAGAACGAAAAAAGGAGATTATCAATGGGAACGAATTACGAACCTGAGGAATACCCGCCCGTTCTGCGGGATTTTGCCGGTTACAAGGCAGTAATTCAAAACTGCTCACCGCGTACTGTGAACGAATATATGCTTGATCTCCGTTCTTTTTTCCGCTTCCTAATTTCCAGACGCAGACATATCAGATACGGAACGGATGAATTCGACAAGATCACACTTGATGAAATAGATTTGGATTTCATTGCTTCCGTAACCACTGCTGATATCTACGATTTTATGTTCTTCACGGAACGTGAACTCAATAATGCTCCGGCTGCGCGGGCAAGGAAACTTTCAGCGATAAAAGGTCTCTTTAAATACTATACTTCAAAACGGAATTTATTGGAAAAAGATCCTTCATCATCAATTGAAACACCTAAAAAAAGGAAAACTCTGCCGAAATACCTGACGCTTGAAGAATCTGTTCTTCTCCTTGACACTGTAAGAAATGACACTGAAACACGGCATGACGTTCGTTTGCGTAATTATGCCATGATCACTTTGTTTCTGAACTGCGGGATGCGTCTGTCGGAACTTGTAGGGATAAATCTCGGTGACCTTGACAGATATCTGCGTTCTGTACGCGTAATCGGTAAGGGCAATAAGGAACGTGTTATTTATCTGAATGATGCCTGCCGAGGCGCGCTTGCGGAGTATCTTCCCGAACGAAACAGCGAAGCCAACAAGACTCTTGTCACACGCGCGCTTTTTATTTCAAATCGCGGAGAACGTATAAGCAACCGAGCCGTTCAATGGGTCGTTACAAAGTACCTTGAAAAAGCCGGACTCGGTTACCGACATTTTTCGGTACATAAACTCCGTCATACAGCAGCGACTCTGATGTATCAGAAAGGCGGTGTTGACGTCCGTATACTCAAAGAAATACTCGGTCACGAACAGCTGAACACAACTCAGATATACACTCATGTCGCCGACTCCGATATTGAACGTGCAATGGCAAAAAATCCGCTTGCCGGTATCGGAACAACTTCAAGTTCCACACATATGGAACAGGTTCAGCCGGACTCGCTTGACGAACTTGATTCAGCTATACCGTTCATGTCAATGACGGGAGAATCAGCTGATACTGGACGGGAAGACATTGAACCTTTTGACGAAGATGATGAAAACGATGATTACGACGAAAACTGATTTTTATTTTTATATATACAAATTGTTTTTTATATGATATAATATGTTTGAAAGAAAATTCCCCGGATACAAATTAACTCACAAAGTGTATCCGAAGAAATGATGAAAGGAAGTAAAGAATTGGAACTTACCAATTTCTCCCTCATATACCCCAACGAGCAAAGCCAAAGAGAACATATGACATCCCGGAATATTCCTGATATTTCAATGTACGTTCTCGAGGAATTAGGTCTGCTTGAAATTTTTGATTTAAAAAACTCGCAGCTCTCTGAATTTTTCACGTCAGATCCCGCGGTGATAAAATACCGTATGGAGACTTTCTCCGATATGCTGAACAATCCGGAGTTGATAAAAACTCTGAATGCGCTGCTTCCGATACTCAACGACATAATGGAATTGCGCCGTCTTGAAGCTGACAGCGGAGACACCAACGATTACCTTTCAAGCATAACGGAAATCGAACTTTACATTTCCTGCGTAGACACACTTGACGACGGACTGAATGAGGTCAGGGATAATCTTAAAGGAAGCGCGTTCCGTACTCTCTGTGACAGAATCAACGAACTTGCCGAAAGCGATTATTACAGCGAACTCAACGAACGTCTGTGCGAGCTTACACAGCGTGTGAGAGAGATAAGAAGCGTGACTATGGGAGTCAACCTTGACGCTCAGCTGCGCCCGAAAGAAGCGGGCGTTCTGTCTATCAATCCCGAACCTTTCCGTTCGGGAGATGTACTTGAGAAGATTCTGCGTTTGAATTTCAAAGATGACGAATATACCTGCATTGCAAATCTCGTTCCTTTCAACCGGAAACAGTCGGAAAATCAAAAAACTGCGCTTCAGCTTGCTTTCACTTCCGCAATCAATGATGTTTACAAATCTTCTCTCCATTCATGGAAAAAAATCGTTCAACAATACGTTCTCGAAAATACTGATTTTCTTCTCAATCTTCTTCCGGAAATCGAATTCCTTATCAAGGGAACCAGACTTATGCAGGCACTGCGTTCGCGCGGCTGTGCCCTCTGTGAGCCGCAGATAACCTCGATGGAAGAACGTGCCTTCCGTGCCGTCGGATTATATAATCCCGCCGTTGCACTGAAAGTTGACGATGAGATCGTAACAAATGACCTGATCTTTGATGAAAACGCCATGATCTATGTTCTGTCAGGTCCTAACCGCGGAGGGAAATCCGTAATAACCTGCGCCCTCGGTATGGCGCAGGCACTTATGCAGCTCGGATTGTTTATTCCGGCTGACAGTGCCGTTATCTCACCGGTTGACGCAATTTTCACTCATTTTCCAACCGGTGCAGACGACACGATCGACAAGGGACGTCTCGGTGAGGAATGTGCAAGGCTCGGTGAAATCTTTGAGAAAGTCACTTCACACTCTCTTGTACTGCTGGATGAATCTCTTTCGTCGACCGGGTCCTATGAGGCTTCGTACATTGCCGCGGAAGTTCTGACCGGCTTCTCCTGCGCCGGATGCAGAACGCTTTTCTCCACCCACCTGCATGAACTTTCAGGCTTCATTGACGATATAAACGCCAAGTGTATTCCTCAGGGCGGCGCTCCGATAGACACACTGGTTGCCGGAATTGAATCCGGAAAACGGTCCTTCAAGATCACCCGTGCCAAACCTGACGGCAAGAGTTATGCCCGCGATATTGCGGACAAATACGGACTCTCGCATGACTCGATTATGGAAAAAATCAAAAGAAACAGATAATCGAAAACGTCAGCTAATTTGCTGACGTGCGATAAAGATGTTTTTTTAAAGTTGTATTTTATTTGTTAAATACCGATGCTCGATAAAGGAGAACATAGTTTGAAAATATTCAATACGATTGCAGCCTATGCCGTTGTTTTTCTTCCCGCAATTCTTGCGCTGGTACTGTTGGTTTTCGCGCTCGTCCGCTACATCATAGCAAACAAGCAATCGGATATTCGCAAAAGCCGAAAGGGACTTCTGATTGCCGCGTCCGTTCTTTTGGGAATCGTTGCGGCGGCATATGCAACTATTATCATTTTGTTGGCACTCGCTATCCGCAATATGTAACGCTCCGGAGGGATGGTAGATGAAAAATAAAACGTATAATATCGTACTGTTTTCCGTTCTGGCCATTTGCATTATTTTGACGGCTGTATTGATCTTTTATACCGTGGAACAGTATGAATACGTGTCGATAATCAGCTTTATCGCGCGTGAGAGGTGGTAAGATGCGTAAAATCGAAAACAGCGAAAAAAACACCGCACTCACGTCGCAGTTGCTTTCTATTACCGCAATCGTTGTGATTTTTGCGTTGCTTTGGGCAGTGATATGGGCATTCGTCACGTCACGATGCGTTTCGGATGAAAACGACGAAATGAAAATCAAAATGATTGACGTTTCGAAAAACCTTCCGTTTGACGATAATTCACATATTGCTCACTTCAAGAGCGAAATGACTCTTGAGGGGGAACTCCCGGTTCTTGACGGTGCAGCCGCGTTATTTCCGCTATACAGCGCGTTTGCCGAAGCGATATATCCCGAAGAGAGCGTAATATATAATAGTGATATTGGCGATTTTGATGCCGGTTCCGCCCTGCAATTCCGCAATACAGTACGCGGATTCAACGCTTTGATCGACGGAGACGCAGATGTTTTCTTCTCGGTCTATCCATCAAACGAACAGTTTGAATATGCCGCCAAAGCGGGAGTTGAACTTGATTACGTTCTTATCGGCAAGGAGGCGTTTGTTTTTCTTGTAAATGAGAACAATCCGGTTGACTCACTAACGCAGGAAGAGCTTCGCGGTCTGTTTACAGGAAAATACAAAAACTGGAATCAGGTTGGCGGTTCTGACCGACCGGTTCACCCGATCAAACGAATCTCAGGCTCGGGAAGCCAAAGTACGCTTGAAAAGTTTCTCGGCGGTGAAAAAGTCTATACGAATCCTCTCGGATTTATGGGTGCTTCAATCGGCTATTCCTTCCGCTGGTATACAACCGAGGTCGTAAAGGAAGGCGGCGTCAAAATAATATCGGTTGATGGCGTCTATCCTGATTCCAATGCTATCCGTGACGGGACTTATCCGTTGACAAGCAACTTCTACGCTATATACCGTAAAGACAATGAAAAGCATAATATTCAGGAACTGATTGATTTTATATTGTCAGAAGAAGGTCAGAATCTGATAGAAGCAAGTGGTTATTGCAGGATATGCTGTTAATAACGGTTTCTCATTTATTTCAAGTTTAACAGTCACAATCGCGTAGATCAATATATTTCAGTTTGTCAAGCAAAAGACTTAACCGCCGAAGAGGAAATAAATTCCTTTCCGGCGGTTTTTTTATGTCAAATATTCTTTTTATGCGGATGTGCCATTCTCGGCTGACGTTTTATTATCATTTCAGCAGTATACTGACGGGAACTGAGTTTCCGCCGCGATATACTGTGAGAACCAAAGTCTCGCCTGAAAAATGATCGAACAATACTTCCCTCAGTTCTTCCACATCTTCAACCGCGACACCGTCAATAGCGGTGATAATATCTCCGACTTCAAGCAAACCGTTAGATGAACGGTCCTTATCTACCGAAGCAACGTACACACCGGTTGCTTCAGCGACAACAGAAGTTCCGCTTACGGTTTTTCCTTTTTCCGCTGCTATGCAGGAAATCCCGAGTGAAACGCCGTTATCCGCAATCGCATTTCCCTTATATTCACCGTTTGCGATCAGTTCGCGCGCAACAGTCAGTACGCCGTTGATCGGGATAGAAAAACCGATTCCTTCGGTATCCACAAGTTTCATGGTATTGATTCCAATGACTTCACCGTAGGTATTTATCAAAGGTCCGCCGGAATTGCCCGGGTTCAGGCTTGCGTCTGTCTGAATAAGATACATTCTTTTTACAAGATAGCCTGTGGTATCGTATATCTTCATACTGCGGCCGACCGCTGAAACGTACCCGACAGTTACAGTACCTGCGTAGTCAAGTCCCGAAGGGTTTCCGATCGCTATGGCACGTTCGCCGACAATAAGTTCGTCGGAATTTCCGAAAACGGCGGGAGTAAGTTCGTCGTAATTCACTTTGATCACGGCAATATCGGACATTGCATCGCCTCCGACATATTCAGCCGTAAGTCTCTTTCGATCATTCAGGACTACTTTGATCGTATCTGCGCCCTCGACAACGTGATAATTAGTTATGATATATCCGTTTTTGTCATATATCACACCGGTACCGACACTTGTTCCCGTAAGTCCGATTTCGTTTATGGTAACAGAGATTCCCACTACGGAAGGTGTGACTTTATCAGCGACTTCGGCAATACTCAATGCCCCATCCTGCTTCGGGTCATCTTTTACAAACACCGTTCTGTCGCGGTATATTATTTTAGGATCTTCAAACGTACGGTTAAGTCCCGTGATAATAACTGCCGCAAGGATACCGAGACACACTGCAAAAAGCACCGTCATAATTATTGCATAAGTCAGTGCGCCGCGTCTGCCTTCTTTTTTTACCTTTTCTCTGTCCTGCTTCGTCTGTTCTGCGTAAGTCCACACGTAATTCACGCGCTGCCCGGTTTCCGTGTTTTCATCAGATTCTGCTCCCGGAGTGTGTTCCGTAAAATACGCTTCAGCAGGATCGGCTGACTGATCGGTATCCGTCAGAGTACCGTTGTCATTCAGAACGTATTCCTGTTCTTTTTCTGTTTCTGCATCCTTATCCGATTCCTTATCTTCGGGAAGTGCATCATTTCCCGGAATGTTTTCTTCTTCGGAAACGGAGTCAAAATTCTCGTTTAAATCTTCCATTATCGCACCGTTTTCTATTTAGAATGAGTTAATATATATATAGTAATTGCATCTTATAAACCGGATCTTGACTTCTCTGCTCCGGCTCCGGGCAGAGTAAATACGAATTCACAGTATTTTCCCGGCTCGCTGTTTAAACTGATTTCCTCGTTATGTGCCTGAATTATTGTTTTGGCAATAAACATTCCGAGTCCTACACCGGTCTTATCCTTTCCTCTGCTCTTATCGGTTTTGTAAAATCTTTCAAAAATATAAGGCTGATCCTCGTACGGTATCCCGTCTCCCTCATTATACACGCTGACTCTGACTTTCTTTTCAAGCTGCTTTACCGACAGTCTCAGTATTCCCCCTTCGCGGGAGAATTTAACAGCGTTATCAATGATATTATATAAAATCTGATAGATCGCGTCGTGGTCGCCGATCACGTGCATATTATCTGCATCAGCGTCAAAATCAACATCAAGATGTTTTTTGTCTATTTTCTGTTCAAATGAAATAAGCACCTGACGAGCCATTTCGCAGACGTCAAACGGAGCCATTACAAACTTCCGGTCGCCCGCCTGAATCCGTGAAATATCAAGCAATGTTGAAACAAGACGTGACAGTCTCTGCACTTCATCCTTGATGACATGAAGATAATAATCGTGTTTTTCAGGAGGTATTGCACCTGAAAGGATACAGTCAATAAACCCCGAGATTGTCGTCATAGGCGTTCTCATATCGTGGGATACGCTCGACATAAAATTATTTCTCATTTCGTCAAGAACTTCAAGTGACTGTGCCATATTATTGAACGCCTGAGCAAGTTCTGCAACTTCATCCTTGCCGATAACGGGAACTCGGACATCAAACTCACCTTTAGCAAAACTCTTGGCTGCCCGGCTCATTTCCTTCAATGGAGAAATGATCCTTTCGCTTACAAAATAAATCGCGATCAGTGCCGCAAGCATTACCCACAGGCTTGAAATAGTAATCGTCTTTATCAAGACCTCTATGAATGAGTCCATTGTTGCCGAGGACGAGCAGGCAAATACTGTTCCGCAGACATAGTTATCTCTGAGAAATACAGGGGAGGCATAAATAAGATGCGGTGTTTCAAATATTCCTTCAAGTGTATCACGGCGTGAAAGTTCAACTCCGTTATTAACTTCGTCCATGATAGTTTTCGGGATCTGTGCCGTTGGAGACAAATCGACTTCACCGTCAACGTAGGACAGAATGATCTCACCGTTCGTATCGGCAAGAAGCAGTGTGACCTTGTTTAAACTCGTGGATCCGATAAGTTGGAACAGCGATTTTATATCATCTCCATATTCCTCTCCGAATTTATTTAGATCGGAAAAATCTGTCCGGCTGAGTTTGTTTCTCAGGTTTTCAGCCGTTGCTTTGGCTTCTGACTCGACGGTATCATATTTTGTTTGTTCGGAATAATTGCTTACGATCGTTCCTATGATCGCCGCCAACAGCGTCATACTGATTATTATTATCAGCATAAACGTCACGATATATTTAACATATACGCTTCTGATCATTTATCCGTCCTCAGTCAGTTCAATAAAGTCATACGCCCCAACCGAAGCCGCGGCGTATGACGTCGGAGTAAGTATCCGTCAGTTTGCAGATACCTCAAATTTGTATCCAACTCCCCAAACGGTTTTAAGGACCCATTTATCAGAGACACCTTCAAGTTTTTCACGCAGACGTTTTACGTGAACATCAACTGTACGGGAGTCCCCGAGGTAATCAAAGCCCCAGACTTTGTCAAGAAGCTGATCACGGGTGAAAACCCTGTTGTAGTTTGAAGCGAGAAAGTAAAGAAGTTCGAGTTCCTTCGGAGGAATATCAACGCTCTTTCCGCGAAGTTTCAGTTCATACTTCTGCTTGCTGATCTCGATATTTTCAAACTTGATCACTTCGTCATCTCCGGGATCTTCATGTGTGTTGCAGCGGCGAAGCACAGCCTTGATTCTGGCAAAAAGTTCGTTCATATCGAATGGTTTTACGACAAAGTCGTCGGCACCGAGTTCAAGACAGACTACCTTATCAACAACATCACCTTTGGCAGTTATCATAATTATCGGCTTATTTGTGAATTTACGTATCTCGGTACATACATCTTTTCCGTTTTTGCCGGGTAGCATGATATCCAGAAGAACGAGATCCGGCTCGTATTTTTTAAATACATCGATAGCCTCATAGCCGTCCATTGCAGTTCTGACGTCATAACCTTCTTTTTCAAGATACTGTTTGAGAAGGTCGCAGATATTACTGTCATCATCAACTACTAAGATCTTGGTATACATTTCGTATCCTCCTTTTTTCACATCAATAATTTTTATTTTATGTGCCGCTTGTGCACTTTACATAGTTCTTCCATATTATTATACCACATCTTTTTGAATTTGCAAATAGTTTTCGGAAATTTTGTTCATATTTCGGATAATCTACTTGAAAATATTTCTTGTATGTTATATAATATATCATATTGAATTCTATTTGGAGTTATTGATTATGAAACTTGGTATCGTTGGACTTCCGAATGTCGGTAAAAGCACACTTTTCAATGCCCTTACCGGTGCCGGGGCCGAATCCGCAAACTATCCTTTCTGCACTATTGACCCGAACGTCGGTGTCGTCGCAGTTCCCGACAAGAGGCTTGATGCTCTTGCCGAAATGTATGCACCGGAAAAGTACACACCGGCAACGGTTGAATTTTTCGATATTGCCGGACTTGTAAAAGGTGCTGCTCAAGGTGAAGGACTCGGAAATAAATTCCTTTCCCATATCCGTGAGTGTGACGCAATCCTGCATGTTGTCCGCTGTTTTGAGGACTCCAACATCATTCACGTTGACGGAAGCGTTGACCCAATTCGAGACGTTGAAACAATCAATTTTGAACTAATCCTCTCGGATCTTGAAATAATCGACAGACGAATTGAACGTACGCAGAAGGCTCTCAAAGCAGATAAAACTCTGGCTGCAGAACTTGCCCTTCTCGAAAAGCTGCACACTCACCTTGAAGGCGGTGCTTCCGCCCGCTCTCTTGAAATCACAGAGGACGAGCAGGCAATTCTTGCAGACATACCGCTTCTCTCCGCCAAACCCGTTATCTATGTTGCAAATGTCGGCGAAGATATGGTGGCGGAAGAGCCTGTAAATGATCCTCATTATTCAGCTCTTAAAAAGTTTGCAGAATCCGAAAACTCAGGAATAATTTCCGTTTGCGCAGGTCTTGAATCCGAGATCGCCGAACTCGATGCCGAGGAAAAAGCTATTTTTCTTGATGATCTCGGTATTACCGAATCAGGTCTTGACAGACTGATACGGGCAAGTTACGATCTGCTCGGCCTTATCAGTTTCCTCACCGCAGGTCCGAAGGAAGTTCGTGCCTGGACGATAAAACGCGGGACAAAAGCTCCGCAGGCAGCGGGAAAGATCCACTCGGATTTTGAACGCGGATTCATTCGCGCAGAAATCGTCGCATTCGACGACCTGATGAAATGCGGCAGCATCACCGCCGCCAAAGACGCGGGACTTTACAGAAGTGAAGGTAAAGACTACGTTATGAAAGACGGTGACGTTACTCTCTTCCGCTTTAATGTCTGATCATCTGTTTATTTTAAAAAAAGGCTGCGGTATCTTACTCCGCAGTCGTTTTTTTAGGAATCTCTAATAATAAATCAAAGGGTACTTAAGTCAGTATACGGCAACATTGCCGTCTTCAACTATAATGGTTATGGTGTCAGGTTCCGGCACAGAATCATCTGTCTTCTCGCCCGATTCCGCAGCAGTCGTTTCCTCTCCGCCTTCAGCTGCATGAGTAGTATCCTCGGGACCGACTATCGGAGTTACAATATTGTCTTCGGTATATTTCCCCGAAGTCACGGTATTTCCGTATACTCTCAGCAATCCGTTTCCTGCTTGAAGAAGTACGTTAAGTTCTGAGAAGTTATCTTCGGTGCGATCGTAATCCACGTTACCGCTCTTGATATTTACAAAGAGTCTATGTCTGAAATCTATTTGACGCAGGGCAAGATCACCCTTCACGGCATTGACTTGAAGTTCGTTGCATTGGAGTCCTGTCACATTGATCTTTGAATCAACGGAAGATTCAATGATCATGGTGGATTCCGTATTTACATGTGAAATAGTCACATTTCCGCTTCCGACCTTGATCTTATAGTCGCAGTAGCACTTACCTTCTGTATCCTTATTGAGATGAAGGTTGTTAAGTGTAATATTGCCTGATTCGGAAGTAATAATAAGGTTTACAACTGTTGCTGCATCAGTCACGTAAAGGTTGACTGTTCTTGCCTTATCACGGTATTTGAAATAATTGAGGTAATCACGGAATCCGTTGAAATTGATTTTAAAGTTATCAAGGTCAACGAGACTTGCGATCCCCTGATTATCGGAAAGTTGAAGGGTGGACTTGCTTACAGTGTAGTCGTACGTTCCTGCATTGAAATTAACAAGTTCAATCATATCTTTGGCGGCACCGCCGTACACATTGACATCAACGTCACCGGCTGTAATAACGATCTTTTTCAGATCACTCGAATCAAACTCGTGAGTTGTGAAGAAGTTATTGTCAGCGTCACCCGTCTGGCTGAAAAGTCCGATTCCCTGCTCGTTTGCCATATTATTTGCGGAAATGCAGAGCAACACGCCGACACACGCAAGTATTACGGAGACTATGATAAATATTATGGAAGTCGGTTTCATAATTTTTCAGCAACTCCTTTCACTTTGGTAATGAACTCCTGTCCTTTTGTGCAGGCAAATTTCAGCAGACGTGTAAGTTGTTTCATTGCGAACGGAATAAAACGTATTGCAATGTTATAAATAATTATTCCAACGAAGAGAACAACAGCCCCAACGATAATTCCGAGACCAATCTCAAAGAGACCGACGGGTACAATCCCCTTTATCAACTGTATCGCTCCGTAAACAATTCCGACCATTGAAATCAGTGCACCAACGGCAACGAAGGCAATAAGTCCGACAACACAGCCTATCATCAGCACGGCAAGTGCGATCCACAATCCTATGTATACCGCGATCATTGCGACGGCAAGAACGGCCACAAACGGAAGCGCAATACAGAACATGGTCCAGAACGCACCTTTGCTCGGTAGTTTTTCATTCGCATGAGCGTCAGCTTTCTCCTGAGCTAATTCCGCTTGCTTCCGTTCTTTCGCCCGGTGTTCCGCAGGACTGTATCTGTCTATTTTATCGTCAGAATAATCGTCCGGTGCCGGAAAGACTTCAATTTCTTCTTCATCTTTGCCGCTGTCGTCGGTATCACGTGAAGACACAATCTTACTCTTTCCCGGAACCGGAGCAATACGCATATCTGCATCTTCGTCCTCGACATCGACATCGTTTTCTTCCGCTTTCACATTTTCATTTTTTTCTTCGCTATGCACGGGAGCAGCTTCAGCTGAAGAATTGTGTTTTTCACGTGCGGCAGCCTTGATCTCGCGATTGTGTTTTTCAAGCATTGCAAGAGCAACGCTGAATTCCTCTTCTGCACTTACGGCAGCCTCCGGAGTCTTCCCGTCTGAGGGTCCAAACGGAAAATCAATTGAGATTTCATTAACCGCATCATCCTTCTCATTTTCGGTGATGTTTCTGACGCCGACGGCTGAAGCAGCGGAGAATGTCTGCTCAGTTTCCGCCTTTGTCGGTATGCTTTCGCCCTTGTCGCTCAAAGATGCAGAGATGTTTTCTTTTTCAGCGGCGGCTTCGGCATCAAGCATTCCTATTATTCCGTCAGCCATATCCGCGGGATTCACGTCAACGTTAACTTCACCGTTCTGTGTAAGATATCCGTCAATGCGTTTGATCTGCTCGTCCGCCACCGCTGAATCCACGCCTTTTTCGACGAGAATCAACGACAGTTGTCTAAGAAATTCTTTCTTTTCCATGTTAACTCCAAATCAACGGTTTGGTACTTATGTGGACTTTTAAAAAAATTGTCATTTGTGCAAAATTTTTCGTGCATCAGTGCAGAAAATATGATATAATATAAAAGTCATACGCACCGGACTGACGTTTTTTATGTAAAAGTCGTTCCATACGTCTATACATCATATATTATAGCAGAAACAAAGAGAGATTTCAAGATGAGAATGAGAAAAAAGAAACATTCGGAAGAAAGAATTGAGGCTTGTTCCGAATTATTGATCCGTGATCCTCTTTCATGCCGCGAAGATCCATCCGCGGTTTTCGGGAAGAAAATACCTATGCTGCTCGAACTCGGCTGCGGAAAAGGAGATTTCGCCAACGGTCTCAGCAGCAGATTCCCCGACCATGGGATAATTGCAATTGAAAGAGTTCCAGATGTCGCCATGATGGCGCTTGAAAAAGCAGCAGCAAATGCCGCCATACGTCCCGACAACCTGCGTTTCATTATCGGACACGCGCAATATCTTTCGGATTGGTTTCCTCCTCACAGTTTTGAACGGATATATGTAAACTTCTGTGACCCGTGGCCCAAAAAAGGATACCATAAACGTCGTCTTACCGCACCTTCTTTCCTTCAAGTCTACCGTTCATTGCTTGTTCCCGGTGGTGAACTTCATTTCAAGACCGATAATGAACCGCTTTTTGACTGGTCACTTGAACAATTCGATGCGGAAAAACTGGAAACAGTGTTTGTAACTCGCGATCTGCATAACAGCGAACTTGCCGAAGACAATATTATGACTGAATACGAAAGGCATTTTTCCTCAATGGGAATGAACATATTCTCCGCGCATGTGCGTTTTCCCGAATCAAGCACAGCCATAGATCACATTAGCACCTCAGAATCGGAGAAAGGAAATGAATAATCCAATCAGCGAGCCTTCAGGGATACTGCTTGTAAACAAAGCTGCCGGATGCACGTCTCACGATGTTGTAAACGCTGTCAGACGTCTTTACGGAACTAAACGAGTCGGACACGCCGGTACTCTCGATCCCATGGCAACGGGAGTTCTTGTGGTCCTCGTCGGTCGTGCGGCAAAAGCTTCTGAATATGCCGTCGGCGGAAAGAAACGCTACCGTGCAGTTCTTCGTCTAGGAATCGAAACCGACACGGAGGACATTACCGGAACAGTAATCAAAGAAGCTCCCGTAACATCAACTCCATCACAGATCACCTCAATTGCAGGACAGTTTTCGGGAGAGATAATGCAGATCCCCCCTATGTACAGTGCTTTGAAACGAGGCGGAAAGAAACTTTGCGATATTGCACGGGCAGGAGAAATAATTGAACGTGACCCCCGTCCCGTGACTATTTATTCTCTTGATATAAAACACATATGTGATAATGACTATTCTCTTGATGTGATCTGTTCAGCCGGAACATACATCAGAACATTATGTGCCGATATCGGACGTGCGGCAGGATGCGGCGGGACAATGGCTCAACTCTGTCGGACTTCCGCAGTCGGATTCGGCATTGAAGATACTATGACTCTTGAACAAATCGAAGAGACACCCGTGGAAAAACGTGTTTCCCTTCTGCTGCCGGTTGCTGAACTGTTTCCGGATCTGGATGCTGTATTTCTTCCTGCTTTTTTTGAAAAACTATTCCGTTCCGGATGCGAAATCTATCTTAAAAAACTCGGAATTGATCCGTTTCGTTTTCCAATAGGCGCAACAGTACAAGTCTGTGACTCAAACGGTAATTTTTTCGCACTCGGAAAGATCAGCGAATACCCTGGCGGTATCGCTGTAAAATCCGTAAAACTATTCAAATAATAATATAAAAAAGGAAGACAGAAATAATGCTGTTGCAGTTAGTTTTCAAAATTGAATAGAATAAAACAAAGGGGCTGTCTCACTTACGTGATCCAGCCCCGCAAATCCTGCTCGGCAAATGA
>JAKSOD010000070.1 GCA_024405755.1 Clostridia bacterium
TGCGTTGATTCTTTTTTCCAGCGTGGCGGCGGAAAATTGCGTCAGATAGACGCGCTGCATCCCGAATTCCTCCGTCAGCACAAAGGCCTTCGGCAGATCATCGGTCACGGAAATCACCTCTCCGTTTTCCTCCGCAGCGTGCAGAAATGCGCGGGTATGGCGTGACCAGGAGGTATTGTCGAGGTCAAAAACGCCGATGATATTTTTTCTTCGGACGGCCATGTCGCCGCCGATTTGGATGTACATTATTTTCCCTCCAACAAGAACAGGGCGATCACGCACAGAACGATGACCGCTGCGCTGAATATAAACAGGCCTTTGAAAAACCGATAGCGTTTTTCATTGCCGACACTGTTCTTTTTCGGAGCGGGTCGTTTGCTCAATGGCTTCATCTTTTCACCTCAAATGGCCGTTCTCGATGGTGATGACCTTTCCAAGATCGGTCAGGCGGTCTTTTTCGCAGCAGGTAATGAAGACCTGACCGGATTTGATCTGATTCAGGACAAAATCCTGCCGCCCGGGATCGAGCTCGGAAAGTACGTCGTCGAGCAGTAAAACAGGCTCTTCGCCGGTGTCGATGCGGAAGATCTCCCGCTCGGCAAGCTTCAGAGAAATCGCCGCCGTGCGGGTCTGCCCCTGAGAGCCGAAGGCTTTGACGGAAAGTCCGCCAAGCGTTACATCAAAATCATCCTTATGCGGCCCGGACAGGCATTGCTGTGATTCCAGCTCTGCACGGTAATGGCTTTTTTGGTGCTCCCGCAGCTCTTCGCAGACTTCCTCCACCGGAGCAAAGGGATCATCAATGGTCGAAACCGTCTGATACGTCAGCAGAAGAGACTCTCTTCCGCCGGAAAACTCACTGTGAAAGCGCGAGGCATATTCGGACAGCTTTTTCAGATATTTCGCGCGGTAGTGAATGAGGATCGCGCCGACCTGCGCCATCCGCTCGTTATATTCGGGCAGGACGTTCTCTAAAGACGGATTTTCGAACCGATCCTTTAAGATCCTCGATTTGCCGTCATAGAGCTTGCCGTATTCGGTAAGTGCCTTGTCGTAATTCGGCCGAAGCTGGCAAAGGGCAGTGTCGATCAGCTTTCTTCTGGAAGATGCGCCCGTTTTGAGGATCAGAAGATCCTCCGGGCAAAACAGCACCGTGGAAAGCATGCCGGAGATCTCTGCAAAGCTCTTTTTCTTGACATCGGAGAGATAGAGCTGCCGCGGACGTCTGCCGGAAAACAGGATAGTTTTGATTGTCCGCGTTCGTTCAAAGGAGAACACGTCGCAGTTCATCTCACAGAATTCTGCGCCGAAACGGATCATCTCGGCCTCTTTTCGTGTGCGGAAGCTCTTGCCCGCGCCAAGATAGGAGATGGCCTCTAAAAGATTCGTCTTTCCCTGCGCATTGTCGCCGACGATCAGATTGACGCCCGGCACAAATTCTGCATTGAATTCCGCATAGTTGCGGAAATCAAATAACGCTAACCGGTCAATCCGCATGCTTCACCTGATAGACGACGCCGTCAAAGGTGACCTTGTCGCCGTCATAGAGTTTTTTGCCGCGCATGGTGCAGCATTCGCCGTTGACAAGAACTTCTTCATTCTGAATGAAGTTTTTTGCCATGCCGCCGGAGGGAACTGCGTCGCAGAGCTTCAAAAAGCTTTCCAGCTTGATAAATTCCGTGGTGATCTCCACGGGTACGATATTTTTTTCAACACGCCGAACAAGAACTTTCATTGTGTTTTTCTCACTTTCTGCAAACTTTCTCTGTCATTCTGAGGGAGTTTAGCGACCGAAGAATTTTTTCGGAAGCCTTCATCAAAAGATTCTTCGCCTTCGGCTCAGAATGACATGAACCTTTACTAAATATTTATTCTCCCGCCTTTAATCTGACGGGCAGGACCATGTAAGCAAAGTCGTATTTATCGTCTGCAGGGGTCAGGACGATGGGGCTGAGGCTGTTGGACAGCTCCAAGGTGACCTCGTCGGTCGGCACTGCACGCATGGCATCCAAAAGATACTTGCAGTTGAAGCCGATTTCCAGATCCGCGCCGTCGCCTGCCAAAGAGCAGCAGTCATGCGCATTGCCGATGGTCGTGGTGGTCTTGAAATCCGCGGCGCCGTCGGTAAAGCGGCAGCGGACGGGGCTCTTGAGCTTTTCGGAGACGATCAGGCTCACACGTTCGATGGAATCCGTGATTTCATCAACATTTGCCGTCAGCTTGATGGGGTTATTCGACGGGACAACTCTGCGCCAGTCGAGGAATTCACCCTCTAAAATGCGGCAGACAAGGGTCGCATTGCCGATCTCGAAAAGGATATGCTTTCTGCCAAGAGTGAAAACAGCGTCTTCATCGGTATCTGTAAGGATTTTCTCCACTTCCTTCAGGGCGGCTGCCGGAACAACGAACTTCATGCTGCGCTCCGTGGGCTTTTCCGGATGGTAGGTTCTTCTTGCAAGTCTGTAGCCGTCAACTGCGACTACGGTCACGGAGTCATTTTCCACCTCAAACAGGCAGCCGGTATGGATGGGTCTTGCCTGATTTTCCGAAGCGGAGAAAATCGTACCGGAAATCATCTCTCTGAGGATGCTCTGTGCAATCGCAACGCCCTTTTCGGAATCGACATCAGGCAGCTCCGGATAATCGGAGGCATCCATTGCTGTGATATTAAAGGAAGTTTTACCGCTTGTGAGCTTGGCGATCTGATGATCGTCGACAAAGACGGTAACTTCATCATCCGGCATCTTGCGGATAATATCGAAGAACAGTCTTGCAGGGAAGACACATTCGCCGAATTCCGAGATTTCCGCATCGACCTTGACCGTAATGCCGGTTTCCAGGTTGAAGCCGGTCAGGTAGAGGTAATTGCCTGCCTTGACATGGATACCCTCTAAGGCAGGGATCGGATTTTTTACGGCAACGGTTCTCGATGCAACGGAGATCGCAGAAACCAAGATAGATTTTTCACAGGTGAACTTCATAATATTCCCTCGCTTCTGTCTGAAATGATAAATAATATAATAAGTCTTTATTTTTATTGCAGTTTTCGCAGTAGAACTGTGAATCATGTGAAAAACAAGCGAACGGGGCGGAAATGCAAGGCTTTGCGCGATGAAAAAACTGTGAGGAAAAAATCAGGGTTATTCACAGAGTAAAAGCGGAAAAATTCTGCATGATTTATTCACAGAAAAGTTTTTCACATTTCACAGCAGTTGTGAAATCAGAGTTTGTTGTTAATATTTGCGGTGATGTCCCGTATGATGTCCTGCAGGCCGGACTGCGGCTCACCAAGCAGTTTCAAAACCTTATTGTAGGAGTACATGACGGCGGTGTGATCCTTGCCGAACTCCTTGCCGATGTCGGGGTAGGAGAGGTGGGTCAGCTCGCGGATAAGGTACATGGCGATCTGCCGGGCTTCCACGGTCGCTTTGTTTTTCAGCGTGCCGCGCAGGACGCGCTCTTCGATGGAATAGAACCGGGAGACCTCTGAAATAATGAGGTTCGGCGTCGGCAGGGTCTTGGAGTCTTCGCTGGAATACATATCCTTGATGGCTCGGGAGACGTTTGCAAGGTTCAGCTCCATGCCCTGCAGATCGTGGTAGGCCTTGATCTTGTTGACCGTGCCCTCGATCTGACGGATATTGTTCGTGATGTTTTCGGCGATGTAGCTGCAAACCTCATTGGGAAGCTCCAGGCCGAGGCTCATTGCTTTGTTTCTCGTGATGGCAACGCGCGTTTCATAGTCAGGCGGCTGAATATCCGCAATCAGACCCCATTCAAACCGGGTGCGCAGACGATCCTCTAAGCGGACCATCTCACTCGGCGGCAGGTCGGAGGTCAGTACGATCTGCTTGTGATTTTCATACAGGGAGTTGAAGGTATTGAAAAATTCCTCCTGCGTGGCCTCCTTGCCGGCGATGAACTGGATATCATCGACCAGGAAGAGGTCGGCATTGCGGTATTTATCGCGGAATTCAATGTTTTTACCCGCCTGCAATGCGGAGATCAGCTCATTTGTGAACTGGTCGCCCTTGATGTATACGATGTTGAAATCCGGGTGCTGCTCGTGGACGGCGATCGCGATGGCATACAGCAGATGCGTTTTGCCGAGGCCGGAGGGGCCGTAGATGAACAGCGGGTTTTTCTCCTCCGCCGGATGGTTGGCAACCGACAGCGCAGCTGCGTGGGCGAAGGTATTAGAGGAGCCGACAACGAACTTGTCAAAGGTGAATTTCGGGTTGTATTCGTAGAATGCCGGCTTACGCTTGCGCTCCTGATAGGTTTCGACATCCTCACTGCCGAGAACGACCAGCTCACGGTCCATATCGAAGATCTCTTTCATGGCATCCGTGATGTGCTGGGACAGACGGCGCTCAATGAGGTCACGGCGATATTCGGAGGGGGAAAAGATCACGAGGGTCGATTCGGTGAGGTCGATCAGCTCGGCATCGTCGAGCCAGGAGGAGACAAAGGTGGAGGTCAGGCGTTCTTCGAGAAGGCCGACGATCTTTGCCCAGATATAAGCATTGGAGTACATAAAAGGCTCCTTTCTCAAAACGGGATCTGCCGCTTGATTTTAACCCTGCCGCCCGGCACCCAACAGCCCGGGAGAACAGAAAAACCAAAAATGGGTAGATTACCCCTATCTTATTTTCTATCATAATATTAGCACAACCTGTGAATAAATACAAGTCCTTTTCTGCAAATACATATTAAAAAAAGAATAAAAAGATATTCACAGAAAAAATTTTTTTATTCGGTAGGTTATTTTCAAAAAACCATTTCCGAACGAAAAGGGCGGGCATCTGCGATAAACTGAAATT
>JAKSOD010000071.1 GCA_024405755.1 Clostridia bacterium
TAATCTGATGAAAGGAGGTCTGACCGATGCTGTTTACTTCTCCGGTTTTCGTTCTTGTATTTCTTCCCGTGATGATAGCGGCATATACTCTTACGCCGCCTCGTTTCCGCAAGCATGTCATATGTTTTTTCAACGTGACGTTTTACGTTCTGTCAAATCTGAAACGTCCGATCTGCATTCTGCTGCTGCTTATGTGTGCCGCATTCGCATATTGTGCCGCCTTCGCAGTACGGTCGATCAGAAAGACCGGAGTTATTGTATTTGCGGTTTCTGTCTGCGTTTTGATCCTTGCCGGTCTGCGCATCCTCAGCATGTCCTCAGCTCCGGACGCAGTCAGATATTTCCCCGTCGGTGCTTCCTTTTATCTGCTTGCCGTCATCTCCTGCGTTGTCGACGTTTACCGGGGAGATGCTCCGCCTCCCGCTTCCTTTGCGGACGCGCTGCTTTACATCACCTATTTCCCGGTAATGATAGCTGGCCCCGTGATCAGATACAAGGATTTTTTCTCCATGACGGATCCTGAGCATATCCACATCTCGTCGTCGGGTGTCGCCTGCGGAATCCAGCTTTTCGTACTTGGATTCATTAAGAGAGTCGCCATTGCCGCATCTCTTGACGAAGCTTACATAAAAATCACAACTCAGATCGGCACCGATACCGGTGAGAATCTGAGTCTTCCCGTTGTAATTATTCTCGGTGCCCTTGTTCTCGGAATCGTTTACTACTCATTCTCCGGATACTCCGATATGGCGCGCGGCATATCATTGATTCTCGGCATACCGCTTGCCGGAGATTTCGGATCGTGTCTGCTTCCCACAACGGTGACGGAGTACGCAGAAAACTTTATGAACAGTCTGTACCGCTGGTTTCTCGACTACGTCACTATCCCGATAAAAAAACGCGGCAAAAAACATACCGGGATCACGGCATCCCTTGCCGCTCCCATTACGTTCCTCTGTATTATTTTCTGGTTCCGTGCAAGTGTTCCGGTGCTTATCGCCATGTTACCCATGATGCTTCTGACGTGGATCGACAGCAGATTCGATACCAGAAAGTTGATGTCAAAAAACATTCTTACCCGCACTGCCGGCAGGATCTTGACTCTTGCTGTCATTTCGGGATTCTGGGTGCTTATCCGTTCTCAGAACGTTGGTGCGCTTGCAGACAAACTGCGCACAATGACTCTCATGACTCCGCTTCAATCGTACAGTCTTTATCTTACTCTATTCAACCGCGAATTCTTCCTGATCGGTATAATGATCCTGATCGTTCGTTATCCTGTGATCCACGGATATGTATCTCGGTATTTCAGCACATTCAAAAGCCGCAGATATGAGGCAGCTGCACAATGGACGTGGTCGATCCTTCTGATGATCTCATTTTTCTTCGTGCTTATGTATATGCTTCCGCAAAACCCGCAGCTGGCAACAACGCCATTTGTCGGAATAACGCTCTGATGGAGGTGACGGACAATGAATGATCCCGCCGGGACTGATACTGCTGAGCCTATCATTGACTGTCAAAACACAGACAGTATCAAAAACGACCCGAACGTACCGCTGAATATTGACCTCTTTTACAGCGGAGAAAAACTTGCCCTGGGAAGAAAACTTCCTCACAATCTTTGCGTAATCCTCATAGTATTCTTTATCGGGATTCTGCTTTCAATGACGCTGAACTTCGGCATTTCCGCCTGGTCCGGCACAATGGACCTTTGCGACGACTACTACGACGGTGCATCTCATGAGGATATCGTACTGTCCTCGTTTTCCGACGTGTTTTACAAAAACCGTGAAATGCGAACTTTCATGACGAACTACGATTATATCCTTTTCGGGAATCTCAATACAAATGACGTGATACTCGGCAAGAATGAATTCCTGTTTGAGAGGTATGATAAAGTTCACGATTACAATTACATAGCAGACTATATAGGAGGATATTCAGCAAAAGACGGAGAAGTCAAAGATATCGCCGAAGGAATTCTCAGACTCCAAAAACAGTATGAGGAAATCGGAGTTGTATGTACCGTTGCGGTAATTCCGAACATACACACGGTCTACGGGGAAATGATGCCGGATTTTTTCGGCACAATAAGTCAGCAAACGCGACTTGCAAAACTCACGCAGTACATGGATAACATCGGATGCACCGACTATATCGACACAAGAGGAGCATTGATCGCGGCGAAATCCGATGGTAGACTTTACAACAATACGGAAAACTCACTGAACGCCCGCGGAGCGTACTACGTCTATCTTGAAGTTATGCGCCGTCTTTCGGAGGACGGAAATATGACGGTTCCGGGTTTTCTTACCCTTTCCGAGAGAGATCTCGTGTCTCACGTTACTGCCGGAAAAGAACTTGCAAGAAAAGTCGGTCTTCCGTATCTGATAAGAAATCTGACAGTCTCACTTTCGGGTGAATTCACACAGAGATATGAAGCAAGAGAGCGTGTGGGTTCGGTAAGTATAGTCGGTCCGAAAGAAGAATTCCGTGATCAGCTTCCGGATTCACCGTCTGTGCTGTTTGAATTTACCGAGAGCAACGAATGGGACAGAATATTGCTGACGGATTATTTTTCAAACACATTCGGTCAGTGCGGATACAGAACTTCCGCGGAATTCAGTCCGGATGCCGTAAAAGCGGTAAATGCATCAAGAGTAATTTTTTTCGTTCACGAAAATGAACTATCCGTTTTCACTGACACAGAAAATCAATAAAAACGGCTTGTCTCATTTGCTTACGTGCGATTAGGATGTTTTTTGAGATGTGGATTTTGTCCGTCAAAATCCGATACTCGCTAAAGATGCGTACAAAATCAGAATCTGTGGAGGCAATTATGCTCACATCTCTTTCACTCATTTTTCTTGTCGGACTTGCGATGGCTTTTATCTGCCAACGTATCAGACTGCCACGCATTATCGGTATGCTTATCACCGGTATCGTGATAGGACCGTATGTTCTGGATCTTCTTGATCCGAAAATACTCGGCATTTCTTCGGAACTGCGGCAAATTGCTCTGATCATCATTTTAATTAAAGCCGGACTGTCACTTAATATTTCCGATTTGAAGAAGGTCGGAAGACCTGCGGTGCTGATGTCATTTATTCCGGCACTTTTTGAAATCGGTGCTTTTGTTCTCTTAGCTCCGCTTTTGCTTCATATCACCGTGCTTGAAGCCGCCATAATGGGTGCGGTTCTCGGAGCGGTTTCTCCTGCGGTCGTCATTCCGAGAATGGTATCTCTTATGGATGAGGGCTATGGTACCGACAAACAAATTCCGCAGCTGATTCTTGCAGGTGCTTCTCTTGACGATGTTTTCGTCATCGTGTTGTTTTCAACATTCATCGGCACCGCACAAGGCGACAGTGCAAATGTGATGGATTTTGTGAATATTCCGATTTCAATTCTTCTCGGGATCGTGGCGGGGATCATCTTCGGATCTGTGCTTTCGTTTATTTTTGAACACGCACACAAAAAAGGTAACCCTATCCGCCAAAGTTTTAAAGCCGTTATTGTTCTCGGCTCGTCATTTTTCTTAATGTCGGTTGAAACATGGCTCGAAGGCACTATATCAATCTCGGGACTGCTTGCCGTAATGAGTATGGCTTGTGTTATTCAACTGCGCTGCCGAAAAGAGGTATCCGCCGATTTATCCGCAAAATACGCGCGACTTTGGCTTGCCGCGGAAGTGATTCTTTTCGTGCTTGTAGGCGCGGCGGTTGATATCAGATATACATTAGAGGCAAGCGGAATGGCTGTTCTGATGATATTTTCAGCACTTGTTTTTCGTTCATTTGGTGTTTGGATTTGTCTTGTGGGAACGAAGCTCAATCGCAAAGAAAAACTTTATTGCATCATTGCGTACTTACCGAAAGCAACTGTTCAGGCGGCAATCGGTTCCGTTCCGCTGTCGCTCGGTCTGCCATGCGGAAATATTGTTCTTTCCGTTGCTGTGCTGTCCATTATCATTACAGCACCACTTGGCGCAATACTTATGGATCTAAGCTATAAAAAATTACTGAATGCATCTTGACAAATGAATAGCAAATTATACGAAACGGCGCAAAGAGAAAAGCGCATCTGAGTTAGGACCCTCAAAAGTGCCAATTCATCTGACTCTCATTGAACTGAAATACGGATGTTGTATGTTTTATGATATGGGATAGTTTTTCCACCTTTCCCCAAACAATAGATATCAAAAATCAGCATTATCATACAGAAAATCACAGCAAAATTAAGTATAACCACCGCGAAAGCGGTTTCGTTAAATAAGAAATTGGGGATACTGACGTCAGGGAGCACCGTTATGGATTTTAAGGAAAAAGCCAAACAAATAAAGAAAGATATTCCCGCAGTGTTTTTGGCATTGAAACATGAGAAAACACCGATTCCTGCAAAAATAATTGCCGGTATCACTGTTGGATATGCGTTGTCTCCTATTGATCTGATACCTGATTTTATTCCGGTGTTGGGATTTCTTGATGATATAATTATTTTACCTGCCCTGGCAGCATTCACAATAAAGCTCATTCCTAAGAGTGTTATGGATGAATGCAGAATCATGGCAGACGGTATGTGGAGTAACGGAAAACCAAAGAAGTGGTGCTATGCATTACCGATAATTATTATTTGGTTATTATTATTATGGTTAATAGTCAAAGCTGTTTGGTTCAAATAAAATCAGTTGGAATCAGTAAATACCGATTTGTCAAACGAAAAAACCGTCCAAAAGATAGAATTCTTTTCGGCGGTTTTTTAAGGCAATACCGCACAATTCTGGCGGTGCAGATGCGCCGTCAGATTTTT
>JAKSOD010000072.1 GCA_024405755.1 Clostridia bacterium
GGATTCAGCATGGAGACAAGGTCATAGTGTTCCTGATAGAAGGCGTGACCGGTTACGTGCAGACCATCAAAGAGACGGGCGCCCTGACGAAGCAGAAGGCGGTCAACTTCAGCGCGCTGAGCAAAGTTAATCGGATTCGGAATAATATTTGCAGAGAATAATACGCGGTCTCCTTTCTCGATTCTAAGCGGCGTTTCACCAAGCGCCATACGGGAAAGCATGGAGCCTGGTTCGCCCTGATGTCCGGTTACGACGAGCAGATACTTTTCCGGTCCCTCTTTTGCGATACGGCGAAGCATTCTGTCAGTTACCTTGCGGTTTCCGTAGATACTCGTTCCTTGCGGGAATGCGACCTGCTTCATAACCTCTGCAAGTCCGTTGTAGCGCTCCATGCTGCGTCCAAGAAGTACCGGGATTCTGTCAATTTCACGGGCACACTCGGTAATCGTCTTGATACGGGCGACCTGTGAGGCAAACGTTGATACAATAATCGCGTGTTTGTCGTCTTCTGCCCGTAAGAGCGTATCACGGACACGAAGACGGGCTACCTGTTCGCTTGGCGCATATCCTCTGTCATCGAGGTTTAAGGACTCGACAATAAGACACTTAACGCCTTCTTTTCCGATGGCTCTCATACGGGCAAGGTCGGGTGCTTCGCCTAATACGGGCGTCATATCGAACTTAAAGTCGTTTGCGTAAACAATGCAGCCGACCGGCGTGTGAAGAACCGCCATTACGGAATCAATGATACTGTGCTGAACACGAATGAACTCTAAGGTCAGGTTCGTTGAAATGGTGTATTTTCCGCCTGCCTTTAATGCAAAGGTCTTGTTGGTTACAACAAATTTGCGCTCGCTTTCAATCTGCTGTTTGATTAACTCAATGGTGTACGGCGTTGCGATAATCGGACAGTTGTAGCGGTGCGCCAGTTTCTGAATTGCACCGATATGGTCTAAGTGTCCGTGTGTACAGACGATTGCACGAACCGTGCCTTCGACGGCGTTCATGACGGTATCATCCGGAATTGCGCCTATCTGGATTAAATCCAGAGAGTGCATATTTTCCATATCAACACTGTTATTTCCGGATACCGGGTCTAAGTACAGTCCTACATCAAAGATAATGATTTCTTTTCCGACGCGGACCGCGGTCATGTTTCTTCCGACCTCGTTATATCCGCCTACAGCAATTATTTCTACATCCATGGTTTATTTTACCTGCGTCATTTCTCTGACGACGCCAGTCAGATAATAGCGGACGTTTTGTAAATCCGCACTATTTTTTGCTCCGGTAAGATACATTGCCGCTCTCAGTTCGTCAATGAGAGTGTCAAGTTTTCTGTTAAGAGCATCTGTACCCTCGAGTGCCGGAGACAACAGGGCTTTTGCCATACCTCCTAAATCTGCACCGAGGGCTATTGATTTTGCTATGTCCAGTCCGGACAGTAATCCTCCGGTCGCGATAACCGGACCGCATTTAACCTGCGCTACCTCAAAAACACTCACTGCTGTGGGAATTCCCCAGTTGAGGAACTCCTTTCCGTAAAGCTGAGCTGTTTTATCACTGGCACGCTGAGTTTCTGCTCTCATCATCTCCACTTTTGCCCATGATGTTCCGCCGAATCCGCCGACATCAACGGCACAAGCTCCTGCGTTATAAAATGCAGCAGCAGCTTCGCGGGACATACCGGCTCCGGTTTCTTTGACGATAACAGGAACATGGACGGCTTTCGCCGCGTCTGTTACAGCGGAAAGAATGCCCGCACCGTATTTGTCTCCTTCCGGCTGGAATAACTCCTGAAGGATATTTACATGAATGCACAGCGCATCTGCATCAATGAGTTCAACCGCACGACACGCCCACTCAGGACCATGTTCGATAAGTTGTGCTGCGCCGATGTTTCCGGCAATAAATGCGTTTGGCGCAGCGTCGCGGACGACGGCATATGAATCTGCAAGTTTTGGATTTTCAAGCGCCGCACGTTCTGAACCCACGCCGAGAGCAAAGCCTCCTTCTTCAGCGGCGATGGCTAAGGTGCGGTTTACTTCCCGTGTCTTCGGATGACCGCCGGTCATTCCGGCGATAAAAAGAGGCGCAGATAAGGTGTGTCCGAAAAACTCAATGCGGGTATCAATGTCAGATAAATCACAGCCGCCTGCAGCATTATGGACAAGCCGTACATCTTCAAATCCGGCAGAACCGAATGATACGTCTGACTCTGCACAGAGTTTTAAGTGGTCAAGTTTTCTCGAAGATGTCTGGTCAGTTGTCATTCGTAACACGTGTTCCCGGATTTTTTCCGTTCAAAAAGTCTGCAAGTTCGTGCGGCACAAATATCTGCGAATCAATACCTTCTTCGGCGAGTGCGAGCAGTTCATCGACTTTGCCTTTCATACCGCCGGTTACATCAGCACAGTCTGATGAAAGAAATGAGATTTTTCCTGCGTTTACGCGGGAAAGCAGCGGAATAACTTTGCCGCCATCTAAAACGCCGCCGGCTGATGTTACAATACCAACTCTTTCAGCCGAAAGGGCACGGGCAAGGTATGGGGCAAGCTGGTCGCCTGAGACGATACATGCCCCAAGTTTGGTGTCGATTACCACGTCGCCGAAAAGAACCGGCGTGATGCCGACTGCAAGAAGTTCTGCAATCTGTTTTTCTCCGGCATAGTGCAGACGTTTATTCTTTGCAAGTGCTGATGCAAACGGCGGGAAGGAAACCGCGTTTATGCCCGCTTCGCGAAGGGCTTTTACCACTTCACGGTTTAAGGTGCTGACCGCTTCATGCGTTTCATTGATGCCTTCTGCATTTTCTTCTGAAACACCGTCTGCGAGATGCCACTTCTTTGCCTCAGGGTGACCAAGAGAACCTGCGCCGTGAATGATAATCATAGGACGCGGGTTTGATGCAATAACTGATGCCAGTTCTCTGATTGCCTTGTAGTTGATAGCCCCCGCAGATGATTTATCGGTTATGACACTTCCGCCGAGTTTAAGAACCGTAAGATTTGACGTCATCAGTAGTCAGCCTCCTTTCTGACGCCTTCCATATCGATGGCAGTCGGAATCGGTTTTCCGTCACAGCTTTCAAAGGCGTTCATCACTCTGTTTCGTGCACTCCGCGGACATACCGCCCATACACATCCGCCGCCTCCGGCGCCTGATAACTTCGAGCCGAATGCACCTGCGTTTTTCGCCGCCTCATTCATACGGGTAAGAGCAGGGTGACCGACACCAAGCGCCTCTAAGAGAGACTGATTTCTGTTCATCAGAACACCAAGCTCTTTGGGGTTATCGAAGTTGTGCATTGCTTCCATTGCTATTGCACCGATTGCATCAAAAATCGGATTCGCAACCGCAGGGGAAGATTTGCGGAACTCTGCAACTTTTCTGACCAGTTCAGCCGTATGGTGCGGAATCTGCGTGTTTCCGATTACGATGGAGAAGTTTTCCGGCGGAATTAAGCGGCGTTTTTCTTCTCCTCTGATTAAGACCATACCGCCGTAGGCAGAAACATAGGTATCTGTTGCTGATGCCCTGCCGTTCTGCGTTGCCTTTTCGACCTCGTGCGCAAATCCGGTTACTTCTTCTTTGTTGTATCCAAGCTGGAATTCGTCGTTGATGGCAAAAAGTGTTGCAACTGTAACCGCTGCAGATGAACCAAGACCGGAGGCAGACGGCAGCTGGGATCGTACATAGACGCTTGCTTTTACATCAAGAAACTTAAGACACTCGGCGATATAGGGCGAGTTCGGTCTTTGTGCGAATCTGCATCTCCTGACGGTGACCTGAACCCGCTGCTTAATCGCCATCGCGATACCCGGTTTTCCATAGACAACGGCATGTTCTCCGAAGAGAAACACTTTCCCCGGAGCGCTCCACGTTGCCATCAGATAACCTCCATTGCGGCGTACCCTACGACTTCGCTGTAGTCGCCGGTAACATCGCCTGATGTCGTGTAGGTCAAAAGACGCAGTTCTTTGGCGCCGAAATGACTGCAGATTTCGCAGGCGGCTGCAATACAGCCGTATCCGCACATCGAAGGCTGATATGTCTCAAGTGCTTCATAAAACCGCGTCATATCAAGATTCTTTGCGGCGGCAAGAACGGTTAAGTCGTCATGCTCGGCGACATCCTTTGGGACATAGTGCGAGCCGTCTCCTGATGCGATGACGATGAAGTCTTCGCCTGCTTTTCGTCCGAGAGCTTCAGCGGCAGCGATAACCGCTTCTGCAACGCGGCGGGCGCCGGAAAACGACTGGTCGCCGATTAAGATAGGAACAACTTTTGCCTTCGGGAACCGATACCGGATAAACGGCATCTGAACCTCGATGGAGTTTTCTCTTCTGCGAAGAAGAGCATTGTTTTTCGGGAGATGAGAACTCAGAGCGTCAATAAACTCTTCATCGGGATAGACTGTTCCAAGCGGTGTTTCCCATGCAAAATCGGCACAGGCGGTTGCGTATCCTTCGTGCCCTGTTCCAATGATGACGAATGTTTTATCGAATGATGAGTCTATTTTTGCGTAGGAAACCGCAGCGGCATGACCTGAGTAGATGAGTCCGGCATGGGGAACGACGATTCCTTTGGGGTTTGATACAGACGTTACCGTAGCATTGAAAAATGACGCAAGGAGAGTTGATAATCCGGCAGCATCAGCCGGATAAAACATACCCTGTAGTGTAGGAAGGCGCGGTGATTTTTCCGATACCGTAGACTCCTCTTCTGGTATTTTTTGTATCATATATATGAGTTATATGAAGATAAGGATGGAAAATATTCTCTGTTTTTCTATCCTTGACTT
>JAKSOD010000073.1 GCA_024405755.1 Clostridia bacterium
GAAAACGGCGAAGGTTGGTACTGGCGGCACGTGAAGAATGTCATCCGCTTTGTGCGAAAGCATCCGGAGCTTACAAGTGTCAATGCGCAGAAAGCGTGCGATATGATTTCTCGCAGTTTTACCCGTGAGTGGAAAAAGCAGGTACGGAAATATCAGGTGCCTATCTTTGCGCTCAATACCAAAGGTGCGTGGACGCTGCGCTTTGACGATATTCTTGCCGACGCTCTTGAAGCCGGACCGCTTCGGACGGAAGAATATCTCTTGCCGGATGATATCACCGAGCGTGTGAAACAAACCGATTTGAACGATGTCCCTTCTGAGGTGGTATCCGATGTGATCTGTTTCTGCCTTGCAAACAGGCAGGAAGATACCGAATGGGTCGTACTGCCAGTCGGCAATTTCGATGCCTATTATGGCAATACCTATTTCAGTAGAAAATGGCTAAGCCGGATTCCAAATACGATTTTGGAGCGATCCCCGCAGAAAAGCGGAATTTGCCGAGTTACACTGAAATAACTTATAAAACGAAAAAAGCCCCGCCCGGAGCCAAGAAAATTCTTGATTCCGAGTGGGGTCAAGTTATTGATGGATATTTTTCATTCGACCAACCCATATTTTGTTTTGATGCGATCCAGCTTTTCAAGCATCGGCTCGGCTCCGAACCAAAGGAACAGAACCGTTGCCGCTGCGTGTACGGCATCCATCGGAAATCCGGTTATATAATATCCGAGTATGACCTTGAAGTTCAGTGTCTCACTGCCCCAAATCAAGGCTGAGGCAGGATTCATAATACCGCCGTAGATCAGAAACGTACAAATGGCTCCGAAGATGCAAAGTGATGTGCGGGAACGTAAAAGCAGTCCCTTTTTATATAGTACACCGGCAATAAATCCGATAATGCCCATAGCGAACATCTGAAACGGAGTCCAGGGACCTTGTGAAAAAAGAATATTGGATACAAGCATTGTCACAGCCCCAACGAGAAATCCGGTTTCACCGCCGAATGCCACACCTGCAATAATTGTCAGCGCCATGACCGGCTTGAACTGCGGGAGCATAAAGAATGCCGCACGTCCGGCAATGGCAAGAGCGCATAGTGTAGCAATCATAACAAGCTCACGCGCTTTGGGTTTCCTACCCTCAAAGACAAGAAAAAACGGCACCATACATTCAAGCAGAACGGCAAGTGCAGTGATATAATACTGCTTTCTTTCCATATAAACGACACCAACAAAGAGAGTCAACGGAATCAGCAACAGGATCAAAACGGTTGCGGCAAGCGTTCTTTTGGACAGCTTTCTCTTTTCCGTCGGGGTCTGTATATGAATCGACGGTTTTGACCGTCTCCCGACCAATAAAGCCGTCAGCACAAGGAGAAGAATGAAAATCCCGTATAGGAACAACTGATCTTTTCCGAGGGAAGTCATACCGCTTTTCCCGATAAACTCACTCAGTTTTTCGTTTTTGGCCGTGTAGAAAAGTAATAAAAGAGCCAGAAAACCGGTTATCGCCGCACCGATTTTCCTCCACAAAGGAAGTGCCGGAGTTGTTTTTTCTTCTTCCGTTTTATATGAAAAGTCCGGCGCTTTCTCTTCCGTTCGTGCCGGCTTTGTCACCTTTCCGCCGATCACAGCAATAACATCATCGCTTGTTACGGCGTTTGGCTCGATTTCTCTTGCCATACGGTTTGCCGCCGTCGTATAAAAACTGTTGCCGGCAAAAAATGAATTCGGCTCCGACACAGAGGCAAGTCTCCCGTCAAAAAACATCCCGCATCTGTCCGCATACTCGGCGCAGAACTCGATATCGTGGCTCACCATTACGATACAGGTACCACGGTTTTTCAGTTTGGTGAGTATTTCGGCAAGCGTTTCCTTAAAAGGAGCATCCAAGCCTTTCGTCGGTTCATCAAGGAGGAGTATATCAGGGGACAGCAGTAATATCTTGGCAAGTGCCGCACGCTGCTGTTCTCCTCCGGAAAGATCATAAGGGTGACGGTCGAGCAATTCGGTGATCCGGCATAAATTTGCAACTTTTTTGATTTCCTGCTCAACAACGCCGGATGCAGTCCTTTGAAGCCTTAATGCGTCGGCAAGGTCTTCATATACCGTTTTTTTAACAAAAACTGTCTGAGGATTTTGCGGCAAAAAGCCGATTTTTCCGTTTCTTCTGACCTCACCGCGATACGGTTTACAGATACCTGCCAAAAGTTTGAGCGTTGTTGTCTTGCCGCTTCCGTTACCGCCGAGAATACAGAACAGTTCTCCCGCAGAAACAGAGAGATCAAGCCCTTTTACGACATCGGGAAGGTCTTTTTCGTATCGGAACCACACTTCCGATGCGGATAGCACAATCGTCTCTTTTCTTTCTGACTTCGGTGTGAGCTCAAGCGGATGCACCGGGTGCTCTGATAGATATGAAGAAAGAAACGTCCGTCCGTCATTGACTGTGATCGGGCAGGCAAGTCCGGTTTCCACCGAGCCCCATATCCTCATAGCGCAGGGCATCGCCGAAAACATTACGCTGTGATTTTCTCTGAGATAGTGTCCGACATCCTGCACCATTCCGCTGCAAAGAACAGCACCGTTTTCCATCACGGCACAGCGATTAGCAAGGGAAAGGGCTTCCTCCAGCCGGTGTTCGGAAAGGATGATCGTTGTTCCGAGTTCCCGGTTGATTTTTCCGAGCGTATTCAGAAATTCCGAAGCGGCGATAGGATCGAGCTGTGCTGTCGGTTCATCAAGGATCAGCACCTCCGGCTGTGTAGTCATTACGGAAGCGAGACACAGAAGCTGCTTTTGTCCGCCGGACAAATCGGCCACATTCTTGTAGTACCAGTTTTCAATTCCGAAAAACGCCGCCATTTCAGCGCACCTGCGGCGTATCGTCTCGTTATCGAAACCGAGACTTTCAAGACCGAAAGCAAGCTCGTGCCACACCTTGTCGGTGACAGTCTGATTTTCGGGTGACTGCATAACAAAACCGATTTTGGAAGCACTTTCAACATCCGTTATTTCATCAATGCTTCTGCCGTTAAAAAGTATTTTCCCCGTACGATTTCCGTGCGGTGAAATTGAGGTTTTCAACTGGCGAAGCAAGGTGGATTTCCCGCAGCCTGAGTGACCGCATATAACAAAGAAATCGCCCTTGCTGACCGAAAGAGATACATCAGATAAAGCATTTATTATTTGTTCGGGATAGGCAAAGCTCAGATGTTTGATCTCAAACGTTTCCATACAGCGTCCTCCTTTCGGTCAATCAATATCGGCATAAAACATAAAAAGCAATATACAATTTCAAGTGCTGCCGTCAGCGGTTCAAAAAGAACTCCGCGAATACTGGGATAAAACCGCCAGAACAGATTCCCGGATAACCCTCCGGCTATCAAAAACACGCCAATGAAAACCAGCACGAAAAGCGCATCTTTATCGCGTTCGGTAAACCGATAAACGGAATATGCCGTTCTGTGCCTCGTGCCATATCCCCGGCTTTTCATACTGTCAGAGGTTTCAATGGCATTTTCCATACTCCAGGTAACGACAATGGAAAAGCATACAACAGCATTTTTGATTCGTCGGATCAAGGGACCGTTTGAAGTGTCGCGTCCCATCGTTTTCTGCACTTCTTTAATGTTGTCGAACTGCATCTTGAATCTTGGAATAAAGCGCAATGTCATTGAAAGAATCAGAGACAATGCAGGAATGATCCTTCCAAACAGATAGACAAATTTATCCGAAGTAATGATTTCAGAAAAGCAGGCAAACCAGATCAAGATCGCAGCAAGCATAAGCCCCGCATCGATTCCGTACAGAATGCTTTCAAGAGTCAGCGGGTTACCGGTGGGCAGATAGCAGAGAATCGTTTCTCCTGCGTGTGAAAACGCGGGATTGATAATGATCGTCAAAAGGAAAAGCGGTAAGACCCCTTTCCCAAGAAGTCCTGCCGCGTTTATTCCTTTCAGGCGAATGTAATAACTGACCGCAGAAACAAAAGAAATAAGGAGGCAGACAGGATGCATGGACAGCATGGAAAATCCGAAAACGATTCCGAAAAATACGAAATTCACAAGCGGATGATATTCGGAAAATGTATCTTTTCCCGGCATAGTGCCCGACCTCCTTTCATTTCTTTACGGGTTGACCGCATAGCCGCCGCCGATATCAGCACCGAGATCGCAGGTGTATCGCCATTCGACAACGTCACCTTGCTCCAGTTGGTAACGGCTGCAGCCGTAATTCGGATACCAACCGTTCACACGGTACATCCATCCGGAGCCGGTGCCGCAATCAAACTCATACAGATTACAGATACCTTCCACATAAGCGCTGTTATAAAGCGGTGTCCACGAGGCTTCCATCTGAATGCCGTTATTCTTGCATACTCTCTGAAGAACATCATAAACCGACTCGCCCTCATAGAAGGTCACCTTTGCCTTCGGAAAGATGATCCCGTTTGAAGGGAGGACATCCAGCTTCCCGGATTCGAGATCATCAAGATTGTTGAAAATCGACGTACACTCAATGGAAAACGTACAGGTATAGCTCTTTTTCTTATTGATCTCCTGATTTTCCGGCTCGACAGGTAAAGGTTTTCCTTCCGGGACAGGGTCGGTTTTATATTGATCCTGTCCTTCCTGTTTTCCGTCGGATATCCTTCTGCCGCCGTTTTCAACTGTCTCGGAAATATAGGGATCGGTGTAAGGATCTGCGGTTTCTGTTCCCGGAGTGCTTTG
>JAKSOD010000074.1 GCA_024405755.1 Clostridia bacterium
TTTATTCATCGGCTCATCAGTAATCGAGATAGTGTCAGCAGCGACTTTTTCGCCGAGCTTGCCCGCATAAACTGATTTTCCGGTAAGAACATTTCTTCCGTTCACCGCTTCGGAGAAGAGTTCAAGAATCAGAGAATCAACAGCATCTTCCGAAAAGACCACATCATATTTTTTCGATTCAATGCTTTCACCGTTACGCGAGGCGGAGGCAAAAAATGCTGTCTCTTCGCCGACCTTTTCCGGATTAATACGCGCGGCAAACGGTGATGAGTCACTTGAGTATCCGGTTGAACCATCACAGATTGCATCCATTCCAAGAACTATGTCGGAAAACTCGCGTTCGAGATAGACACCGTTTGAGTTGGCAAGACGCGACATTCCTTTATTGAGCGTAACACCGCCTGATACAGGTCTTGCTTCCGGATATTTTGCCGCCCCGCTGTTCATACGGGATAAATACTCTTTCGCGGTTTCGGGACTGATTTCGAGAGTTCTGTCAATCGGTTCGTCTCCATTCGGGATTGCGGATTTTTCAGGGAAACCGTTCCATTCGGAAACGATTTCGGAAAGTTTTGCAGAACTCAGCGCCGCGGTTAGTGCTGCATCTATCTTTGTAATATCTGATGTTGCAGAAACACCGATTCGTTTATCCTTAACCACACGGAGATAAATGGTCGTTCCTGAGTGTTCGAACACGGATGATATTTCACATCCGCGCTGTTCTAAGGTCAGGTCTTCGTATGATGCCGTATAGACTTCAATTTCGTCTGCGCGTTTCAGTCCTTTTGAAATAATTGCGTCAATATCAATTTCAGGCATTTCCTGCACCTCCTACGGTAGCTTCAGTCAGATACACGTGCGGCGCACCGTCTGAAACCGGAACATTTTGTCCTTTGCCGCACATACCAGAAGACATTCTCCGCTCTTTTCCGCAAAGTGCGATGTTGTGCAGAACAGATAAGATATCGCCTGATAGCGACACATCGCGGAGCATCTGTGTGGTCTCACCGTTTTCGATTCTGTAGCCGTACTTTGCGTTGAACTGAAATACTCCGCGTCCCGGGTCAACCTGTCCGCCGCGTGAGCCGATTAAAAGGATTCCGTTTCTGCAGGTTTCAAGGATTTCATCGTATGAGGCATCGCCTTCTTTGATGTAGGTGTTGCTCATCCTGACAAGCGGCTGCATTCCGGGTTCTGCACGTGCGTGTCCGGCCTCTCCCGTATCGAGTCCTACCGCTGCTAATGTTTCGCGTGAGTGCATGAATTTGTTTACCACACCCTGTTTGATTAACTCACACGGACCTGCAGCAACGCCTTCCGCATCGAATGGTTCATAGCCGTATCCGTGCATTGATGGGTCATCAATGATGGTAACAAGTTTTGAGCCGACCTGTTCTCCAAGGCGCGGTCCAAGTACAGATACGCCGTCTCTGACCTGATCTCCTTCGGAAGCGTGTCCGACTGCTTCATGAGCAAAAACGCCGCCAATTGCCGGATCGAGTACGGCGGACATTTTTCCGCCCGGAACTGCTTCAGCGTCGAGAAGGGCAAGAGCGGTTTTTGCACAGCTTTCTGCTTTTGCGATATAATCAGTTACCCGAAGCGGACCTACGACAGCGTCCTGCTCATAGTTCATCTGCATATCGCTGTTTTTCGCGGCAACAGCGGTTACGGTATAGAGTGTTCTGCAGACTGATGATTCTGCTTCATAGCCGTTTGAGTCCTCAAACCGGACGTCCTGATACATTTCTGCGTAGCGGGCTGTTGTTGCAACGATTCCGGGGAGTTTTGCGGCATGTTCGAGGGTTAGCAGGTCGGCTGTTTTTTCTTCGAGAGGGCGGGCTGCCTGTTCTTTTGCAGACGCATTCCAGACCCGGGGCGTTCCGTATGGGACGTCAGCGATATCTGCAGGTACGGCGGCTAATTCTGCAAGGTGAGCTGCACGCTCAACTGCTGCACGTTTTTCTTTTTCGTTATCCATATCAAAGGGAGACACACAGGCATATCCCCAGCCTTTCTTTCCTAATACGCGAATGAGTGCTTTTCCGAAATATGATGTTCCGGCATTTTCTACTGCGCCGTTTTCTATCTGAACTGAGGCAGTAGTTCCGTTTACCAGACGAATGTCATAGTAGCGTATGGTATCCATACATAATGTATGGGTGTTGTAAAGAAAAAGAGTTTCCGAAGCGGTGGGAATAATGTTATTTTCCGGATTACAAAAAATCTGACAAAACAGAGGGCAGATGTTTTTTCATCACCGCTCTCAGCCAGATACATTTCTTCCTTTATCCTTTAAGACAATTAACCGGAACAACAAGAACGCCGTCTTCTCTTTGGTACATCGGACCGACACCTGTTAACACCATCAGAAACACGGGTGCTTCTTCGTTGGATTTTTCAGCAATTTTATTTTTCAGACGAAGCAGAGACTTTGCCCCTTCTTCAATGAGTTCATCACCGCCGAGTTTAATCCCAACAGCTGCCCACCTGCCGTCTTCAAGTTTAAGCACCGCGTCACATTCAAGCCCCGTATTATCACGATAATGTTTAACAACACCTTCCAGCATCTGCACATATACAGAGAGTTCGTGGACGGCAAAATCCTCAAAGAACAAACCGAATGTTTTCAAATCCTGCAGGAAATCCTTCGGTGATATATTCAGCGCACGGCACGCTATCGACGTATCGGTAAAATGACGTGTCGGTGTTGTTCTGATAGAAGTCTTTGAACGGATATTTGGATTCCATGCATCAATATCTTCAATGATGTAAAGAGACTTAAGTACATCAAGATACTCATCAAACGTCTTACGGTCAAGAGTACCTCCTGTTGCCTCTTTAATATCATTAATTATCGTCTGCAGACTTGCTTCAGTTGAAATATTTCTTGCATAACTTTTCAGAATCAGCTTCATCAGCTCAGTACGCTTGTTTCTGAACTGCTCATTTTCGCAGTAGGTGAAATTAAGAAGTCCTGCATAATAGTTTCTGGTGATGTCAAGAGCCTGTTTCCTGTTCTTAACAAGAGAAATAGGCCAGCCGCCGCGACAGATATAAAATGCTAAATCATCAAGAGAAAAATCCTGATTCAAATCAAATCCTTCAGGCATTTTTCCGGCGAATAAATCATTCAGCGAAACAAGACCGCGCGACTCCTGAGATTCAGCAAGGGTTAGGGTTTTCATCTGTACGGGAACTATACGTCCGGCTCCTGAGTGATAGATATCTGCAGTATCTGCCGGTGTTGCACTTCCTGTCAGAATATATTTTCCAAACTCATATTCTTTATCAAGGTCATCTTTTATCTGATTCCATACATCCGGAACTGTCTGCCACTCATCAATAAGGCGCGGTTTATCGCCTGCCAAAAGACTTTTCGGATTCATTCGTGCAAGACGAATTGTCTGAGCTGTATTTAACTGAATGAAACTCTTTTGATAACGCAGACACGTCGTTGTTTTTCCACAGAACTTTGGTCCTGCAACAACAACAGCTCCGGATGAACTGAGTTTTCGTTCTATGTCTTTTTCGATGTATCTGAAGTAATACATGAGGGCATTTCCTGTTTGGTGTATATATTGAACTCCCGAATATTTCAATATTTGTCTCCCTAAATTTTCAATGCACAACTCCCGAGATTTTCAATTTTAAATTCCCTACTTTTTCAACACACAACCCACGGGATTTTCAATTTCATATTCCCTGAATTTTCAATCGAACCCGTCTTTCCTCTCGCTAAATTCAGGGTTTCCCTTTCAGATACGACACATCTCCGTGTGATAAATCTAATGGGGTGAATAGTTACAAATAGTGAACTGTTACAAGAAAACATATCCACCTCTATTGCTTTTTTAATCCGCTCAGGCATTGAATCGACAGACACAAGTTCAACACGCCTTCCAAGCAGCTTCTCAAGATAATCAAAATGGTCAAGATAGAGATTGTTATCTGCCATCTCCGGTAAAAACTCATAGAAAACATCAATATCAGATTCCGGCGTATCCTCACCGCGTGATACAGAACCACCTGACGTCTCAATATTGAAACGCGCACATATCTCTGAATAGTGAGCATCAAGTTTGTTTACGATTTCTTCTCTGATACCAGTGTGGGAAGACAGTATCTGAACTACGTATTTGTTTTCCTGAGATAAGATAGTTTGCTGTACTCTACAGCACCATTTCATTGCCCGGATGAAGCAGCTCAACCTTCATCGACGTGGTCAGTTCAACAACCCGCTTAAACTCAGATAAATCCTGCGCAATTGCCGGGAACGTATTGTAATGCATCGGAATTATCAAGGGAGCTGCGATAAACTCTGCTGCCATCATCGCCTCTTCAGGACCCATTGTGTAACAGCCGCCAGCCGGAAGAAGAGCTACATCCGGATGGTAAAGCGCACGGATAAGCTTCATATCCGAGAAAAGCCCTGTGTCTCCTGCGTGATAAA
>JAKSOD010000075.1 GCA_024405755.1 Clostridia bacterium
TATAACTACATAGACAACCAATATACTATGGAATTGTCAGCGGACGTGTTTACTCAATGGAACTCAAACAAGCACACATAATATCAGGTACGGGTATGTCATTTTCTCATCCTATACCTGATTTATTTTCCGCTGCATTTGACACTCCTGATTTTTCTTTTTTCCCCGGTTTTTGTGATGTACATGTTCATTTCAGAGAACCCGGATTCTCGTACAAAGAAACGATTGCGACCGGCTCAAAGGCAGCGGCACACGGCGGATACACATCAGTATGCACCATGCCGAACTTAGCGCCCGTACCGGACAGTCCGGCTCACCTACAGGAACAGACCGACATCATAAACCGCGACGCAAGAATCGCCGTCTATCCCTACGGGGCAATTACCATAGGCGAAGCAGGAAACGCGCTATCTGCCATGGACGAATTAGCTCCAAAGGTAATCGCATTCTCTGATGACGGACGCGGCGTTCAGTCCGAAGAGATGATGAAGCGGGCAATGCTCAAAGCAAAACAGCTTGGAAAAATCATCGCCGCCCACTGCGAAGTAAATTCGCTGCTTCATGGAGGATACATCCATGACGGAGCTTACGCTAAAAACCACGGACACCGCGGCATCTCATCCGAAAGCGAATACGCAGAAATCGAACGCGACCTGCGGCTCGCCGAAACGACCGGCTGCGCATTTCACGTATGCCACATATCCGCGAAAGAAAGTGTATCATTAATCCGCGAAGCAAAAGCAGACGGCGTTGATGTGACCTGTGAAACTGCCCCTCATTACCTCTTACTCGACGAAAACGACCTCGAAGAAGACGGCAGATTCAAAATGAACCCGCCCCTTCGCTCAAAAGAGGACAAGGCAGCACTTCTTGCCGGATTAAAAGACGGCACGATAGACATGATTGCAACAGATCATGCCCCTCACTCGAAAGAAGAAAAATCATTAGGATTAGAGAAAAGTCCGTTTGGAATAACCGGTCTGGAAACAGCGTTTCCCATCCTTTACACAGGACTCGTAAAGACCGGAATTATTACTCTCGAAAAACTCATTGACCTGTTATCGAAAAACCCCCGGACGCGGTTTTCCATTCCGGACAACGGCTACTCGGTCTGGAACTTAAACGAATCATACCGTATAAATCCGGCGGATTTCTACTCAATGGGAAAATCAACACCCTTCGAAGGAGCGGAAGTGTTCGGCAGAAACTATCTGACGGTCTGCTCCTCAAAAGCAGTGTACTGCAGAAATGAACTGGTGAAAAAATGACTAAAAGAACGGACATAAAAAAGATACTTATCATCGGCTCAGGTCCGATTGTAATCGGGCAGGCTGCTGAGTTCGACTATGCAGGAACTCAGGCGTGCCTTGCCTTAAAAGAAGAAGGATACGAAGTTGTTCTGGTAAACTCAAATCCGGCAACAATTATGACTGACACCTCCATTGCAGATAAAGTGTACATGGAGCCATTGACCTTAGAATACGTTGCACGTATTCTGCGCTATGAGCGTCCTGATGCAATACTTCCCGGTATCGGCGGTCAGACCGGTCTTAACCTTGTAATGCAGCTCGATAAAAAAGGCATCTTAAAAGAGTGTCACACCGAACTTTTAGGAACGCCGGCGGCAAGTATTGAGCGGGCAGAAGACCGTGAACTCTTTAAAGAGATGTGTGAAAAAATCGGTGAGCCGGTAATTCCATCCGAAATCACCTACTCAGTCGAAGAGGCAAAAGAGGCGGCAAAAAGAATCGGGTATCCGGTTGTACTTCGTCCGGCTTTTACCCTCGGCGGCACGGGAGGCGGTTTTGCTGAAAACGAGGCGGAACTTGTCGAAACCGCACAGAACGGTTTTGCCTTATCTCCGGTTCATCAGGTGCTCGTTGAAAAGAGCGTCAGAGGATATAAGGAGATTGAGTTTGAGGTCATGCGTGATTCTGCAGACCACACAATTACCATCTGCGGAATGGAAAATGTGGATCCTGTAGGCGTTCATACCGGAGACTCTGTCGTTGTAGCTCCTATCATGTCCTTATCAGAGCATGACTATAGGATGCTCAACGAAAGTGCATTGAAGTTAATCCGCGAACTCAAAATCGCCGGAGGATGCAATGTACAGTTTGCCTTAAATCCGTACAATAGTGAATATTTCTTAATTGAGGTAAACCCGCGTGTATCGCGCTCGTCCGCTCTTGCGTCAAAAGCAAGCGGATACCCGATTGCCAGAGTTACCGCAAAAATTGCAGCCGGCATGGAGCTTTCAGAAATTCCGGTCGCCGGAGGCACTGCGGCTATCGAGCCGACGCTTGACTATGTGATTGCCAAGTTCCCGAGATTCCCGTTCGATAAGTTCACGTCAGCACCGAATACGCTTGGAACGCAGATGAAAGCAACAGGCGAGGTCATGGGTATTGGCTCCTCCCTCGAAGAGTGTTTGTTAAAATCGGTCCGCTCTCTTGAAATCGGGGCAGACCACATCTATCTTCCGAAGTTTTCAAAGATGACCTTCGACGAACTCTTTGAGTACGTGAAGGTCTTTAGAGCTGACGGCATCTTTGCCGTCGCACAGCTTATCAGACTCGGCGCTGACTTAGGAAAGCTGCACAAAGCAACGATGATAACCCCGCTTTTCCTCGAAGCACTCAAGCGCATCACCGACCTTGAGTCCGAGGTGATGGCGCATCCGAATGATACAGACATTTTAGCGAAGGCAAAACGCTTAGGATTTTCCGATTCATACATTGCACATCTCTGGGACGTCAAAGAGATTGAGATTTACCGTCTGAGAAAAGAAAACGGCATTGTCCCCATCTTTAAGATGGTAGATACCCTTCACACCGGAAAGTACATCGCATATCTGTACTCGTCATACACGGGAGAAAACGCATCCCGTCTTTCTGATAAGAAAAAGATTGTTGTTCTCGGCGCCGGTCCGATTAGAATCGGTCAGGGTGTCGAGTTCGACTACTCAACGGTTCACGCGGTTCAAACCATCCGCAAAGCAGGATACGAGGCAATTATCATCAACAATAATCCGGAAACGGTATCAACTGATTATACAACGGCTGACAAACTCTACTTCGAGCCGCTGACGCCCGAAGATGTGATGGCGATTATCGACTTTGAACAGCCGGAAGGAGTTATTGCATCCTTAGGCGGTCAGACGGCAATTAATCTTGCAGAGCCGCTGCACGCCCGCGGGGTTAAGATTATCGGAACCGATTGTGATGCAATCGACAAGGCGGAAAACCGCGAACTCTTTGAAAAGCTCTTACTCGACCTCGGCATTCCGCAGCCGGAGGGGTGTGCCGTAACAAAAATCGAAGACGGTGTCGCAGCAGCTGAAAGAATCGGCTATCCGGTTCTTGTTCGTCCGAGTTTTGTCTTAGGCGGACGTGCAATGCAGATCGTAGCCGATGAAAAACAGCTCCGCCATTATCTGAAAACGGCTGTTGAAATCGACGAGGACAAGCCGGTTCTTGTTGATAAGTATATCATCGGAAAAGAGGTTGAAGTTGACGCCGTCTGTGACGGACGCGATGTATTTGTGCCCGGAATTATGGAACTGGTCGAGCGTACCGGAATTCATTCCGGCGACTCGATTTCAGTCTATCCGTCTTTCTCTATCTCGGACAAAGTCAAGGGCATTATCCTTCAGTACGCAAAGAAGTTAGGTCCGGCGATTGGTATTGTAGGTCTGTACAATATCCAGTTCATTGTCGATAAGGAGGAGAACGTCTATATCATCGAGGTAAACCCGCGTTCTTCGAGAACTGTGCCGTTCCTTTCAAAATCAACCGGCTACTCGCTTGCAGATATTGCAACGAATGTAATCCTTGGAACAACCTTGAAAGAGCAGGGCATCTTTGACCTTTATCCCGCGGAAAAGAAGCGGCATTATGTGAAAGTCCCGGTCTTCTCATTCAATAAGATTAAAGGACTTGATGCGTACTTATCACCGGAGATGAAATCAACCGGAGAAGCGATAGGCTATGATTCCGCGTTAAACCGTGCGTTATTCAAGGCGCTTCAGGCGGCAGGAACACGGGTGCAGAACTATGGAACAGTCTTTGCCACCATCGCTGACGCAGATAAAGAAGAGGCGTTGCCTCTGATTCGCAGATTCTATAATCTCGGATTCAACATCGAGGCAACCAGCGGAACAGCGGCGTTCCTGAAATCAAACGGTATTAAGGCACGTACTCTCCATAAGCTTTCCGACGGCAATACAGAGATTCGTGATGCAATCCGTCAGGGACATATTGCCTATGTGATTAATACGAGCAACGTCGGCGCTCCGAGCGAAGAAAGCGACGGATATAAGATTCGTATGTATGCAACTGAGAGTAATGTGACGCTCTTTTCATCGCTTGATACGGTGCGGGTTCTTTTAGATGTCCTTGAAGAGACGACGATTAC
>JAKSOD010000076.1 GCA_024405755.1 Clostridia bacterium
TCTATGCATTAGCTCTCGGAGATATTCATGGTGTTATCATCACAGTTACGGTAGGAGTAATTCTTCTCTGGCTTCTGCCTGATTTCTTTATCCGTCCAAAGCTTACGGGAAAGAGAGTGCAGATTCGCCCCATGCTGGTTTTTGTAGGATTCTTTGGAGGAGCTGCGATTCTGGGACTTATCGGTTTTGTAATAGGTCCTGTTCTTCTCGTCCTGTGTATGGCAGCGTATGAAATCTTCTTTAAAGAACTGCGCACGATAAAAGAAGAGATTGAAGATGAACCTGCACCGATGATTCCTGGCAGCGATGAAGTTAAGAGATAATCTACAGCTTCAAAAAACTATTTTTTCTGTTCCCCGACTTCATTGAGGAACTTCTCAACAACATCACGCGTTACATGCGGCATCATAACAAACCGGAGGCTTCCGTCCCTGATATGCGACACTTTCCATCCGTCTGGAATCGAGAAATCGCGAAACACAGCGAGGTTTAAAACCGGATCTAAAACCTTTTCATACCCATATGCAGAAAGCCCTTCAACAAGCCTGCGGGTGTTTTCCATGCAGCCTGATACAATATCTCTGAAACCTTCTTTTCCTAAATATTTCAGAACAGCATAGGCAGCAGCAACATCAGCACCCGGACGTGTTCCGGTAAGTGTTGTCTGCGATTTTGACGTGAGATACGGCGTATCAACGCTGAGCGAAAGCGGAGATTCTGCATCTCTGAAAAGAAGACATCCGCCCGGAATTGTTCCAAGCCCCATCTTATGGGGGTCAAGAGATACAGAATCCACACCATCAATGGCGAAATCGAATGGAATCGGCTGTTTAAGGAATGGAATCACAAATCCGCCGAATGCAGCATCTACGTGGCAGAAGATGTCATTTTCAAGCGCTATTTTTGCAACCCTCGAAACATCATCAACAACGCCGTATTCTGTTGTTCCGGCAACAGCAGATACAGCAATCGTATTCTTATCGACAAGTTCTGCCATCTTTTCCGTATCAACGGTGAACTTCCCTGCCTCATACGGTGCAGTCCGCAGTTCAAGCCCTAAGATATCGCTTATTTTATGGAATGAGAAATGAGCAGATGCAGGAACAACGATATTGGGTTTTTCCTTCGGATGCAGCTTTTTTGCCGCACGAATTGCCTGAAGGTTTGACTCTGTGCCGCCCGAGGTCATCCATCCGGCAGCAGTTTTGCAGTGCAGCAGTTCACCGACACTTTCGAGGAATAACTGCTCCAGTTTTGCAGTTCCGGAAAAGACCCCCGGATCCCCGAGATTTGTTGCGGCAAACATTTCGCGGGCGGCTGTCGTTATCTGATGCGGAATGGTGCACATTGAACATAAAATATGGTCATGCGGCGTATCTGCTGCGCGTAACCCGGCAAGAGCCGCTATGACTTCTTCACGTGTGCATCCTTTTTCTTCCATAGTTGTCCTGTTTTATTTGTGCTTAGTTCTCTTTTACTTTCGGATTGGTTTTCCGCGCAGATGATTTCTTCTGTGCATTTACGCTGCTGATGCGGCGCGGCGCACTCTTTTTTCCCTTCTGCTTTGCGGTCATCTCGCGCAGAATCTTTGCTTTGTCCGGGCACGGTTCATTGGTTGAAGTGCCGGCAATCAGTCTGCACCAGCTGTTTTTCCCCATCAAAAGATTATAGGCATTCTGCTTTTCATTCCACCTGACAAGAACAGAATCCACGGCGACAACGCTGCCGTACGCCGCAGTAAGCAGCGCTTCGTGTTCTATCGTCCGGTGAAATGCCGGAAGCGCAAGATAGCAGGGAACAGTCCCCGACCCGTCACATACGAGGTAGAGATAATTTTTCATATCGCCGATGTCTGAAGACATCACAGAAACGGTTACATGAATCCGTTTTCCTTCGTGGCGTTTAATCTGCGAGAGGCGCGCACGCTTCGCATCAGCAGGAATCTTATAACCGCAGCGGCGGTGTCCGTCTGTTCTGAATACTGCGTACGAGAACTTGACATCAGTATTGATGTATCGGTATTTTTCCTCATCAGAGCCGAGTGCTTTCATAAGCCGCGTCGGCTGTATGTCCCGATATGAACAAAACGACCAGCAGGGAGATACGCGGCAGGGAACGCCGCGCAGATCATTACAGGGCGCATAAAGTGTCAGCCCGTGTTCTTTTGCGCTGCGGGATACTGCACGAAGATGTGTTGCATTTTCCAAGTCTGCCGGCTCAAAGACCAGAAGATTTCCGTCTGATGTGAGATGCTTTGAAAGCCGCAGCAGAAACTCTGTTTTCCCGTCGTCATCAAGCGGCAGTTCGTTAAGCACGTTAGCGCAGATGATTACATCAAACTCACCGTCGGGAAGAGTTTTTGTAATATCCATCGAAACTGGTTTTTCTGCGGCACAGTTTTTGCCGCACTTTTCGATAAGTGCCGGAATCAGATATGAGTATGCTTCACGATGCGTATCTGCGCGTTCAACGGCACAAATTTCAGCAGAGATATTGGGAAACGCTGATAGCGCTTTGATTACTGCAGCAGATGCAGTCCCCGGACCTGCTCCGACATCTAATACACGAATATGTTTTCTGATAAGTCCTGATGCAATAAGCGATGTCAGATATTCAGCGATTTCAAACACATAGCCCGGCATCTGGTATGCGATGTAAGATAAGACACTGTAGGCTCCTTTGTAGGATACAGTGCGTTTCTTTCCCTCTTTCCAGTAGGTATCTTTCTGTGAGATAACTGCAGCACGGATTTTTTCAAGCGTTGCTTCATCTTTCCACGGCTTGCCGGTTATTTTTTCGATGTAAGATTCCGACAGACGTTCAAGTTCCGGAAAAGTACGTTTTTTAAGAATATTCTCTGCGGCAGTGAGTTCTTCTGCCGCAGGGACATAGCGGGGATTTTCCATAAAAATCAGGAGTACGGGGTAAAAGTCATCCCGTCTTTTCGTTCAATATCGAGTTTAGTCTTCTTTGCTTTCGAGGAGACGATGCCGGAGTTTCCGGATGGGTCTGTTATCTTCAGCGTAAACGGAAACTTTCCTTCGCGCGCTTCATGAATGTGGGATAATATCTCTTCTGCGGCATGGATTTCATCGCCTTCTGCTGAGATAAGCGCACGCCGTACGGCATCTTCTGCGCGTTCTAATACGCCTTCTACATTGGAAATAAATCCGCTGCAGGCAGGTCCCGGCTTGATGTTGATTCCAAGTTCTGCAATATCTACTTCCCCCATAGTGCTTCGGACAACGCGCGCGTTCAAGTCCTCAACAGAGTCAGCGGCAAGTTCCCAGATACAAGGCTCATGCTCGCTTAAAATCATCGTATCCACTATTTTGAATCCGCAGGATTCACAGATTCCGCTGATTAAGAGAATCTCGGAAAAATAGGGTATATTTTCCGTGTCGTAAATGAAGGTAATTTCTTTACCGCAGTCCGGACACGGTGACTTTACCAGTTGACGCATTGAGATTTCCGATTATCCGCAAATCTTTTCGCGGGAGATACGAACGCCGGTAGGCACGATAATAACATACCGCTGGTCGCCAAGTCCGATGATGTCGCCGTTTACGTCGCGCGCGACAGCGCGAAGGTCTCCCATAACTCTGTCGAACATCATTTTGTCGAGTTTCAGTTTGGTGATATCAACAATAACAATGTTTCCGTTGTAAATCTCGTCTTTGATTCTCGGACACTCTTTAATGTCACTGACTGAGGCGATTTTAACATACATAGTTGCAGGGCTGGTTTCGCCTAATGAGCCTTCGTAGGACTGAAGGTCGAGCTTCATATAGGTTTCTTCATCAGTCTGCTTCTTCTCTTTTGTTCCAAATACTCCGTCAAGGAATCCCATATAATTGATTATTTAGTGAGAGAACTAATAAGCCTTCTGTCTCGACACCCCTCAGAGTTCGAGATTCCAGAGTTCATCACCGACATAATGGATGTTTTTCGCGGCCTTTCCTTTTTCGAGCGCGAGAATTCCTTCTGCATCATAAAGCGGGATTACGACTGCAAGCGGTTTTCCATGACTTTCATCGACGACGAGCGCGGGGAAATTTGCTTTAACATCAGGGGTGACTGAAACAACCCCGGGGCGCATAATGTCTGCGCCGTTTATCATGTAGGGAACTGCCCCCATATCCACTGTTATTCTGCGTCCGGAAAACGGACGAAGTATCGCGCCGCGAAGGGTTGGAAATGCCCACTCGTCTTTTTCCATGAGGATCGGTTTTTTGTCGATGAGATAGATGTTGAACTTCGATGTTGTTTCGGCGATTTCTATCATGGGGGCAACGTATTTTTCCGCATCGTCTCCGATAGATTCAC
>JAKSOD010000077.1 GCA_024405755.1 Clostridia bacterium
ACGATCTCGCCGCCGAGCCTGCTTTGAACAGCTTCTGCAAGGGTCGATTTGCCGCTGCAATTTTCTCCGATAATGCCGATAGTTATTGTTTTTCCTTGTCCGTTTTTTCTGAGAATGCGGCCGAACATTCTTATCAGCATTTCCTCAAGTGCTGTAATTCCATCTGAAAACATCCAGTCCGTCTGTCCTTCCGCAATAAACGAAGCCGTTTTTCTCTGCGATACGTTTGCTTGCCGTCTGCTGCGGAACACATTCGATCACAGCATTCTTTTTCTCTTTTTTGGCCTTTTCGATCAACATTTTCGTGATTTCACCTGCAAATCCTCTCCCCCAATATTCGGGAAGCAAGACCCAGCCGATTTCCATTGCGTCCTCATCATAGGGATGGTAAATGGCATAACCGATAAAACGACCTTGCAGCACGACCGAATAGACCAGCGGCGGATCACTTAATCCTGCTTCCTGCAGGAAGCTCTTTGTCTGTTCAGCCGAAAACGGCGGCTCAAGATATTTCATCACGCCCGGATCCGAAAGCAATTTGTGCAAGGGCTTGAAATCCTTCGGGATCATTTTTCTGATCTGCAATTCCATTTGAATTCCTCTATACGCTCTGTATCATCCTGTCCAAACATATCTCGGGCCTTCATTTCCCATTTTACCGTTTGGAACGAAGCCGGCTTTTTGAAGCACGCGCGCAGATGCGGCGTTGTCTTCTTCCGCTTCTGCTTCTATCGATTTTACATTTTCTTGTTCCGATGCCCAATGAACGACCGCCGTTACCGCCTCCGTTGCGTAGCCGCTCCCCTGATATGCTTCATCGATGCCGTAACCGATTTCCACAGTGCCGGCTCTATCGATGCCCTTGAAGCACAACTCGCCGATATGCGGTCCGTCCTTCAGCTCGATCATCCAAATGGCATACCACTGCCACTGATCGGGATGGGCCAGGCAGCCGTTCAGCATTTCCGTATAAGCCGCTTTCAGGACATCCATTGACTCTGCCGCAATAAATGCTTCCATCTGTTCTTTGGAGGCCGCATAGATTTTTAATCGTTCTGTTTCGATCATTTTTCCACCTGCACTTACATCGGCGTTCCGACCTCGATCAGATTGCCGTCCGGATCATAAAACCGCACCACACGCTGTCCCCAGCTGTGTGTCATCAGCTTGTTCACGTATTCTGTTTCCGGGTAGAGCGTCTCCAGCTTTCGGACAAAGCCTTCGATGTCGCTTTCCTCAAAATACAGCTCGCAGGCGTTGTTTTGAGGGACAATGTCTTTGCCGAGAAATTCACGCCAGTATTTTTCCTCCTGCAGGAACAGTCCGCCTGACAGGATCATATTGCCGTCGTTGTCAACGAGCATTTCAAGACCAAACAGATCATGATAATACTTTCTTGCTTTTTCAATATCCTTTACAACGATCAAAAAGCCGCTGAATTTCATAAGGCAGGACCTTCTTCCTGATATTTCATCGGCGTAAATCTAATGCCGTTGACGGTCTGTTCGCTTTCGGTTTCGGCAAAGCCGAGCGACCCATAAAACGGCAGGCCGTAGGGTGAGGAATTGAGCGTGATCGTTTTATCGGGATAATCGATTTTCAGGTATTCGAACAGCCTTGTGCCAATCCCGAGGCGGTGATATTTCCCGTCCACAAAGAAAAAGCAGATATGGCAGTTTTCTCTCCGGATGCCGACCGTACCGACCAGCGTATTCCGGTCAAACGCGCCGTAGTATTCGATTCCCGCAAGATATTTTTCGTCATGCAGACATTTGCGGAATTCTTCGGTACCTTCGGCAGAATAATCGGGCGATTCATATTTTGAGAACACCCGCCATGCAAGAGAAAGTGCCGACGGGATCTCACATTCTTCAAGCTTCCGGAACGTAAAGCTGTTTTTCCATTCTTCTTTCGTCAGCCGCGTGATATGCTCGGTCAGAACAAGATTCATCAGCTTCCATTCAATGTCTTTGTTCGTGTGATGATAGACAAAGCCGCATTTTTCCTGCACGCGTTTTGATTTTTCGTTGCCTTCAAAATAACCGCACCACAGCCTTGCAAGGTGAAGCTCTTCAAAGCCGTAACGGATCATCTCGCGGACAGCTTCGGGGATCAGACCCTGCCCCCAAAACGGAACGCCGATCCAGTAGCCGATCTCCGCCTCATTTTCCGGAATGTCAAGATTGCTTCTCTTGCCGATCATCAGGCCGATACTGCCGATGGGCTTGTTGTCCTCTTTCAGGCAGACAGCGTAGGTTTCATCGTCGGATAACACATTTCTTATGACCTCGCGGCTGTTTTCCACGGTTGCATGTGGCGGCCAGCCGGCGCTAGGTCCGACACGCTCGTCCTTTGCGTATTCATATAGACTCTCCGCGTCCGCGTCGTTCCACGGGCGGAGGATCAGTCTTTCAGTATGTAACATCTGCTTCATCGGAGGCTCTCCCTCTTTATCCATCGATCGACATATGACATCTGCGCTTCTGTGTGAAACCAATGCTCGCCGCCCGGCATCACATCAAGTGTCGCGCCGATTTTTCGGGCAAACTGCCGCACGGTATCTATCGAAGTCAGATTGTCCTTTTCACCGTAAAGAATATGGGTCGGCACCGCCCACGTGAGCGGGTTTTCTTTCACATAACAAAGATATTCCCACGACAGCGTTTCGCCGAAGTCGGTCGCGATTTCTTTCTTCTGATGCAGGTCATCCTCCGTCACACCTGCCCACATCATCATATCCGTTATTAACCTTTCCATATCGACAATCGGAGAGATGAAAAATGCCTTTTCGACTTTTTCGCAAGCATTTGCATTCATCGTAAAAAAAGCGCCGATACTGTTTGCGATCAGAATAACAGAATTATAATTATTGCCGATTTGGTCAAAATATTCCGTAAATTCGTCTTTTGCTTCCCACGGCGTTTTGGCATGATAGTCAAAGCCTATCACATCGCAGTCCGGAAAAAGTGTCTTGTAATGTTCGGCTTCGTCGGCAGTTCCGCCCTTGCCGTGAATATAGATAACTGCATTTTCTTTCATGGCATTGCCTCTGCAAATTTGTATAATTTCACTGATCGCCGTCCCCGCTGCAGCGACACATACAAGTGTTGCTCCGTATTTCACATCTGCCAAACGCGCTGACAGCGGCAGAAGGAACAGCAAAAGCCCCGTGAGCTTATTAAAGGCGGAATGCTCAATATATAATCTGTGCGCCCGTTTACTTGCAATCAGAATACCCGTGACCTTTGCCGCCGCGATGATCGCCGTCCAGATCCAAAGCCAAAGCGGAATGTGCATCTGCGGCAGAAGCTTCACGGCATAGGCAAGCGCAAAAAGCAGATCTGCCGCGGTGTCAAGCATGGCACCGTGCTTGCTTTCCGTGTGCAGCTTTCGCGCAATGAAGCCATCCAGTATATCGGTAAGCCCGCACAAAAGGTAGAGCACAAAAAAGGCAGAGGATGACGGCGATAAAACAAGCAGCAGCAAGGAAAAAAGCATTCGGCTGACTGTGATGATATCGGCTGTCATTTTGTCGATTTATTCAATCACTTCGGCATGGACGATAACCCGTCCTTCATCAGGGCATTGCGCATCAAAGCATTTTGCACGTTCCTTTCCGTAATCCAAAGATGCTCCGTTCAGCAGCGCATACACCATAGGATATATTCCGTTCCATAACTCGTGGCAAATTGGCGGGCACAGGTCTTCTACGATGTACTCATCTCCCGCTTTACAATATCCGCCCCGGCATTTGCTGCTCAGTACGGTGATTTTTACTTTACTCATTGTTGCTCCCTCAAATTCCGATTTATTAAGATTCAGGTTTTTGATTGCCGTTGCTGTTACAGCAAGCTCATTTCTCAGGATCCTTTTCCGTCAGCACACGGCTCAAGGGCACCCAACCAAGATACTTCGGATGGTCGCCCGTCAGTGCGGTCAGATTTTCGATTTCAAGATAATTGTCAATGCGCACCTTGTCCCATGCGTGAATGACCTTGCCGTTATCCAACGCGATACCGCAGTGTCCCCAATTCACGGGGCCGTCCTCGCTCGGACACAGGCAATCATAAAAAACAAAAGCGCCCTTTTCCGGAAGCCCCTCGTGAATGGCGTCACGGTACATTTTGAAAGATTCCTTTGCGCTATCGCCGCCGAAAATTTCAATGTCGTTGCTGATTTCGAGTGCGTCTTCGATAAAGGACAGGCACCAGCCTGCATAGTCGCTGTTTCCGATCCGGCTTT
>JAKSOD010000078.1 GCA_024405755.1 Clostridia bacterium
TTTATTGACTTCATCTTCTCCGTGGCGATCTCTGCCATTCCCTCGTCGGTGTATCTGTCGGGATGATATTTGCGCACAAGATTTCGGTACGCCTTCTTTATTGTCTCGTCATCGGAGTCACGGCTGACGCCGAGCGTCTTATAAGGGTCATTGTATTCCATCCGTCGTGTCCTCCTTCCTTTGGTACGTTTCGGGATTTTCCGTTCCGTATCCGTAATCGTGCCGATGCGGTTTCCGGTATGTTCCCGATAGTACGGCATCAGCCGTATGTGCCATCCCTTCAAGCAGAATATTATGCACTATATCAAGTGCAGTTCCCTGTGCGGGATCTGCAAGTTCAAGTATATCTTCAGCTGCCGCAGTTTCAGACGCAAGCAGGCACGAGAGCGTTTTCTTTTCCTCATTTCCGAGGGTACAGTTTCCGTACGCAGAAAGAAATACATTGTTCCTTCCGCGCTTTTTGTCGTCATCCATATCGTCAACAGCGTCCACGCAGTATATCCACCTGCCGATATGCCGTCCGAATGCCCCCGTTACGGCGGCGGGTTCGCCTTCAAGTCCGTATGACATAATGAATTCAAGGACCTTACCGAAAGCATCCGCAGCACGGTCTACCGACACGTCGTCGCCGAGGTTTTCCCTCTCAGAAGCATAATAATCCCGAAGTCTTTCAACTATCCCGTCACAAAGTCCGGGATATTTCTTTTCCGCACGCCGGATCCACGGTGCCGCACCTCGGGACGCGATCCGGGCGGCAGCACGCCGGAAACCTCGTTCATCCTCCGCGTCATCACCGAATTTATACGCTGCCAGCACCGCACCGACAGCCGCGGCAAGATCGACTGACGGAGATCCTGCCGCCATCCGGCATTTTTTCAATGGATTGGCGGCACAATGATGCTTTTCCGTCACCGGGATCTCTCCCGTGACGGCGGCACGCACGAGGGCAAAAAAAGTCTGATCGTAGGAAAGGCTGAGTCGTGACGCTGCGCCGCAGATCCTGCCCATCTGACGACAGACACCGCAATATACGGCACGGTAATATTCATATTCGGCAACGCGAAGTTCAGGTATAAAAGGTCTGATGTAACCGAACACGTCTTCCCCCCCCTCTCATAATATTTTTTTAATGATACAACATTCTCATCTTTTTTACAAGAGATTATTTGTAAATAATTCCCCCCGACTTTCAACGCCTGCCGGAAAAACATTTATTTTGTAAAAAATGAATGTTTCTTCTTGACTTGATTTAGCTTAATTATTATAATAAAAATACAATGTTGGCATAAGCCGCCGATGGAATTCTGTCTTTTACAAATATCAGGAAAGGAATACAAAATGAAAAAAATCACATTTATGGGTGCGGGAAGCACTGTATTCGCTAAAAACGTGCTGGGCGATGTGATGCTTTCTCCCATTCTTTGCGATTCCGAAATCGCACTTTACGACATTGATGCCGAACGCCTTGATGAATCCTTTTTAATGGTGACATCCCTCAACAGGAACATCAACGAAAACCGTGCTGTGGTGAAAAAATATCTCGGTACTTCCGAACGTCAGAACGCCCTGCGTGATGCCGATTTCGTCGTCAACGCAATTCAGGTCGGACTTTACGACCCCTGCACGATAATTGATTTTGAAGTGCCGAAAAAATACGGACTTCGTCAGACTATTGCCGATACTCTCGGTATCGGGGGGATTTTCCGTGCCCTGCGCACCATTCCCGTTCTTGATGACTTCGCCGCAGATATGGCAAAAGTCTGCCCGAATGCTCTGTTCATGAATTACACCAACCCAATGGCGATCCTTTCCGGTTATATGCAGCGATATACCGATATCAAGACCGTCGGACTTTGCCACAGTGTTCAGTCATGCTCCAGGAAACTGCTCTCCGAACTCGGTATTGAAGCCAAACGCCCGCTGCGCGAGAAGATAGCCGGTATCAACCATATGGCATTTCTGCTTGAACTTTACGACGCGGACGGAAATGATCTTTATCCGGAGATCCGCCGACGTGCAAATGAAATTCTCGATAATCCACCCGACGATTTCAAAGACCTCGTAAGACTTGAATATATCCGTCGTCTCGGGTATTACTGCACGGAATCCAGCGAGCATAACGCAGAATACAACTGCTTCTTCATCAAAAACAAATATCCCGAACTTATTGAGCGTTACAGGATACCGCTTGACGAATATCCCCGCCGCTGCGTGAAACAGATCCAAAAGTGGAAAGAAAACAAAATCAAATATATATCCGACGATGTTACACACACACGCACCCACGAATATGCGTCGTATATTATGGAATCGGTCGTTACGGGTAAGCCGTACAGTATCGGCGGAAATGTACTGAATACGGGACTGATTGACAATCTTCCTTCCGACGCCTGCGTGGAAGTTCCGTGCCTCGTTGACTCCATGGGAATACATCCCACTCACGTCGGGAGACTGCCCGTACAGCTTGCGGCAATGAATATGACAAACATCAACGTCCAACTCCTGACGATTGAAGCTGCCGTCACAAAAAAGAAAGAACATATTTATCAGGCGGCAATGCTCGAACCACACACCGCCGCGGAACTCTCAATTGACGATATCGTTTCCCTCTGCGACGACCTCATCGATGCACACAAAGGATGGCTACCCGAATATCACTGAAAAGATATCCGATAATCGCTGTTTTAGTTTAAGGCAACACCGCACAATTCACGGCTGACACCTTGACTGTGCATATGCTTGCATCTTTTCCGTCATACTTCACAAAATTTCGTTGAAATAGAGAAACTATTCCTTCCTCATTTTGTATCGTCTGACGAAAAATCTGACGGCGCATCTGCACCGCCAGAATTGTGCGGTATTGCTAAAAAAAATCAGAACAGCCAAAGTCCCCCAGAAAAAATCTTGAGGACTTTGGCTGTTTTTGTTGTGTCTGAAAGCGACCAAAAGGTATATTCCGACAATCGGGATTTGTACGCGAGTTATTATTTGCCGGTCATAATACGGACAATATCCGAATAATCGTTATCGTTTTTTACATGGAAATGAATCCAACCGGCGTTGTTACAAGGATAACGGTTATCAATAATCTCTTTTGCGTAGTCTGAAACATAATTATAAATATCGGCAAACTGCTTGTCCGTTTTTCTGACCATTACGCAAAAGGCATCTATTTCAGGAAACACATTGCAAATCAGCTTTGTTTTTCTGTGATGGGAAATGCACCAACCATAAGAATTACCATAAGGAAATTTGATTTCTTCATCAGTTAAGAAGTTTTCTTTTATAAAATGATTAAAACTACTAAACAGTGTTTTTAATTCTCCGCAATGTGATAACATATCCTCATATGTCGGAATGTTTGCTTTGTTAAGCATTCTCTCGTATATAGTTTCCAACTTTATTTCCTCCGCAAATTCTGATTGAACAAAACCGCTTACGCGGTGGTTTTTCTTGACTTTTCGGCATCTATGTTGTATAATAAGGCAAACACGATGAGTTTGCCGCATCATTTGATAGAGTGAAATAATAACTTCCCCATAGCGAAGTTCTCTATTCGTGCGGCTTAGTTCAATGAGAGTTATACGAATTGGCGCATTTGAGGTCTCTTCCTCGAATGCGCTTTTCTATTGCGCCATTTCGTATAACTTACTATTCATTTGTCTGAACCAATACTATTTATTATTGATCGACATGGCAATTATTCCTTACTGCTATCAACATATCGTTGTTTTGCTTTATATCTGATTGCAATAAATGACGAAATAAAGGCAATCAATGCCATAATGAAATAAACAATGATCACCACTGGTTGGCACGCTGTACGAAAAGCATGCCGGAGCGAAATTGTGTTTTCTTCTAAAAATACCGGATCAAAAAGTCCGCCGAAAAACATTGTAACAAACAGAGAGAACGGCATCACCAAAGTGATGATAAAATCAAACTGTTTTTTTGTTGGAGTCAGAATACCCATTACAGCACAGCAAATCAAAAGCACGATCAAATATGCGGGAAAAAGCTTTGAATAATTGAATTGGTCAAGCAAGATTGATACCACCGGAATCAAAACAAATGGAATTGCATAATACAGTTTTTTTAACATAAGAAGAACCTCCGCACATTCTGATTTATCGAGATCATTATAACACAATTTCGTGAACTTTTCAACCGGTTTTACGCAAAAAACCTTGGCTTCCGACTACTTACGGTTGGCGGGGGTTATTGAGTGATGTTGTGCCTT
>JAKSOD010000079.1 GCA_024405755.1 Clostridia bacterium
CGTCGACGATCTGATATTCGTCATCTTCCGGCTCAGGTGCTTCAAACTGTTCAAGACGGTAGAATACGAGCTGAGCGTATTGCGAATTTGATGTGCTGGAACGGAAAGAAAGCCACGCATCGGTTGCGGGATTGAAAGTCAGATAATGCTTCGTTCCTCCGATTGTTTGCGTAATCGTTCCGTCGGCATTGATTACTGCGCCTCCGGATTGGAAGAACGTTTGATCCCAGTTATCCGCGTTGAAATTGAGATCGAGAATCTTTCCGTTGCAGTTCTTGAGTCCCATGCTGCTCGTAACGGTCAAAGCAGATTCTGAGCAGTAGTCCTGCAAATTCGCATCATAGGGATAATAGGTCTTGCCGTTGTACTCAATGGATTCAAGTACTCCGCCATAGTATTCTGTATAGGCGGATGGAATCGGGCCCGTATCAGGCCAAGCATGATCCTCCCCGGGATACAGGATTACGCTTTCGTCATTACTCAGGACCAGCACCGAGTCTCCCGGACGAAGTTCGCTTGCCGGCGTTTTGACCAGATACCGGTCGCCGTCATTCAGGGGAACCTCCACGCCGTTGGCATAGATGCTGAAATGGGTTGCTGTAAAGGTCACCGAATTGCCGTTGAATCTTGCATCTTCGACGACCTCGAGCGTGCCGTCATCCTTGACACACCAGACTTTATTGTAGCCCGATTTTGAAGGCATTGTGATCTGCGCGGAACCGGCGAAGTCCTGAACCGTGATATCATAAGCCAGATAATCGGTGATTCCGGCATTCTTCAGTGCCTGAAGGTTCGTGACCTTTACTACGCTGTAAGAGGATCCGAATGCTCTTACGGTCACGTTGGTTCCTTTATCGGTCAATTCGAAATAGGAAATTGTCTGAGAACTATTGCTCTTCGGAGATCTTACGAGCTGAGGACTTGCATAGGTCTTAGTGTTGGGTGCCAGCGGATCGGCAATACCTCTGTCTCCCTGAGACGCCGCGCCGGCGGCTTTCAGGATATGCTGACCGTTCTCGTCCCAACGGCGTATGATAACGTCGCTGCCGTTTATCTCAAACGTTGTCATAGTGAGGGTATAATCCGTATTGCGATTGATGGTTCCGGATTGCTGTCCCCAAGTATCCCAGAAGTAACCTACAAAACCGTAGTTCATGTAGGTAAAGTTCAAAGTTTTTTCAAGCGATCCGGTCCGGTTTCCGGACTGCGCAACGGTGATCTTGTCGCCGCGTGTCAGGAACTGAGAGGAACCGCCGAGATAGTCGTCATCTCCATGAGCGTGATCGTGTCCGTAAAGGAAGATGATATTCAGTTTACTGCCATAGCTCTCGATCGCGTCGTACAGAAGCTGCGCGTAAACGGCGTCACCGTCGATAATCGTGCGGGTGCTGTAATGAAGCGGAACGTGAGACAAAATGAATACGGGTTTATCATATTTTACCGATACAAGACTTTGCAGCCACATACGCAGCCCGTCTGCCGTTTTCTGACAAAGGCTCTGAGATGCGGTATTTCCTGACGGATAATCCTGCTCATTGATAACGTAAACCGCATACGCGCCTTTATCGTAACCGCCGGTCTTGGTCAGACCATCGCAGAGAACGTCGTGATTTCCCTGAATCAGGGTGATCTTGTCATTATCAAGAGTCGGAATGAAACTCTTAATTGCGTCAGAGAAAATCTTGACATCCTGCTGTGTCCTGCTAAGTGCCAACGCTGACGTATAGGTTTTATTGACACCGTTTTCAAGGTACTGACGGCCTTCTCTGGTTACGTCAAAGTTATAATCTCCTCCGCAGAAGAATCCGTCGATCGTGGGATATACTTTTTTGACCTGAGAAATGATATTATTGAGGAGTTTTGTCTGATTTGTATAATCTCCCAAAGAACTGCCGTTTAAGAACAACCAGGAGTTTGCAGGGTCCTGAACGTCCGAGCAAGCAAGTATGACAGTGCTTTTCTGTGCGGCGGGAGCAGATTTGCTCGCCGTAAGCGCCATACAGAACGAAGAATGTTTGTGTTCCTCAAGAGTGCATCTGAGCGTACCGTCATCAAAATAACAGTCCTCGGTGTGTGTATGCTCCGTTTTACCGCATATATATAGTTTTGCGGCTGCCTTCGGAGCATCAAAGCACGCTGCTGTGTGAACGTGTTCAACCTTGGTACACACAAGTTCGCCGTCAGAATAACAGCTTTCACTGTGTGTATGTTCGGGAATCTCACAGATCAGTGTCCTTTCCCACGTAATCGCAGGAATGATCAGCGCGTACGTTGTAACGAACACCACAATTGATGCAAGCACCGTTACAAAGCTTTTCCAGATCCGCTTTTTCCTTTGTTTGATATTTATAATTTCTGAATTCATTTTCATTCCTCCGTTGCGCGGTTGTTTAAAGTTCCAAAACTCTGAAGCGGCCATATCTTAAATACAATTCTTCCGACAACGTTATCCATATCGATGCAGCCGACCGAAGTATTCCTACTGTCAATAGACGTTTCACGATTGTCGCCCATTACGAAAATCGACTCGGGCGGGACCTGACATGGCAAGGTTATGTTTGTTTCTCCGAATGCTTTACTGCCTTCGGCAAGATAAGGTTCCGCAATCGGTTCGCCCTTGATTTCATCGTAAACGTATACGTTCCCGTCTTCATCTATATCTACCCATTGCCCTTCCGTCGCTATTACGCGCTTTACGAGCAGCTTGCTTCCGAAATAAACGCCGACTACGTCACCCGTTTTAAAAGACGATCCTTTTATGGATACAACAATCTCTCCTTCATTCAACGTGGGGTTCATTGAGTTTCCGTATATTCGAAGTACCGGCATAAAAAGTACGGCAACAAGCACCGCACAGGCTGCCACAACAATCAAAGTATAAATCGTACTTCTCAATAACTTTCTGAACCGTGTATTATGATTAACTCGTTTTAACTCCGTTTCCAGCGTCTGAACATCCAACTGCTGAGCTTCGGTTTTTTTGGCTTTCTTCACGTTTTTCATCACCTACGGTTTTTTTCATTCTTTTCTGCTTTTCAAGGTATTCGCTGACGATACGCTTTACCTTATTTATATAGAGGTTTCCTTCTTCAATCTTTTGAGCCTTGATTTTCTCAGCTTCCGCAATAATTCTATCGGCCTCGCTGTGTGCCTCTTGCAGCACGCGCTGACTTTCCTTCTCGTTTATGAGCACATTTTCAATATACTGACCTGCAGCTTTATCCGCTTCGGAGAAAAAATCGCTCAATTTCAGCACAGCTTCCGCCAATGACCCTGATTCTTTTATTGTTATTCTTCTGCTATTGATCTTCGTCTCAAGGTCTTTTATCGTCTCACGCTGTTCGTTTAATTCTTTTGTTTGATCGATCAGAATCTCAAGCAATTCTTTTCTGCTGAGATGCCTAAGTTCCTTTTCGGTCATACCCTTGCTCCTGTTCTTGCATAATTAATAACGCCTCAGCCGGGAAATACGGACGTGTATACATAATCCGTATTATGTTACCGGACAGAGACGTTTTCGGATTTCAAGAACATAAGCCGCTTGAATAATGGGTATAGAAACAACAGCCCTATGCCTTTTTTTGAAAAAGAACCGTCATAGGGCTTTGTTGCCATGCCAATTTCATATTTTTTTGTAATAAACCTCGATTTGAGCCAGACTTTTTTGAAGAAAATACTTGATTTTTTATGTACGTCGTGATATAATTATCGTGTGTTGCTTTAGGACGCGCTTTATTTGGTGTGCCGTAATCAACATAATACGGATTATGTCAGCCGGACGCCTTGGGCGTCTTTTTTGTTTCCTTTTATTTTATATAATCAGCCGCATCTGTTCCATGCGTCTGCGGTGCTCGATACCAGTCGATATGATATAAATGCGCGTCGTGTTGATACTGCTGTGTCCGAGAATGTCGGCGAGTTTTGCGATATCCTTCTCAATGCCGTAGAACACCCGCGCAAACAGATGCCGCAGGTTGTGCGGAAATACCTTACGCGGATCGACGTCGGCGTCCGCGCAAAGCTTCTTCATCTCCCGCCAGATCACCGTGCGGCTGATCGGATTTCCGTGCTTTGTCGTAAAGAGCGGGCCGCTTTGGATTGTCAGCTTTTTCCTGTATTCCAGCAGCTTCCTTTGCAGGAATAGTTTTTCTGTTGAAGGTTCCAGCCCAGCA
>JAKSOD010000008.1 GCA_024405755.1 Clostridia bacterium
TTAAATGAATGATTGATAACGTAAGTGCCGGAATCGGCAGTCGCTGCTGCGAATAATATGACGCGCAAACCGAATCGGGAAATACGTAAAAAAATAAAAAACGTAAAAGAACGGTAATGTTCGGCAACGAGTCTTCTTTACTGAATATTATATACCAAATCTGAGAAAAATGCAATACCGTGTCGTTTTACGACAGGGAAAATGTCGGCAGATTCATTGGAACGGGAACTGCCGTATAAAAACGCAAATGCTGCATTCTTTCCTGAAAAATTTAAAAATGTTTTTTGAAAAATTTAAAATGTTTTTTGTCTATTGCAAAAACCAAAAAAATAAAGTATAATAAAAAATAATATCACATAGAGAACATAAAGAAATTTGCAGCGCGTCGGGGAATTCTCTGACGCTTTGAAAGAGGAGAAATATGACTGAGGAATATATTGCATACATCAAACTCGGTGTGTCGGCTTTTTTGCCTGTCGCGGCAGCGGTCATACTGTATCTCTGCAACACAAAAACATCTTTCGGTAAAATGAAAGATTTGTTCAGACAGATCATATACGGTGTTGTATTCGGAGGACTTGCCGTTGTTGGCACGGAGTGGGGAATCCAAGTACAAGGAGTTGTGCTGAACTGTCGTGATTCGGCAGTACTTACGGCGGGATTGATGTTCGGCGGACCGGCGGGAATAATTGCCGGATTTATCGGAGGAGCTGAACGTTGGCTGGCGGTTTATTGGGGAGCAGGTGATTTTACCCGTATTGCCTGCAGTGTGTCAACACTGCTTGCAGGTTTATATGCAGCTGCTCTGCGTAAATATATGTTTGAATCGAAACGTCCGGGGTGGATCATATCGCTCACGATCGGAGTGGTATTTGAAGTATTCCACATGACCATGGTGTTCCTTACCAATATGTCGGATCCTACTGCGGCTATGGCTGCGGTCAAAGCCTGCACGGTGCCTATGGTTTTGGCAAACGGAATTTCGGTGATGCTTGCGGCGATTGCATTGTCCTGCGCGGAAAAAGAAAAACTTATTTCCGGAAAGAGAGGTGTGCTGCGGATATCTCAGACCATTCAGCAATGGCTGCTTGTGACTGTGCTGCTTGCTTTTTTCACGACTTCGCTTTTTGTATTCGGATTGCAGACGGAGATAGCCAACGCTCAGACGGACAGACTGCTCGAACTTGCGATTGAAGAAACGTCGGACGATATCCGCGATGCTTCCGACAATAATCTGCTGTCACTTACGCGAAAGATAATGAAGGAAGCAGAAGAAGGCGACCTTCTTGCCGTTGCCGAAAAATATGATCTCGCTGAGATAAGCCTTGTAAATGAAGAAGGGATCATTTTCAGGAGCACCGTGAGCGAATTTGTGAATTTCGATATGTCATCCGGAGAGCAGTCACGGGAATTCCTTCGGCTTTTCGGAGATGAGGTCGAATATGTTCAGGATTACGGTCCGATCTCATACGATCCTTCGATTCAGCGCAAATATGCCGGAGTCAGGACGGATTACGGATTCATTCAGGTCGGATATGACGCCGTTCGCTTTCAGAATGATATTGATTCTCAGGTAGTGGGTATCACCAAAAACCGTCATGTAGGTAATACAGGTTACATACTTATTCTTGACGAAAAGTACAATGTAATCAGCGGACCGTCGTGGTATACCGCTCTTGATCTGCGCAAAGAGGCTGAACGCTCGGAAGTAAAGGAGGAAAACGTCACATATCGTATTACGATCAACGGAGTTGATTCTTTCTGCCGGTTTCACACGTCGGAAGGGTACTTCATTTTTTCCGTTCTTCCCTCAGATGAAGCACTTCAACTGAGGAATCTCGCAATTTATGTGAATACATTTATGGAGATCCTCGTTTTCGCGCTTCTCTTTGTTCTGATTTATCTGCTTGTCAAGGCGGTCGTTGTGAATCAGATAAAGAAGATCAACGAATCTCTCGGCAGGATCACCGACGGAGATCTTGAAGTGGTTGTGGATGTTCGGTCCAATGTGGAGTTCGCGTCACTTTCAGATGATATAAACTCGACAGTTGCGACGCTGAAACATTATATTGACGATGCTTCCGCGAGGATCGACAAGGAACTGCGATTTGCAAAGGACATTCAGGCGTCGGCACTGCCGAACGTTTTTCCCGCGTTCCCGAAACGGAAAGACTTTGATATTTATGCTCTTATGGATCCCGCCAAGGAAGTCGGCGGAGATTTCTATGATTTTTATATAACACACGAAGATATACTGAATTTTCTTGTAGCTGACGTTTCCGGCAAGGGAATTCCCGCAGCAATGTTTATGATGCGTGCCAAAACCGAACTTAAATCCCTGACAGAATCGGATCAGCCGTTGTGTGACGTCTTTACAAACGGGAATAATGCGCTTTGTGAGGGTAACGACGCAGGAATGTTTGTTACCGCATGGCAGGGTAGACTGGATCTGACTGACGGTTCTTTGCAGTATGCGAATGCAGGCCACAATCCGCCGCTTGTGCGCAGGAAAGACGGAAAATTCGAATATCTGAGAGCACCGGCGGGATTCGTGCTTGCGGGAGTGGATGGCATCAGGTATAAGACATTGAAAGATGTTTTGAAACCCGGTGATACTGTTTTTCTATACACAGACGGCGTGACAGAAGCAACAAATTCGGATAAAGAGTTATTCGGAGAAGCGAGACTTCTTGAAGCAATTAATTCACGTGATTTCGAAGATATGAAAGAACTGTGTACGTTCATCAAAACGAAAGTTGAAGAATTTGTCGGTGAAGCACCGCAGTTTGATGACATTACAATGGTAGCATTGAAATATAAAGGAGAACCTGAAGTACCGCACATCAGAATAGACAACGCAACGATCGACGATATTCCGCGGGTTACTGAATTTGTTGAAACAGAACTTGAAAAGATAGGCTGTCCCATGAGGACCGTTGTGAAGATGAATATTGCCGTGGACGAACTGTTCAGTAATATAGTCAAATACGGATATCCGGATTGTACCGGTCCGATCACCGTGGAATTGAGGGAGAAAGAGGATCCTCATTCTTTGTATCTGAAATTTGTGGATGAGGGCATCCCGTATAATCCGCTGACCAAAGACGATCCCGATATAACTCTATCCGCGGAAGAAAGAAAAATCGGAGGACTCGGTATCTTTATGGTGAAGAAATCTATGGATGATATTAAATACAAATACGAAAACGGGCAGAATATTCTTACGATTTCAAAAAGATTGGGGTAATTGAATGAACGTACTTGAAGAAGCAATTATTTTTGCAACCAATGCACACAGCGGACAGATGCGAAAACTTGCTGGAACGCCGTATATTCTGCATCCGTTGGAAGTGGCAGCGATCATATCAACGATTACGAACGATCTTGAAATAATGGCTGCCGGAGTTCTTCACGACACAATAGAAGACTGCGGTGCAGATCCGAGAGAAATCAAGCAAAGATTCGGCGCGCGCGTTTCGGCACTCGTTCAGAGCGAGACAGAGGACAGACTGTCCGACCGTCCGCCGGCAGATACATGGCAGGAAAGAAAAGAAGAATCTCTTCTTATGCTTCGTCATACAAAGGACCGCGGGGTGAAGATCCTATGGCTCGGTGATAAATTATCAAACATCAGATCTTTTTACCGTGAATACAAAAAGTACGGGGACGGGGTATGGCAGGGACTTCATCAGAAGGATCCGAAGATGCAGGCGTGGTATTATAAGACAATAGCAGAATATCTGAAAGAACTATCCGATACAGCGGCTTATGCCGAGTACATTCAGCTTGTGAATGCAATATTCGGTGAAGGAGTATGAGAAAATGAGCAACATAACGTCAAAAATTGAAAACGGTATTCTGACGCTTCTTGTGAGCGGTAGAATAGATTCTTCAAATGCAGCGGAAACGAGCGAACGAATTGACGAAATACTCGGATCCACTCCGCATACTTCTGTCGTCCTTGACATTGATTATCTTGAATATCTCTCAAGTGCAGGACTTCGCGTCCTTCTCCGTCTGCGGAAAAACGAGCCGACATTGACGGTCGTGAATGCATCTTCTGAAGTATATGAGATATTTGAGATGACGGGATTTATCGAAATGATACCGATTTCCAAAGCATATCGCAGAATATCAGTTGAAGGGTGTGAGGTGATTGGTCAGGGGGCAAACGGAAAGGTTTACCGGATAGATCCGGATACGATCGTCAAAGTATATCTTAATCCCGACGCCCTTCCAGATATAAAGCGTGAGAGGGAACTTGCCCGCCGTGCATTTGTACTCGGGATTCCCACGGCAATTCCTTACGACGTAGTGAGGGTGGGAGAAGGATATGGATCGGTGTTTGAACTCCTGAACGCAAAATCCTTTTCAAAGCTCATAGCTGATGATCCCGAAAAAGTTGACGAGTATGTGGATCTGTTTATTGACCTTCTGAAAAAGATACATGCAACCGAAGTCAAGTCCGGGGATATGCCGGATATGAGAGAGATTGCCCTGGACTGGGCAAAATTCGTCAGCGATTATCTGACTCCCGAACAGGGGAATAAACTTGTGTCAATGATTGAAAATGTTCCGGTTGATCACCATATGATGCACGGTGATTACCATATAAAGAACGTGATGATGCAGAACGGGGAAGTTCTTCTCATAGATATGGATACGATTTGTCAGGGGCATCCGGTGTTTGAACTTGCAAGTATGTTCAATGCATTTGGTGGGTTTTTGGAGACGGATCATTTGATTGCAGAACGATTTCTGGGTATACCATATGAAACTTCCATAAGGATCTGGAAAAGGTCTCTTGCCCTTTATCTCGGAACAGAAGATGAAAAACGAATACGAGAAGTTGAGCAGAAAGCGCAGCTTGTCGGCTACACCCGTCTTATGCGCCGTTCCATACGACGTGGAGCACTTGATACAGAAGAAGGTCGGAACACAATAGACCTTTATCGCGGTCATATTGTGGAATTACTTGATAGAATAAATACACTCGAGTTTTAAGGAGGAAAGAAAATATGATCATCACAAAAAAACAGGATACGAACATACTTGAATTCGCACTTGAAGGAAGACTTGATACAACCACCGCACCTCTGCTTGAAACCGAACTTAAGGATTCCATCAACGGAGTAAAAGAACTTGTTCTTGATTTTAAAACACTTGAATACATTTCCTCCGCAGGTCTCCGTATTCTTCTTTCCGCACAGAAAATTATGAACAAGCAGGGAAAAATGACAATAAAGAATGTCTGTTCAGATATCATGGATGTATTTGAGATCACCGGTTTTTCCGAAATACTTAATATCGAATAAGAAGCAGATTTATAAAAAAACAAAAGCAGCTGTCAAAAACGAAACAATTCTGACAGCTGCTTTTATGTTTTTATCTGAGAAAAATTTTTTTAAAAGTGAATGAGATCGTGTTGCAGATCGGTATTACGCGGATTATACCGAAATCATCTGACATTATATGCAGATTCTTTGACTTTTTCAAGAACTGCGATTTCATACGCAGTCAATTCACGAAAATCTCCGGGGGCAAGCATGGGATCGAGTCTTATGCCTGCGACGGCGGTGCGTTCGAGGTAGCAGATACGGCAGTTTACGGCGCGGAGCATAAGTTTGACCTGATGCTTACGCCCTTCATGTATCCGCAGGAAAGCGGAAAAAGCGGGTCCGTCCGGATTTTTGAGATATCTCTGGCGGCGGAATTCCGGCAGAAAATCGCGAATCTCTTCAACTTTATACGTTTTATCCGGGATGACAACAGCGGGTCGGGTGAGTTTGCCGTCTGCGTCGATCGGGACACCGGATTCAAGACGGCGTATCTTTTCTCCGTCAAGCACACCTATTGCATAGAAGAAATATTCTTTTTCTACGTGTCGGTCAGGGTGCATAAGAGCCTGATCGAGTTTTCCGTCGTCTGTGAGTATAATGAGTCCGTGAGTATCCATGTCGAGCCTGCCTACGGGATGCAGACGATCGGCAAGTTCGGGAGGAAGACACTCCATAATTGTCGGACGGATATCATCCCGGCAGGCGGTGATCAGTCCGGCGGGTTTATTGAGCATATAATAAAGAGGCATTTTTTATCCTTAAATTACCTTTGAATTAAGAAATATTTTATCATATTCTTTCTTGGAAATCAAGAGAAATTATAAAAGACGCAAGTATTTGTCTGGATACAAGATACTCTGTAAAAAACTTGACAAATTGTATTGAATCAGATATAATGATGTCGTATCCCAATGTTTTAGGAGGACAATACCAATGAAAAGAATTCTTGCTTTGATTTTGGCAATTATGCTGCTGACGCTGCTCGCAGCCTGTGATAATGGAGACGGAGCAGATACAACGCAGCATACAGCGGACAGTTCATCTGCTCCCGCCGACAATACCACTGCATCATTCGTTGATGATTCCACCACGGCACCTGCTGACGATACTACCGGTGCACCCACCGACGATACTACTGCGGCACCCGCTGACGATACAACTGCGGCACCCGCTGACGATACAACTGCGGCACCTGCCGATGATACCACCGCAGTACCGGAGACCACAACTTCCGCTCCCGAAACCACGGCTTCCCCTGCGCCGACTCCCATTGATTTTGAAAAGCTCTACGATGGAACGTGGACAAATTCAACCGGTATGTTCATTGATTTTGATTGTGAAAACGGGACTCCCACGGCATTTTTCGCGATCTGGAACGCGGGCGGATTTATGCCCGCCGGTGAGATTACAGCCGTAAAGACAGAAGATTTCGTGACGTGGGAAATTACCATTCATCACAATAAAGTTGAATTGCACGAGGATAATGACCGCCCCGAGCTGATCACGGATGTCATTGAAGCATACGATGAGGAAATTGTTCTTCAAGCAATTTCCGGCGAAAAATTTAATTTTTCCTACAAGGGCAGAACTAATGAGTGGAACGACGAATTCAGTTATTATCCTCAGTATCAGTTCCCGGATCCACAGGAAATGTTTTTGTTCTGAGAATATAATATGAAATCAAAATGATGGTGTTAAGAAACTCGGTATTGAGTTGTTTAACACCATCTTTAATAATATTTATTGTAAACAGTTGTCTGAGATTTGTCATGCAAAAAACTGCGGTTTTCATTAATAACAGAAACAAATTCAAAAAATATTCATCGGGTAATGAATATTTGTATATTATTTGTGCGAATATCGCATAAAAATTAAAAAAACAAGTATTTTTATAAATTTTTTTATAAAAAACTATTGACAAAATAAAAAAATCGTGTATAATGAGTGCATAAAAATGCATTTTCCAAAAGAAAACGCGAATAAAAATTCAGACATTGTTGCAATAAGCAATATCCAAAGGAGTCTGTCATGAAGATCATGAAAAAAATTGCACTTTTTGCACTCGCTGTAACAATCCTTGCCTGCTGCTTTTCATCATGCGGAAGCAAGGGAATCACTCTCGACGAACTGAAAAATGCCGGCGAACTTGTTATTGCCACAAGTCCCGATTTCCCTCCCTTTGAGTCTCTCGACGGAGATGGAAATGTATTCGGTATTGAAATTGACATTCTGAACGCCATCTGCGAAGATCTCGGTGTCAAACTCAAAATAGAACAGATGGATTTTGAATCCGTTCTCCCCGGTGTTGAATCCGGGAAATTCAATGTCGGTGTTTCCGGTATCTCCGTTACTCCCAAACGTGAGAAAAATACGCTTTTTACCAAGCCTTATTGCTATGCTGCACAGGCGATCGTTGTAAAAGCCGGCAGTTCCATCACCTGCAAGGCTGACCTTACGGGAAAGAAAGTATCCGTTCAGACGTCAACTACAGCAGAAGAATTCTGTATGAATAACGGCTACGACGTACTTTCTTTCACCGCCAATAATGATGCTCAGTCAGCGTTGCTTCAAGGTAAAGTTGACGCGTGGGTAATCGATGACCTGACTGCCGCCGATATGGTCGCTGCGTATAATGCCGAACATCCCGGCGAGCTTGTGATCCTCGGCGATGCTATGACAACCGAGCCTTATGCTTTCGCACTCGCCTTTGGAAGTGAAGATGTAGTTGCGGAAATGAATAAGACGATAGACAGAATGCTGAAAGACGGCTCGATTGCCAAGATATTTGAGAAATATAACGCACCTTTTACCGCTCCGGACGCACAGTAACCGCTGTTCTTCAGATACAGATGATTTGAAGGAGACGGTTAATGAACGCGTGGTTATCAAAACTCAGCGAGACCTTTATTGAGACGGGATACTACAAGCTGATGCTCGAAGGACTGCGGAATACCGCAGTCATAACGCTTGGTGCACTTTGTATAGGCGTTGTGATCGGGACACTGATTGCGGTCACAAAGTATTTTTCCGAAGATGTTACGGCGTTGAGACCGTTGTCTCTGCTGTGTGACTTTTACGTTACAGCGATACGAGGCATACCGGTCGTGGTGCTGCTGCTGATTTTCTACTTTATTATCATGAAATCGGCTGATGGGACCGTTGTAGGCATTCTGACTTTCGGAATCAATTCTGGCGCATATATGGCAGAACTGATACGAAGCGGTATCAACGCCGTTGATAAGGGGCAGGAGGAAGCGGGAAGAAGCCTCGGTATGTCGAAAATACAGGCGATGCGTGTGGTCATTTTTCCTCAGGCGGTGCGTTATATTCTTCCTGCAATCGGTAATGAGATGATCGCCTTGCTGAAAGAAACATCAGTTGCCGGGTACGTTGCCGTTGTGGACCTGACCCGTGCGGGCAATCTCGTCAGAAATAACACTTTCGACGCGGTAAATTCTCTGTTGACCGTTGCGCTGACATATCTTGCGATAGTTGTGATACTTACCGAATTGCTGAAACTTCTGGAAAGGAGGCTGGCGAAAGGTGATAAGCGTTAAAGATCTTAAGAAGGATTTTCACGGTCTTTCGGTGTTGAAGGGCATTAACGTGGAGATCAATAAGGGAGATGTGATCTGTGTTATCGGACCTTCCGGATCCGGTAAGTCAACCTTTCTGCGCTGTCTCAATCTGCTTGAAAAGCCAACGTCGGGGCAGATCGTCTTTGAGGGCGAAGAACTGACGGGAAGAAAAGTAGATATCAACCGTCATCGCCGCAAAATGGGCATGGTGTTTCAACAGTTCAATCTTTTTCCGCATATGAGCATGCTGAAAAACCTGATCTGTGCGCCTGTGATGCTGAAAAAGATACCCGAGGAAGCGGCAAAGGAAAAGGCGATGGAATTGCTTGCCCGCGTGGGACTTGCGGACAGAGCAGATTCCTACCCGAGTCAGTTGTCCGGAGGACAGAAACAGCGCGTGGCAATAGTACGTGCTCTCTGTATGGAGCCGGACGTGATGCTTTTTGACGAGCCGACGAGCGCACTTGACCCGGAAATGGTAGGCGAGGTGCTGGACGTCATGAAGGATCTTGCGGCGGCGGGCATGACCATGGTGGTCGTGACCCATGAAATGGGATTTGCACGGGAAGTGTCAAACCGCGTGCTGTTTCTTGATGAGGGCGTGATCGTGGAGGAAGGAAGTCCCGAGGAGATTTTCGACTCACCGAAAAGCGAACGTCTGAGATCGTTTCTCGCAAAGGTTCTCTGAGATAAATAAAGGCATTCAAAGGAGAAAAAAATGGATCTGAAAGGCAGAAACTTTCTGAAACTTCTTGATTTCAGTTCCGCGGAGATTGAGTATCTTCTTGATCTTGCGGCGGATCTGAAAGCAAAAAAGAAGGCAGGTTTATCTCACCGGTTATGCGAAGGGAAGAACATTGCTCTGATTTTCGAGAAGACGAGTACCCGTACCCGCTGTGCATTTGAGGTCGCCGCTGCGGATCTCGGAATGCATCCGGTATACCTTGATCCAAATGGGTCACAGATAGGGAAAAAGGAAAGCATAGCCGATACAGCGAGAGTGCTCGGACGTATGTTTGACGGTATAGAATACCGTGGATACGGTCAGGAGATCGTGGAAACTCTTGCCGCGTATGCAGGTGTTCCCGTTTGGAACGGTCTTACGAATGAGTTTCATCCGACGCAAATATTGGCGGATTTTCTCACTATAAAGGAGCATTTCGGCACTCTTTCCGGAAAGAAACTTGTTTTTATGGGTGACGCACGATATAATATGTGCAATTCTCTTATGGTCGGATGTGCCAAAATGGGAATGCACTTTGTTGCCTGTGCCCCGGAAAAGTATTTTCCGGATAAGGAACTGATAAAGAATTGCGAAGAAATCGCAGTACAAACGGGTGCTGTCCTTGAATTCATTACGGATCCCATGACCGCTGTGAAAAAGGCAGACGTTATCTATACTGATGTATGGGTCTCAATGGGAGAGCCTGCTGATGTCTGGAAAGAGCGAATACATGACCTGTCGCCATATCGCGTAACGTCGACTCTGATGAGGGCGGCGGGAGAAACCTGTCGGTTTATGCACTGTCTGCCGGCGTTCCATGATCTCGGAACTGAGGTCGGACGTGAAATCTTTGATAAGTTCGGAATTGACTGTATGGAGGTCACCGACGAAGTCTTTGAGGGGGCACAGTCGATCGTATTTGACGAGGCGGAAAACCGTATGCACACCATAAAAGCCGTTATGGCAGCAACACTTTGAAAAATTGGCGGTTGATGAAAAATCAATCGCCATTTTCTCCTTTTTTATGAAATAATATACTTTTTCTATTGACAATTTTGCTTTAATGTGATAAAATGTTAAAGTGAAATTGAGGCATAGAAAAGGAGAAAAAGATGAATATACATTCCGAATCCGTAGATCGGTTGTTCAGGACGATCCTTCAGCTTGAAACCGTTGAGGACTGTTATCGCTACTTTGAGGATTTATGTACGATAAAGGAAATACAGGATATGGCTCAGCGTCTTGATGCCGCAGTACTGCTATCCGAGGGCGTAAGTTATCAGAAGATAGCGGAGCAGGTAAATATAAGTTCTGCCACTATCTGCCGTGTGAATAAATGTCTGAATTACGGCGAGGGCGGATACCGTGTAGCCATAGAAAAACTCAAAGCTGAGAAAGAGGAGGAGAAAAAATGATTCCACTTTCTGAGCAAACGGGTGAATCGATGCTTTTTTCGCTTCGCTCACTGTACGGCGGGTACGGATATTCGCGGTATAAAATGAATAAATTTGAGGAATATGACCTCTATGCTCATAATAAAGATTTTTTGATTTCCGACAGCGTAATTACTTTTACAGACGGAAGCGGGAAACTGCTTGCGCTCAAACCGGACGTTACGCTTTCGATCGTGAAGAATTCGGTTGATTCGGCGAACACGACGCAGAAACTTTACTATAACGAAAATGTATACCGCGTTACCAAAGGAAGCCGTAATTTCAAAGAGATTATGCAGGTCGGACTTGAATGTATCGGAAAAATCGACGACTACTGTATATATGAAGTGTTAAAACTTGCGCTTGAAAGCCTGAATCAAATAAGAAAACCCAATGTGCTCAGCGTATCTCATCTCGGACTGCTGTCGGAAGTTATGGATCGTGCCGGGATACCGGAAAACAAAAAAGCGGAAGTGTTTCGCTGTATTGGTGAGAAGAATCTTCATGAACTGACTGCTGTCTGTACGGCGGCGGGAGCTGATAACGGAATAATTGAGGTACTCCGACGCCTTGTGAAAATAAACGGAGAAACCGATACGGTTCTGACGGAAATCAGAAGTATGCTTGAAGGCATAGTAAGTCCCGCAGTACTTGACGTTTTTTCGAGGGTAATGTCGTCGCTTTCGCATGAGCCAAACCTCAGAATCGACTTTTCAGTGGTCGGAGATATCAAATACTACAACGGATTTGTGTTCAAAGGATTTGCCGAAGGGATACCGACGGGGATCCTTTCCGGAGGTCAGTACGATACACTGATGAAAAAAATGGGCAAAAAGTCAGGAGCCATAGGCTTTGCTGTGTATCTCGACACCGTTGAGCAGTTTATCCGCAAGTCGGAAGAGTTCGATGTCGATACCGTTCTGATCTACGACGAAACGAGTTCTCCGGAGCAGATCGGAAAGCAGTTAAGAGAGATTGCGGCAGGAGGAAAAAGAGTTCTTGCGGCAACGTCGGTGCCACAGCAGATAAAATACGGAAAACTTGTCCGAATGAGTGGCGGAAAGGCTGAATGAAGTGGAAAAAATGCTGAATATTGCCCTACCGAAAGGAAGGCTCGGCGAAAAAGTTTACGCCATGTTTGAGGAAGCGGGATTCCCGTGTCCGTCAATCCGTGAGAATAACCGAAAACTCATATTCGAAAATGAGGAATGCGGTGTCAGATATTTTTGGGTGAAACCTTCAGACGTTGCGATCTACGTGGAGCGCGGAGCCGCCGACGTTGGAGTCGCGGGGAAAGATATTCTTCTCGAATATGAACCCGACGTTTATGAACTGCTTGATCTCGGCATAGGAAAATGCCGGATGGCAGTAGCCGCGAAAAAAGATTTTCGTGACGACGCAGGGCAGACACTCCGGGTCGCAACCAAATTTTCAAGGATAGCGGAGAATTATTATCTTTCACGCGGACGGGATATTGATATAATTCATCTGAACGGCTCAATAGAGATAGCACCTATTCTCGGTTTGTCAGACGTTATCGTGGATATCGTGGAAACCGGGACGACGCTGAAAGAAAACGATCTTGTAGTTTACGATACCGTCGTACCGATAAGTGCACGGCTGATCGCAAATAAAGCGAGTTATAAATTCAAAAGTGATGCCATTGACCGCTTGGTTGCGGAAATCGGGAAATCAACGGAGGAAAAACAATGATCAGGATACTGAAATACGGGGAAGTGAAAAACTCCGAGATATTCTCTCGTGCCGTACCAACGGTTAACGTGGAAGCGGTGGTTACGGAAATAATCGAAAACGTAAAGAAAAACGGCGATAAAGCACTTTTTGAATACTGCCGCAGATTTGATCACGCACAACTGAGCACGCTTCAAGTGTCCGCTGAGGAAATTGACGAAGCAATGACGGAAGTATCTCCGGATCTCATTGAGGTAATGAAAAAAGCTGCCGCCAATATCAGGAAATTTCACGAAAAACAGGTTCGCAACAGTTTCATAATCAATGACGAAGACGGTATAGTCGTGGGGCAGAAGATCATTCCCATTGACCGTGCAGGACTATATGTTCCCGGCGGAACGGCTGCTTATCCGTCAACTGTGCTTATGGATTCAATTCCCGCAAAGATCGCAGGATGCCGTGAAGTTGTCATCACTACCCCCCCGAATGCTGAGGGAAAAGTTAATCCCGTAATCCTTGCCGCAGCCAAAATTGCGGGCGTTGACCGGATTTTCAAGGTCGGAGGTGCACAGGCGATCGCGGCACTTGCTTACGGAACAGAGAGTATACCGCGTGTTGACAAGATAGTCGGACCCGGCAATGCTTTTGTTGCCGAGGCAAAAAAGCAGGTTTTCGGTAAAGTTTCAATTGATATGATAGCCGGTCCGAGTGAAATACTTATCGTTGCCGACGGAGGGACAGATCCGCGTGTTGCCGCTGCGGATATGCTCTCGCAGGCAGAGCATGATAAAATGGCGAGTGCCGTACTTGTGACCGATTCATATAAACTTGCAGATGAAGTCCGGGAGCAGCTTGAAAAACAGATCCCGCAGCTTCTCCGTTCAGAAATAGCAAGGGCATCGATCGATAATAACGGTAAGATCATAGTTGCAGATACACTTGATGCCGCAATAGAAATTGCCAATGAAATTGCTCCCGAGCATCTTGAACTCTGCGTAGACTGTCCTTTTGACTACCTTGACAAGATACGGCACGCAGGTTCCGTCTTTATGGGAAGGAACTGTCCTGAGGCTCTCGGAGATTATTTTGCGGGACCTAACCACACTTTGCCGACCGGCGGGACCGCAAAATTCTCAAGTCCGCTTTCCGTTGACGATTTCATCAAGAAAATGCAGTATACGTATTATACCCGTTCCGCTCTCGGAAAGGCAGCGGCGGACGTGGCAAAATTTGCCGAAGCGGAAGGACTTACCGCCCACGCCAAAAGTGCAGTTATCCGCACGGAGGCAGACAGAAAATGAGTCGTTTTTTCAGCAAAAAATATGAAAAGCTGATTCCGTATACGCCCGGCGAACAGCCGAAGGATCAGCAGTATATTAAACTCAATACCAATGAGTCACCGTTTCCGCCGTCACCGAAGGCACAGGAAATGGCAAAAATCGAAGCGGAAAAACTTGAACTTTATTCAGATCCCGAATGCCGTGACCTTGTTGCGGCAGCTTGTGCCGAACTCGGAGTAGGGCAGGATGAAATTCTGTTCACCAACGGATCGGATGAGATACTAAACTTTGCTTTTATGGCGTTCTGCGACGAAGAGCATCCCGCAGTGTTTCCCGATATCACATACGGATTTTATTCCGTGTTTGCACGTCTGAATGGCGTGCCGTATACGGAGATCCCGCTTCGTGACGATTTTTCGGTAAATGCAGATGACTATATCGGAATCGGAAAGAATATTTTCATAGCCAATCCCAATGCCCCCACCGGAATAGCACTTCCGCTGTCCGATATTGAGAGAATAGTGAAAAGCAATCCCGAAAATGTTGTTGTAGTTGACGAGGCATATGTCGATTTCGGCGGCGAGAGCGCAATCGGACTCATACACAAATACGACAATCTCCTTGTGACACAGACGTTCTCGAAATCGCGTTCAATGGCGGGGGCACGTCTCGGATTCGGCGTAGGAGCGTCGTCAATAATCCGCGATCTCAATACCGTGAAATATTCAACAAATCCATACAATGTCAATCGTATGACCATGGCGGCTGGAGTCGGCGCACTTGCCGACAGGGACTATTTTGAGCAAAACTGCCGCGAAATTAAAAAAAACCGCGTGTGGCTTACGGATGAACTGCGCCGCCTCGGATTTTCCGTACTTGATTCAAAGACAAACTTTGTTTTTGCCGCTCATGGAAAAGTCGGAGGTCGTGAACTTTACCTGAAACTGAAAGAAAACGGAATACTCGTGCGCCATTTCGAGACGGAAAGGCTGAAAGATTATAACCGGATCACTATCGGAAGTATGGAGCAGATGAAGGCTCTGATCGACACCGTAAAGAAGATAACGGAGGAAAAAATATGAGAAACGCTACAGTTGAACGCAAGACTGCCGAGACTGATATCCTGCTGTCCCTGACTCTTGACGGAAGCGGAACCGGAGAGATAGACACAGGATGCGGATTTCTTGATCATATGCTCACTCTTTTTGCAAAACACGGACGTTTTGATCTGGCAGTGCGCTGCCGGGGAGACGTTGAGGTTGACTATCACCATACAGCAGAGGATATCGGTATTTCACTCGGTAAGGCTTTTGCAGATGCTCTCGGAGATAAACGCGGAATAGTACGTTACGGAGACACAACTCTGCCGATGGACGAGGCTCTGGTGCTGACTGCCGTGGATCTTTCGGGAAGAGCATATCTCGGATACGAGATGCAGATACCAACGCAAAAGGTCGGAGATTTCGATACGGAACTCGTGGAAGAATTCTGGCTTGGTTTTGTCCGCACCGCCGCCTGTACTCTGCATATCAGACTGCTGGCGGGAAGCAACTCGCATCACATAATTGAAGGCGCATTCAAATCAGCGGCAAGAAGTCTGCGAAAGGCAGTTGCCATAGATCCCGATTTTGCCGACGAGATTCCGTCAACGAAAGGTGTCCTTTGATGATCGCAATAGTAGACTACGGTGTTGGAAATCTTTTTTCACTGAAAAGTTCGTTTTCAGCCGTCGGTGCGGATGTTACGGTGACATCAGACCGTAAGGTCCTGCGTGACGCCGATAAGATAATACTTCCCGGTGTCGGAGCATTCAAGGATGCCGCAATGAAACTCAGCTCCACCGGACTTTCGGATTTTCTCTGTGAAGAAGCAAAGACAGGCAAACCGCTTATGGGTATCTGCCTCGGTATGCAGATGCTGTTTGAAAAAAGTTATGAATACGGAGAACACAGCGGTCTCGGTCTTATCAAAGGAACGGTTCGTCCGCTCTCAGGTGTAATTCCGGGTGGGTTGAAGATCCCCCATATAGGGTGGAATGCCCTGCATATCGAGAGGAAGAATCCGCTTCTTTCAGAAATTTCGGAGGGCGAATGCGTGTATTTCGTTCATTCTTATTATGCAGCCGACTGCTCCGAATCCGTGATCGCGACAACGGAATACGGCGCACCGATTACCGCCGCCGTGGCAATGGACAACGTATTCGGATGTCAATTCCATCCCGAAAAGAGCGGAACGGTGGGACTTCGGATCCTGAAAGCGTTTGCGGAAATGAAGGTGTAAATATGCTGATATATCCTGCGATTGACCTTATCGGCGGAAAAGCGGTCCGCCTTTACAAAGGGGACTATGCTCAGATGTCGGTTTACAGCGACGATCCTGCCGGAGTCGCTGTCAGATTCCGTGAAAATGGCGCAAAACAGATGCACATAGTTGATCTTGAAGGAGCCAAAAGCGGAGAAACGCCAAATTTCGATACAATTCTTGCCATAAAAGAAAAAGGCGGATTGTTCTGCGAGGTGGGCGGAGGAATAAGAACCATGGCTACCATTGAAAGATATCTTTACGCAGGGATCGACCGTGTGATTCTCGGTACCGCCGCCGTTACGGAAGAGGGATTTGTCGAAAAAGCGGTTGACAAATACGGAGAACGAATTGCCGTAGGTATCGATATCAAAGACGGTTTTGTTGCTATAAAAGGCTGGACCGAGAAATCCGCTTACAGTACATTTGATTTTTGTTGTCGTATGCAGGAATGCGGTGTTAAGACAATGATCTGTACCGATATATCCCGCGACGGAGCAATGAAGGGAACTAATCACGAACTTTACCGTGAACTTATGGAGAAATATGATATGAATATTATCGCATCAGGCGGAGTGTCGTCCCTAGATGACGTGAAACGTCTGGCAGCGGCAGGACTTTACGGAGCGATAGTCGGGAAAGCATATTATACCGGAGCCATTGACCTCTGCGAAGCGGTGGAGGCAGCGAAATGATAACAAAAAGAATAATCCCTTGCCTTGACGTGCGTGACGGACGAGTTGTGAAAGGAATAAACTTTGAAGGACTCCGTGATGTTTCATCTCCCGTGGCTCTTGCGGAATATTACAGTTCCTGCGGTGCGGACGAGCTTGTTTTTTACGATATTACCGCATCTTCTGACGGAAGAAAACTGTTTACTGACATTCTCCGTGAAACTGCCCGCAAGGTTTTCATCCCGCTGACCGTCGGCGGCGGTATCAATACCGTTGAAGACTTTGACAGGGTACTGAAATGCGGTGCCGATAAAGTCAGCGTGAATTCAGGAGCGATAAAGAATCCCGATCTTATAGGTGAGGCAGCAAAACTTTACGGTAATCAGTGTGTAGTGCTTTCAGCCGACGTGAAGCGCGTTGGGGGTGAATTCCGGATATTCGCGAAGGGCGGCAGAGAGGACACCGGAATGGAAGCGATCGGATGGATACGCCGCTGCGCAGAGAACGGAGCGGGGGAGATCGTTGTGAATTCGATTGATACCGACGGTGTCAAGGGCGGATTTGACCTTGAAATGCTTAATGCTGTTTGCAGTGCGGTGTCTGTACCCGTGATCGCTTCCGGCGGTGCGGGAAAAATTGAAGATTTTATTACACTTTTCAAAACCCTGCCGGGGGTTGATGCCGGACTTGCCGCATCTATCTTCCATTTCGGAGAAGTTAAGATAGCGGATCTGAAAGCGGAAATGGCGAAAAACAATATTCCTACGAGAATATGAGGAGAAATACTATGGTTAATATCGACGAACTGAAATTTGACGAAAAAGGACTGATTCCCGCCGTGGTTGTTGATGCGGTCACTAAACGCGTGCTGACACTTGCATATATGAACCGCGAGAGTCTTGCGATCTCAATGGAAAAGGAACTGACCTGCTTTTGGAGCCGCTCACGGGAAGAACTGTGGCTGAAAGGCGAGACGAGCGGGAATTATCAGCATATCGTGTCAATTACCGCCGACTGTGATAAAGACGCCCTCGTTGTAATGGTTGAGCCGGACGGTCCCGCGTGTCACCTCGGAACGGTTTCCTGCTTTGAAAATCCGGTTTTTCAGAGTGAAAAACTGCACGAATTTTCATACGAGGGACTTCTCCGGCTGATCGAAGGAAGAAAGACAGAAAAGAAAGAGGGATCATATACAACATATCTTTTTGAGAAAGGACTTGACAAGATCCTCAAAAAGATAGGTGAAGAAAGCACCGAAGTAATAATCGCCGCAAAAGCGGAGGATAAGAAAGAGACTGTCTACGAGATCGCAGACCTTGCCTATCACGTCATGGTGCTTATGGTGGAAGCGGGTATCAGCCTTGAAGATATCCATCGCGAGCTTGCGTCCCGCCATGTGATCGACCATAAGATAAAGCAGGAGAAGATGACGAAATAATGTTTGATCTTCATACCCATTCAACATACAGTGACGGTCACAACACACCCGAGGAAATGGTGCGTGCGGCAATCGACCTCGGACTTGAGAAAATCGGGATTTCGGATCATTCATATACGGATTTTGATGAGTTTTGGTGTATGAAAAAGGAAAAGATCGAAGAATACAAGAATTGCATCCGTGAACTTAAAGAGAAGTATAAGGATCGGATAGAAGTCCTTCTGGGAGTAGAACAGGACTACTATACCGTAGAGCCGACTGACGATTACGATTACGTTATCGGATCGGTCCATTACCTGAAACTCGGCGACGAATACGTTAATATTGACCAGTCAACAAAGCTTCTTTACGACGCGGCAGACAAATATTTCGGAGGCGATCTTATGTCGCTGATCGAGATGTATTACGAAAAAGTCGGGGAGATAGTGGATAAAACAGGTGCTGATATCATAGGTCACTTTGATTTGATCCGCAAATTCAACCGTGACGGCAGTTTGTTTGACGAGCAGTCTGCGCGATACCGCGCTGCCGCGAAGAAGGCACTTGACCGCCTCATTCCCAGCGGAAAAAAGTTTGAGATAAATACTGGAGCAATTTCACGAGGATATCTGGATGACGTTTATCCTTCTTCCGAATGGATAGAGTATATCAGAGAACGCGGAGGCAAGTTCATTCTCTCGGGAGACAGTCATTCTGTGACGACTCTCTGCCACAGTTTTCATAAATATCAACATCTTGTTGACTGAACAAAATATCCCGCTCACCGAAAACGGCGAGCGGGATATTCATTTTTTAGTAAAATTATGCGGTCACTATCTTGCTTGCCTTGTGCAGACCGAGTTTTTCGATTGCATCTTCACGCATTTTGTATTTGAGTATTTTTCCTGCGGCGTTCATTGGGAAAGAATCCGTGAATTCAATGTATTTCGGTACTTTGTGACGTGCCATTCCATCTGAAATGAATTTACGCATTTCGTCTGCGGTAAGAGACTCTCCCTCTTTGAGAATGATATTTGCAAGTATTTCCTCACCGTATTGTTCGTCGGGTACTCCGATCACCTGCACGTCGCTGACGGCGGGATGAGTATAAATGAATTCTTCGATTTCCTTGGGGTAAATATTCTCACCGCCGCGGATGATCATGTCTTTAAGACGCCCGGTAATGCGGAAATTTCCCTCCGGAGTGCGGCAGGCAAGGTCGCCGGTGTGCAGCCAACCGTCGCTGTCAATAGCATCTGCGGTGGCTTTCGGCATCTTGTAGTAGCCTTTCATAATATTGTAGCCGCGTGCAACAAATTCACCGGTCACATTGTCGGGACATTCGACTCCGGTTTCCGGATCGACGATTTTGCATTCGATTTCGGGCAGAGGACGTCCCACGGTTCCGACACGGACTTCAAGGGGATCGTCTGTTGAACTCATTGTGCATCCCGGGGAGGCTTCAGTTTGTCCGTAGACGATCGTGACTTCGGTCATATGCATCTTATTTACAACATCCCGCATTGCGGAAATCGGGCAGGGACTTCCTGCCATAATGCCCGTGCGCATATAGGAAAAGTCAGTCTTTTCAAAATCCGGATGTTCAAGAAGAGCAATAAACATTGTCGGGACACCGTGGAATGCCGTAATATGTTCGTTGTGAATGCAGGAGAGAGCGGGTTTTGCAGAAAAGTAGGGAAGTGGGAACAGAGTTACGCCGTGTGTCATTGCAGCGGTCATTGCAAGGACCATACCGAAGCAGTGAAACATAGGGACCTGGACCATAAGGCGGTCTGCTGTGGAAAGATCCATTCTGTCACCGATACATTTTCCGTTGTTCACAATGTTGTGGTGCGTAAGCATAACACCTTTTGGGAAACCCGTTGTGCCGGAAGTGTACTGCATATTGCATACGTCGTCTTTATCGACGGAAGCAGCCATACGTCGGATCGTTTCGGGAGAAGTCTGTAAGGCAGTTTCAAGTGCTTCTTCCCATGTAATACATCCCTTCTGACGGTATCCTACTGTAATCACGTTGCGAAGGAACGGCAGACGTTTGCTGTGAAGTGCGGAATTTTGCTTGCGGAAAGCGAGTTCGGGGCATAGTTCGGCGATGATCTGCCCGTAGTGAGTGTCTTTTGCCCCTTCTGTCATTATCAAAGTATGAGTATCGGATTGTTTTAGCAGATATTCCACCTCGTGGGATTTGTAAGCGGTGTTTACGGTTACAAGAACTGCACCGAGTTTGACTGTCGCCCAGAAGGCAATGTACCATTGAGGAACATTTGATGCCCACACGGCGACATGACTTCCGGCACGTACTCCGAGTGAAACGAGTGCACGCGCAAATTCATCAACGTCGTCACGGAATTCGCTGTAGGTGCGGGTGTAATCAAGTGTTGTGTATTTGAAAGCGTACTGATCGGGGAATTCCTCAACCATACGGTCAAGCACGGCAGGAAAAGTCTCGTCGATAAGGAGATCCTTTTTCCAAACGTATTTTCCCGTATGAGTTTTGTTGAAGTAAAGCGTCCGCTCATTTCGGGATGTGTCGCTGAACTGTTTCATATATCCGGCGAACTGAGAGTAAATTATCTCCATATCGTCGAGTTCTTCGCACCATGCAGGATCCCATACGAGGGAGAGAAAACCGTCGTAATTTACGGAACGGAGTGCCAGCATAACCTCGGAAAGAGGCAGTTCACCTTCTCCCACAAGGCAGTAATCAATACCTTTATCCGTCATAACGGCATCATTGACGTGAACATGACGAATATAGGCACCGAGATTACGGATTATTTCCTCGGGACTTTCTCCGCCGCCGTAGTACGCTGCGGAGACGTGCCAGAGGGCACCAAGATTGTCGGAAGCAAAGCGATTGAGAAGCAGAGCAAGATCTGCGGTGTTTCCGAAGAGTCCTCCGGTTTCAACAAGAAGCGTTACGCCCTTTTCCTCGTAATCGGGAAGTACTTTTTCAATGACCGATGCAGTCTGAGCTATGGCAGCTTCGCGGTTTTGTGCTTCTTTTGAGCGGACACGTATGTACGGAATACGGAGGTTGACTGCAATATCAAGGCAGTATTTGATTTCCTTTATCACGTCAGTTTCTGCCTCTGCATCGGAAAGATCGCAGACGGCATCAAGACAGGGAATACGAAGTTTCTTTTCATAGAGCCGCCGCAGAGTTGCTGCCGCGGCGTAATCATGGAACGCTCCGTCGCGGTCAGTGAAAAGGTGGTTGTGAATGTTGTGGAGTTCAATGCCTTCAAATCCGAGTTCGGAGGCAATATTGCAGAATTCCTCAAAACTGCTGTTGTGCCAGCCTTTGGTCGAAAACGAAAGTTTCACGACTGAGCCTCCTCATAAACGATTTTATTGACGGCACCGAGATAAGCGCGTATGCTCGCACCTATGATGTCGGTAGAAATACCGTTTCCGGAATATAGTTTTCCTCCGAAGCGGAGTTTGACAAGTGCCGATCCTACGGCTTCTTTGCCTTCGGTAACGGACTGGATCTGAAAATCGTCAAGTTCGTAGTGACAACCGATAATCTGTTCAATAGCGCGGAACGCGGCATCTATCGGTCCGTCTCCGATGCAGATACCCTGATGAGACTTCCCGTCATGTGAGAGGGTGATTTGTGCGCTTGAAGAAATGATGTTTCCGTTGTTGATCACATAACTTTCAAGTTTGTAGGCGGCCGGTACCTGAAGGGCAGTACTTGCAACTATTGCGTCAAGTTCTTTTGCGCCTACGCGCTTTTTAGCGGCGACACGCAGAAATTCCTCATAAACACGTCTGCTGTCTTCCTCAGAAAGGTCGTATCCGAGAGTGTTTACGGCGGCAAGTACGTTTTCAAGTGTATCGTTGCCGTCAAGGAGAAGAGAGTCAGCAGCGGCAGAAGCGGGAGCGGCGGCTTTGTTGTCGTGTCCCGAATTGTCTCTGATCCATTCGATCTGTTTTGTTATGCGGTGGAGTTCGGTGCAGCGAATGTCAGAAGAAAAACCGTAATCGTTTCCGCAGTTCTTCACCATATCTGCAAAGGAAGTAAGATCCACGGTATTTCCGCCGATCGCAGTTTTGACCTCGCACACTCCGGCTTTGACTGCTAGTATCGCCTGCGCAGAGGCAAGTCCGTTTCGGTTGTCGCAGCGAACACCAACGGAAAGGGAAGTGGTATTGACGATTTTTTCGATAAACGCCGCAAAGTCATCCGGAAGCATACGTGCAGCACTGTCGCAGATTGAAACGGAAGTTGCCCCTGCTTCACCGGCGATACGAATGGCTTCATTGAGAAAATCAGGCTCTGCGCGAGTGGCGTCAACGGCGCAGAATTCCACGGAATTACATTTTTCTTTTGCATAGGAAATGATTTCCCGGATCGAGTCAAGCATCTTCGGCGGCTTCTTATGGCAGCTGTATTCCATTCCCACGGGGGATACGGGGAGTTCAATGCGGATCCTCGGATTTGCCGCGGCGGAAAGTGCAGCAGCGGCATCTTCGACACTCTGACGTGTAATACCTGCACAGACGGACAGAACAGCGTGCTTGACAAAAGATGAAACTGTGCGTACGAGCAGAACATCTGTCTTCTGATTTTTTATTTCCGGAAGTTCTATCGTGTCAACATTGAGTCTTTCAAGCTGACGTGCGATCTCAATTCTTTCTTTGAAACTGAAACTGCCGTTCTCGCGGCAGAGAGTAGTGTCTGCAATAAATATTTTTTTCATAACGGATACTCTCCTGTAAATATTTCTGAGTAATTCGTCTCACGGAAAATAAAAAGTCCCTGAAACCCGTTTTCGGGTTTCAGGGACGAAATAAAATCCGTGGTACCACCCTGATTACGTTCCCCATAAGGATGAGGTAAACGTCACTTTCCGGGTTCAGACAAACCCGCTGCCATGGTAACGGGGCATACCGGAGCCGCTTACTGCTTTTTTCTGCGGTTCAACTCTGGAATGAGGCTTCCCGAAACGGCAATACCGTCTTACAGCGACCGACGGCTCTCTGAAAAATACACGGAACGGGAATAGTTCCTTCACAGTTTTTAGAAAATTTAGGGTATTCAGTTGAAATATATAAATAATAATACCACTTTTGAAACGCGCCGTCAAGAGTTATGCACATTGTTTACAATTTGTTCAAAAACAATGGCATATCCTGACGGCGCACGGAGAATATCAGTCGATAAGGCAAGTCCAGCCGAAGGTGTCTTCGATTCTGCCCCACTGGATTCCGGTAAGGGTATCGTAGAGTTTCTGAGTTACCTCTCCGATCTTTCCTTCGTTAATTGTGTATTTTACATCTTTGTAGCAAAGTTCACCGATGGGAGATACGACGGCAGCAGTGCCGCAGCCCCAGGCTTCTTCCAGCGTACCGTTTTTCATTGCGGCATCAAGCTCATCAACGCTGAGAAGACGCTCGGTAACGGTGTAACCGGATTTGCGAAGGACTTCAATGCAGGATTTACGTGTAATTCCGGGAAGAATGGAGCCGGTAAGTGCGGGAGTGACGATCTCACCGTTGATTTTGAACATAACGTTCATTGCGCCGACTTCTTCTATGTATTTGCGTTCAACACCGTCGAGCCAAAGTACCTGAGAATAACCTTTCTTTTCTGCACGTTCTCCGGCACGGTTGGAAGCGGCATAGTTTCCGCCGCATTTGGCGTATCCGGTGCCGCCGCGGACAGCACGCACGTCAGCGTCTTCGATCATGATCTTAACGGGGTTGATACCCTCCTTGTAGTAACTTCCGACGGGGGAGGCGATAATTACAAAGGTGGCATTATGAACGGCGTGAACTCCGAGAGTCTCGTCGTTGCCGAACATAAAGGGACGCAGATAAAGTGAAGTTCCCGGAGCTGAAGGAGTCCAGTCCTGTTCAGTGCGTACAAAAGTTGTGAGAATCTTGAAAGCATCTTCCTCGGGGATCTGCGGCAGGCACAGACGTTCAGCCGAATTATTCATACGGCGGATATTTTCGATCGGACGGAAAAGCTGAACTTTACCGTCGGCACGGCGGTATGCTTTGAGTCCTTCGAAAATCTCGGAACCGTAGTGAAGTACGGTTGAGGCGGGGTGGAGGGAGAGTCGTCCGAAAGGAACGATTCTGGCATCATGCCAGCCTTCCTCGCGGGAGAAATCCATCATAAACATATGATCGGTAAAAATCTTGCCGAAGCCGAGAGAAGAACTGTCGGGTTTTTCCTTGGGGCATTGAGTTTTTTCAATACGGATATCCATTTTCAGAAATTTCCTTTCACGAATAGCATAAATCAGTAAGCGGAATTCAATGATCCGCGCCTATCTTCATCGCCTTGAAGTTAACTTCAAGCATATCGGCGTGCTTGGCAGAAATGACCTTGCGCAGTGCAGCGTCCACGCCTTCGGCACCAAACTCCCCGAGTTCATTTAAGATTTTGCCCATAAGGATCATATTTGCAAGTGTGGGAAATCCGTTCTCAGAAGCGAGAGCGGTAGCGGGAACTGCAAAGACTTTTACATCTTTACGTCTGACTTCACGTTCAATAAGGGTTGAATCCATAAAGATCATACCGCCGGGAACAACGCTGTCTTCGTAGCGGTCAAGAGAAGGCAGATTCATGGCGACGAGAATATCGGGATTGGACACGATCGGCGAGCCGACCGGATCGTCGCTGACGATAACGCTGCAGCTTGCTGTGCCTCCGCGCATTTCGGGACCGTATGAAGGCAGCCAGCTTACCTGCTTTTCCTCGGTAAGTCCTTTGTATGCGAGGAATTTACCCGCGAACAGAATTCCCTGTCCGCCGAAGCCGGAAAACAAAAACTGTTTTGTGCTCATTATTCTGCCTCCTTTGCGGATCTGTCCTTATAAACGCCGAGAGGGTAATAGGGGATCATCTTATCATCGATCCATTTCAGAGCAGCCTGAGGAGTCATACCCCAGTTGGTCGGGCATGCGGAGATTACTTCAACAAGAGAGAAGCCTTTGCCGTCGATCTGATTCTGGAAAGCCTTTTTGATCGCTTTCTTGGCGTTTTTTACATTTTTGACGTTGTTTACGGTGACACGTTCGAGGTACTCGGGACCCTCGAGTTCGGAGAGCATCTCGCAGACTCTGATAGGATAGCCGCAGAGTTTGGGATCACGTCCGTAGGGGGAGGTCTGAGTAACCTGACCGGGGAGGGAGGTGGGAGCCATCTGACCTCCGGTCATACCGTATATCGCATTATTGATAAAAATGATCGTGATATTTTCATTTCTTGCTGCGGCGTGAACAGTCTCTGCCATACCGATAGAGGCAAGGTCACCGTCACCCTGGTAGGTGAAGACAATATGATTTTCGGGATCGGCGCGTTTAACGCCGGTGGCGACGGCAGGTGCTCTGCCGTGAGCAGCCTCAATCATATCACAGTTAAAATAATTGTATGCCATGACGGAGCATCCGACCGGGGCGATACCTATGGTCTTTCCCTCGATACTGAGTTCATCGATCACTTCCGCTACGAGGCGGTGGACGATACCGTGAGTGCAGCCGGGGCAGTAGTGCATGGGCACATCTGTCAGCGCGTGGGGTTTATCAAATACTACCATCAGTCGTTACCTCCGTTTTTACTTGCTTTGCGGATACTGTCAAGGACCTGATCGGGAGAAGGAATCATACCGCCGACGCGGTTGCAGAGCAGCACAGGTGCGCGGCACTCTGTAGCAAGGCGTACGTCCTCGATCATCTGACCCATGGAGAGTTCCACGGAAATAAAGGTTTTTACGTGTTCGGTTGCTTTGAGGAATGGAGCCTTGGGGAAGGGCCAGAGGGTGATGGGACGGATCATACCGACCTTGATGCCTTCTTTGCGGGCGGCATTGATTGCGTTCTTTGAAACGCGGGCGGCAATGCCGAATGCGGCAATACAGATCTCGGCGTCGTCCATCATATATTCTTCAAAGCGTGTCTCGTTTTCTTCGACAATATGATAACGCTCATAACGCTCCAAATTTAACTGTTCAAGTTCCTCGGGAACAAGTGAAAGCGAGTTTATAATGTTGTGGGGGCGTTTCATTCCGGTTCCCCGGGTTGCCCAAGGTTTTTCGGGTGCGGGTTTGATATCCAGATCAAGCGCAACAGGCTCCATCATCTGTCCCATGGTGCCGTCCGCAAGGATCATGGATGTCATACGGTATTTATCCGCAAGTTCAAATCCCTTGACGGTAAGTTCAGCCATTTCCTGAACAGAGGCAGGAGCAAGAACGATCATATGGTAGTCGCCGTGACCGCCGCCGCGGGTAGCCTGGAAATAATCTGACTGGCTGGGTTGAATTCCGCCGAGTCCGGGACCTCCGCGCTGTACGTTGACAACAAGTGCGGGAAGATCAGCACCGGCAAGGTAGGAAAGACCTTCGCCTTTGAGGGAAATTCCGGGGCTTGAAGAAGAAGTCATAACCCGGTAACCTGCGGAGGCAACTCCGTAGACCATATTGATTGCGGCGATCTCACTTTCGGCCTGGAGGAAAGTGCCGCCGATCTTGGGCATTCTTTTCGCCATATAAGCGGCGACCTCGGTCTGGGGGGTAATGGGGTATCCGAAGTAGTGGCGGCAGCCGGCAAGAATTGCGGCTTCCGCAATGGCTTCGTTGCCCTTCATCAATACTTTATCAGCCATTATTATCACTCACCTTTCTACTTTGATTATGCAGTCGGGACACATGGTGGCGCAGAAAGCGCAGCCGACGCAGGCGTCAGGATCGGTAATTTCCGCGGGATGATGTCCTTTTTTGTTGATTTTGTCGGGAGCGATCCGCAAAAGATGCTTCGGGCAGGCATCAACGCAAAGACCGCAGCCTTTACAGTTATCGGTTTTGAAAGTCAGTTTTGCCATAATTTTTTCCTTTCTATCATAGATTACAGATTTTTCAGGGGATTCAGTTATTTTCGGAAATTATGTTTTTTTGCAGCCGGAGAGGGAAGAGATCGGGGATCTTGTCCCGCAGTCCGGGATAAAGGGATTCCTTGACGGCAGTCATAACGAGTGGGATTCCTGCCGCTTTTTCGACGCTTTTTGCGTACCCGACAGAATCGAGCACGGTCTGTTCCGTGGTATCCGCACCGAGATTGGAATTGTTGATAAGTCCCGTGAACCTGATGCCGCATGCCGCCTCGATTTCCCTCATCACTTCAACAGTTGACGGTGCGTCGGGGGTGAGAGGGCGGTAGCCGTTTATCACCATAAGCATTTCGTAATCGTTTTCTTTTATCACGTCGGGAGCTATTCTTCCGAGAGCATACGCTCCCCGGTCGTCGCCGCCTACGTCGATTATCACATGAAGTGATTTGTCGTCCGTAATAGCGTACAGATCCTGCGGCATAGCGGGAATATCAAGATTTGAGTTCGCGAATTCCGAACAGATCAGTCTGATCCCTGCATGAGAGAAGTCGTCGCTGCTGTCCTTTGTGCGGAAGTAAGGATTCACGATATCAAGATCCGCAACAGCAACACGTTCGCACCGCCTGCGCAGATCAAGTGCCATATTCACGGCAATATTGGTTTTTCCGCTTCCATAGTGACCGCAGAGAAGTGTAAGTCGTTTGTATTCCATATCGTACCCTCTCAGAGCATATTGCGGCGGATCTTTCCGCTCGGTGTCTTCGGGAGTTCCTTGCGGAATTCAACGATTCTCGGGTATTTATAAGGAGCGGTATGTTTCTTGACGTAATTCTGAATCTCTTTTTTCAGTTCTTCCGTGGGATCCGTGCCGTCAACGAGAACAATGCTTGCCTTGACGACCTGTCCGCGGACTTCGTCGGGAGCAGCGGAAACGCCGCATTCAAGAACGTACGGCAATTCCATAATGACACTTTCAATCTCGAACGGACCTATGCGATAGCCGGATGACTTAATAACATCGTCAACTCGACCTACATACCAGTAGTAGCCGTCTTCGTCGCGCCATGCCGTGTCTCCTGTGTGGTACAGTCCGCCGCACCAGGTGTGTGCCGTTTCTTCGGGAGAATTGAAATACTCTACCGCAAGACCGCATGGGCGTCCGTTTTTGATGTTAACGACGATCTCACCGACCTCACCGGCACGGACGCTGTTGCCGTTTTCATCAACTATGTCAACATCATAGATCGGAGCGGGTTTACCCATTGATCCGATCTTATGTGAAGCACCTATCAGATTACCTATGATCATGGTGCTTTCGGACTGCCCGAAGCCTTCGAGGATCTGCAGTCCCGTTGCTTTTTCAAACTGACGGTAAACTTCAGGATTAAGTGCTTCACCGGCAGTAGTCATATGTTTTACGGAAGAAAGATCATATTTTGAAATATCCTGCTTTATCATCATGCGCAGCATTGTCGGCGGAGCGCAGAAAGTGGTAATGCAGTATTTTGCGAACATGGGAAGTATCTCCGCCGCATCAAAGCGGTCAAAGTCGTAAACGAAGGTGGGAGCCTCACAGAGCCACTGCCCGTAAAGTTTGCCCCACATGGCTTTTGCCCAGCCCGTGTCCGAAATGGTGAAATGAAGACCGTCGGGATCCACGCAGTGCCAGTATTTGGCGGTGTGAAAGTGACCGAGGGCATATTTGTAATTGTGAGCGGCAATTTTGGGATAACCGGAGGTTCCTGAGGTGAAGAACATCAGCATCAGATCGTCACCGCCCGGAGCATTATCCCCGCGGGCGTAGTGTGAACTGAACAGCGGATACTCTTCGTCGAAATTTCTCCACCCTTCACGGCTGCCGTTGACTAAAAGTTTATTGACGACCGACGGGCATTTAGCGGCGGCTTTTTCAGCTTCGGCAGCGGTGTTTCCGTCGGCTGTGCAAATGATGGTGTTTATTTCGGCGGTGTTGAAGCGATACTCAAAGTCATGTTCAAGCAGCTGATTCACGGCGGGGATGGCGATCGCCCCGAGTTTGTTAAGTCCGAGCATTGCAAACCAGAACTGATAATGGCGTTTGAGCACTAGCATCACGCGGTCGCCTTTTTTGATGCCGAGGGATTTGAAATAGTTTGCGCATTGAGCCGAGGCGCGTTTCATATCGCGGAAAGTAAAGCGGCGTTCGCTCTTGTCCTTGGAGATATGGAGCATTGCGAGTTTTTCCGGTTCTTTTTCCGCGAGAGCATCGACAAGATCAAAGGCAAAATTGAAATGTTCCGTGTTTTTGAAGGTTATCGACGTCGGAGTTCCGCTTTCGTTTTCGGTGACGTCAATAAATTTCTGATAAATTCTTTCCTTAGTGTCTTTTTTTATCACTGCGGTGGAGGAAATCTCAGGAACAGACATAAGTTCCGGAATCGGCTCCCCGGTGGGATTGAGTACAATGGCGTAGAAAAGACAGTTTTCATTATCTACGGCGATCATACCGTGGGGTGTTCCGCTGTCGTAGTAAATGCTGTCTCCGGGACCGAGAACCTCTTTGTGTGAGCCGACCTGGACTTTGAGGTGACCTGAGATCACTATATCACATTCCTGACCGGCGTGGGTGGTGAGTTCTATGTCACGGTGCTGAGCTTCCTCGCTGTATTCACTGCAAACGTAAAGTGGCTCGGCGATTCTGTTCTGAAAGGCGGCGGCAAGGTTGTAATAGACCATTCCGTGAGCCTGTTCAATACGCTGTCCGGCACCTGCACGGGTGACGATATAGGATTTAAGTGTAGGACTTACGCCCTCAATAATATCGGTAACGTCAACATTGAACGCAAGTGCGCAGCGGTAGATGAAAGCAAAGTTAAGATCCAACTCGCCTCTTTCGCAGGCAAGGTATTCCTCGACGGAAACATCGGTTTTCTTTGCCATTTCCTCCGGAGTAAAGCGGGTGATCTCCCGCAGTTCACGGATTCTCTGCGCCATTTCTCGAATCTTGAAATCGAGACCGGTCATCTGACTCATTTTTTACCTCTTTCCGGGACACAAAAAGCACTCGTCCCAAAGTTAAAACAGCCTTTGAGACGAGTGCTGAAATACAGTCACCCGCGGTACCACTCAAATTGCGGAAAAACCGCCTCTCAGGACCTGACAGTCCTTATGCTTTAACGCAGCAATACGGGGAAGTTCTACTGACACAATGTGCGTTCTTCCTCCCGGCTCGGGAACTACAAACACGGAAACCTCCCGAATGGCTTGCACCTTCCGCCATCTCTCTGTACGTTCGTTTTTTCCGCGCTCTTTCCGTCAGCGCCTTTGATTAAAAACTATTTTAACACAACTGTATTGATTTGTCAAGATGTTTTTTAAAATAACAGATCTTGCCGAAAAGATAAAGATCAAAGTTTATTACGCTGGATCTTTCCGCTTATTGTTTTTGGAAGTTCATCACGGAATTCAACGATCCTCGGATATTTGTACGGAGCAGTATTCTTTTTAACGTAGTTCTGAATCTCTTTTTTCAGTTCATCGGAAGGGACGGTACCTTTTGTCAGGACAATGCTTGCCTTGACGACCTGACCGCGGACTTCGTCGGGGGCAGCGGAAACGCCGCATTCAAGAACATATGGCAGCTCCATAATGACGCTTTCAATTTCGAACGGCCCTATGCGGTAGCCGGAAGACTTGATAAGATCGTCCACTCTGCCGACGTACCAATAGAATCCGTCTTCGTCGCGCCATGCAGTGTCCCCGGTGTGATAGAGACCGTCGTGCCATGATTCACGTGTCTTTTCTTCGTCGCGGTAGTAGCCGGCGAACAGACCGCAGGGGATTTTTTTGTCGGTGCGGACAACGATTTCTCCGGTTTCACCGTCAAGAACGGGTTCTCCGTTTTGGTTGACAAGGTCAATATCGTAAAGCGGGACAGGTTTGCCCATTGAACCGAGTTTGTGCGGATTGCCGCGCAGATTGGCAATTGCAAGAGTAAGTTCTGTCTGACCGAAACCTTCCATGATCTGAAGTCCGGTTGCTTTTTCAAACAAACGGTATACTTCGGGATTCAGTGCTTCACCCGCTGTCGTCATATGCTTTACTGAAGACAGATCGTATTTTGAAATATCCTCACGAATCATCATGCGCAGCATTGTGGGAGGCGCACAGAAGGTGGTGATGTGGTATTTTGCGAACATAGGAAGAATATCTGCGGCGTCAAAACGGTCAAAGTCGTATGTAAAGACCGCGCCCTCGCAGAGCCACTGCCCGTAGAGTTTGCCCCAAAGTGCTTTTCCCCAACCGGTATCGGAGATCGTGAAATGAAGTCCGTTCTCATCCACACCGTGCCAGTACTTGGCGGTAATATAATGCCCGAGAGGGTACTGATATGTATGAGTAGCGATCTTCGGATAACCGGTGGTGCCGGAGGTGAAGAACATGATCATCGGATCTCTGCCGCAGGCGGTGTCTTCGCCGCGGTAGAAATGAGTGCTGTAAAGGGCGTATTCCTCATTGAAATCGTGCCACCCCTCGCGTTTTCCGCCGACGAGCAGACGGTGTATCAGAGTAGGTGAGTTTTCGGCGGCTTTGTCAATCTGTGCGGCAACGTCACCGTCAGCGGTGCAGATGATGGCACTGACACCGGCAGCATTAAAGCGGTAGTCAAAATCGTGTGCCTGCAGCTGGCAGGTCGCGGGAATGGCGACGGCACCGAGTTTGTGCAGACCGAGAATGGCAAACCAGAACTGATAATGCCGTTTAAGTACCAGCATCACACGGTCACCCTTCTTGATGCCGAGAGATTTGAAGTAGTTTGCGCATTGATTCGAATTCCGCTTCATATCGTTGAAAGTGAAGCGGCGTTCGGTTTTGTCACTTGATATATGCAGCATTGCAAGTTTGTCGGGATCACGTTTGGCAATGGCATCAACAATATCAAAAGCAAAATTGAAACTGTCTTCATTCTTAAAGTCAATGGACTTCGGAGCACCGTTTTCATCTTCTTTTACGGTGATAAAATCGTCGCTGACAAGTTTGTGTCCGTCGGAGCGGGTGGGGAAGAAGGTATCACGAAGAACAGGTTCGGCTGTGTTCTCGCCGGGAAGAACTACGGCTACGAAAAGGCACTCTCTGCCGTCAACTGCGATCATACCGTGCGGAGTTGAACTGTTGTAGTAAATGCTGTCGCCTTCACTGAGATATTCGATATTATCTCCGATCTGAACTTTCAGTCTTCCGCTCATGATGAGGTCAAATTCCTGACCGGAATGTTTTGTCAGGTGGATCGGCTTGTTTTGTAATTCGGGACTGTATTCGTAGCGGACCCAGTACGGTTCTGCGATCTTCTTACGGAACATCGGGGCAAGGTTCTGGATCTCAATACCGTCCTCGTGCGCCGTTTGCTGACCTTGTCCTTTTCGTGTAACGGTGTAGGAGGAGAGGTGCGCACTGCGGCCTTCAAGCAGATCGGTGATCCCTATTCCGAAAACCATCGAGCATTTATGTATAAAGGAAAATGGGAAATCACGTTGACCTGCTTCATACCCACGGTATTCCGCAAGGGAGACTTCTGTTTTGGCAGCCATCTGCGCTTCGGTCAGTCCGGAAATTTCACGCATTTCACGGATACGTACGGCGACCTCGTGCAGTTTGTTGGCAGAAACGGTAGACATGATAAAGAATCCTCCGGATCGTAGTAATTAATCAAAAATAAATAAAGGGAACCTCTAAATATTCATCGCGGACGGGATCGCGGTGCTTTATTCCGTCATACTTCACAAAAATCCTTCGTGGTGGGGCAACAACACGTGCGGATTTTTGTTTCGTCTGACGAAAAAATCCCTCGCGCCCCATCTCGCACTGAATTTTTAGAGGTTCCCTAAACAAAAAAACAAAATCCGCCTCAAAGAATCATCTTTGAGACGGGTGAATAACATCCGCGGTACCACTCAAATTGCGGCAGAAGCCGCCACTCTCGGGATCTTTGAATCCCTATGCCTTGACGCAGCAATCACGGGGGGTGTCTACTGCCCGCATAAATCGGGATTCGGACCTCCGGCTCGGAAGGGATAAGTCATTGCGATCCCGTTATCGGTTCACAGCGCACACCGACTCTCTGAAAGCATTGTCGCAGACCGTCTTCGTCACAGCCTTTTATTTGATTGAGGTGATTATATCACACATTGTTGCCGTTGTCAATATATAAATATGTAATTTAAAGCAAAAATTGAAGAAAAACACATATTTTTTTACTTGAATAGAAATTTTCTTCATTCGATTTAAGCAAAAAATATGTTGACAAAACGCTGAAAAACTGTATAATAAAACTTGAAGAATCTGATTATGTATTCATCAGAATCAATTTGAGTCTACCGGTAAGTTGGAGCGGATTGATAATAATGCCAAAGGTTGATCCCCAAGAATTGAAAGGAGGAAAAACAGTAAATGGCAGCCATACAGGAATATAAATGTCCGTGCTGCGGCGGTGCTATCGAATTTGACAGTTCGCTGCAAAAGATGAAATGCCCGTACTGCGACACGGAATTTGAAATGGAAACGCTGCAATCCTATGATAATGATCTCAAAATAGACGGCAGCGAAAATATGCAATGGGACAACTCCGCCGGACAGGAATGGCAGGAGGGCGAGACCGAAGGAATGAGGGTCTACGTCTGCAAATCCTGCGGAGGAGAGATTGTAGGTGATGAGACACTCGGCGCGACGGCGTGCCCATACTGCGGAAACCCCGTAGTAATGATGGGGCAGTTCAGCGGAGCACTGAAACCTGATATCGTAATCCCGTTCAAACTCAATAAAGAGGCGGCAAAAGCCGGTCTTATGAAACACGTTCAGGGAAAGAAACTTTTGCCGAAGATATTCAAAGATCAGAATCACATTGACGAGATACGCGGTATATATGTTCCGTTCTGGCTCTTTGATGCTGATGCTGATGCGGATATCCGTTATAAGGCGACACGAGTCAGAACGTGGAGTGACAGCAACTACAACTATACCGAAACGAGTTATTATTCCGTGCTTCGTTCGGGCAGTCTCGGATTTTCCGGAGTACCCGTGGACGGATCGCAGAAAATGGCTGACGATCTGATGGAGTCAATAGAGCCGTATGATTTATCGGAAGCTGTTGATTTCCGGACAGCATATCTTGCCGGGTATCTTGCCGATAAATATGACGTAAGCTCAGAAGACAGCATTGAACGAGCAAACGAGCGTATCAGACGCAGTACGGAGCAGGCATTTGCATCCACCGTGACGAATTACGCAAGCGTCGTTCCGGAATCCACGAACATCCGACTTTCTTCCGGTAAGACGAAATACGCTCTTTACCCTGTCTGGATACTCAATACTACGTGGAATGGAAATAAGTATACCTTTGCCATGAACGGACAGACCGGGAAATTCGTGGGAGACCTACCTGTGGATAAATCCGCAAAGAACCGTTGGTTCTGGGGAGTCACAGCCGGAGTCACCGCCGCGGTGTTTGCGATTTCCTATCTGCTGTGGCTGCTGTAAGGAGGGAATGACCATGAAAAAGATCATTGCCGTTCTTTCAGCATTAACTCTGTGCTTTATCCTTTCCATATCGGTGTTCGCCGCCGATCAGCCGCGTCTTATTGACGAAGCGGATCTGCTGACGAATTCCGAGGAAAACGCACTGCTTGTAAAACTCGATTCCATAAGTCAGAAATACTCCTTTGATGTAGTAATCGTAACTTTTGAAGACTACGGCGGGTTCGATATTGACGGATTTTCCGGAAATTATTATGATGATCACGGATACGGATTCGGAACGACAAACGACGGAGTCATACTCATCATCAGCATGGCAGAACGCGATTGGGTAATAACCTCTACCGGAACCGGCAGGGATATACTCAACGATGACGCGAGAAGTTATATTGCAGATCAGTTTTATAATGATCTGCACAACGGAAATTATTCATCAGCCTTCAATACCTATGCCGATCTCTGCGAAAAACTGCTTGCGGACGCGCAGAACGGGAAGTATTATAAGACTCCGTTCAATGCCGGAATGTCAGCAATAATCGGAGCCGTTATCGGTTTGATAGCTGCTGCAATAGTGACCGGAAAAATGAAGGGCGAACTGAAAAGTGTCAGAATGCAGTCCGGAGCATCGGTTTACATAAAAGACAACAGTCTCAATATTACCAATTCCCATGATTCCTTCCTTTATAATACTGTTACGAGAGTTGCAAGGCCGAAGGAGAATTCAAGTTCACGTTCTTCTTCTTCGGGATCTTCACACAGCAGTACCCACGGAAAATTCTGAGTTGAGCTTCAAATAAAAAACACGGAGGATACAAAAATGAGCATTTTCGACAAACTGAAGAAAACCGCTGCGGAGATTGCCCAGGATGCAGCATCAAAACTGCAGAACAGCACCGAGACTTTCACTTTTTCCGCACTTCCCGAGAACGTTGATGAGATGAAGGCACTTCCCGAAGCTGCACTTGATACTCCTTTTAAGGCTGCCGCACTCACCGTATGCGCTCTTTGTGCATACGCCGCAGAGCCTTCCGTCGGAATTGATATGCTGAACTTCCTCAAAGGTCCCCAGCCTTTGTCACAGTACGAGAAGCAGTTTCTGAAAGACCGCTTCCTTGATAAGAAGTATGTTCCTTTCTCATACTTCAAAGGAGCAAAACCCGAAAACGATTATACTCCCGACGAGCCTTTTACCATTACCATAAGCACCAATCCTTACTCTTTCAAGGAAGAGAACTACGCAACTCTGTGGATGACCTCCGGCGGTGCCGATTCTCCGAGAGAAGTCAAGCTCCGCAAAAAGGGTGAGCAGTGGTTTCTGTGGGAACAGTTTCTTCTTCCCGATATCCGCAAAGCAAAATCCGAGGATCCCTGGGCGTAATCGTATACGTTAACATTTTATTTTTTCTTGTCGGCTCATTCGTGAGCCGGCAAGACCTGCATTTGTTGAAAGTCTTTTTAAAAAAGATAGATTAAATGACCGCTGCGTGCGGTCATTTTGTTTTTGAGTGAATAAATTCTGCAATAACTGCTATTTACAAATCAACGAAATTATGGTATAATAAACAAACTGTATTATGAATCCGGCACTTCCGCAAGTATATACATTTTTCTTTCAGCAAATACTTTATTTTGAAGTATTTGGCGGGAGGATATCCGTATGTCACGGAAATGGCGGGATTTTCTAATAGGATTCGGTCTCGGCACTCTGATTTTCGGCTGTGTCATAATAATCGTTCTGACCTTGTGAAAGTCGGTTGGAACAGACCGACATTCGCAAGCGGCGGGTATAACAGATGAGACTTGATAAATTTCTGACTGCGGCAGGAGTGTCTACACGCTCGGCAGCGTCGAAATCAGCGAGGGCGGGGGATATCACCGTGAACGGTGTGCGCGTGAAGGATGCGGGAATGCAGATCGATCCGTCAAACGATACCGTGATGCTGCACGGACAAACAATAACGTGGCGCGAGCACATTTATGTGATGCTGAATAAACCCGAGGGTTATGTCAGTGCCACAGAGGACAGCCGGGCACCCGTAGTAAATGCTTTGCTTGATGAGCATGATGCCGCGAGAGTGTTCCCATGCGGACGTCTTGACAAATATACAGTGGGATTAATGCTCCTCACTGACGACGGCGAACTGTCGCACAGGCTTCTTGCTCCCGCACGACACGTGGCGAAAACGTATCGGTATCACTGCCGTGATCCGCTGACAGAGGATGCAGCAGGACGTATGCGCGAAGGTGTTCATATTGAAGGCGGATATCTGACCGCCCCCTGCGGGATTGAGATCATTACTCCGACCACGGGAAATATAACGCTTACCGAGGGGAAATATCACCAGATAAAGCAGATGTTCGGTGCCGTGGGCAACGAGATAACTGCTCTTGAACGCCTGACATTCGGTCCTCTGACACTTGACGGGAAACTGGAAAGAGGAGAATGGAGATATCTTTCTGACGAGGAAATCAATGCACTTTATGCTGCTGCCGATTTAAAAAAGATAAAAAATACTACAGATATTTAATCAGGAGAAAACACAGAATGACTATCGAACAGATACTTGCCGACGAACTGAAACTCAAAGAAGATCAGGTCGTCAAGACGGTTGCTCTTATCGACGAGGGCAACACAATACCATTTATTGCCCGTTACCGCAAGGAAGTCACGGGATCTCTCGACGACACCGTACTGCGCGATCTTTATGACCGCCTGACGTATCTGCGCAACATACAAAAACGCCGTGATGAAATAAAGAAGCTGATTGCCGATCAGGATAAACTTACTCCCGAACTTGAACTTGCAATAGACAACGCGCAGACAATGACCGAGGTGGAAGATATTTACCGTCCATACCGCCCGCACAGAAAGACCCGTGCGTCTGTTGCGAGGGAAAAGGGACTTGAACCCCTTGCCGCACTTCTCGTGCAGCAGCTTCCCGAGTACGACAAACCGATCGAAGAAATTGCCGCAGAGTACATAAATGAAGAAAAGGGCGTAAATAATGCCGAGGAGGCACTTTCTGGGGCGCGCGATATTATCGCCGAGGATATTTCGGATAATGCCGGATGTCGAAAATCCGTAAGAACTCTTACCGCCGAGCACGGATCGATCGTGTCAGTCGCGGCAAAAGATGAGGATTCCGTTTATGCTCAGTATTACGACTTCAAAGAGAGAGTAAAGAAGATCCTGCCTCACCGCGTGCTTGCCATAAACAGAGGAGAGAAGGAAGGCTTCCTGAAAGTCACCCTTGATCCCGGAAGCGAACTGATAAAGAGTTATCTTTACAGAAAGTTTGTAAGTGACGGAGAAAGTCCTGCTAAAGTACACGTGAGGGCGGCGGTAGACGACAGTTATGACCGTCTTATCGCACCCGCAGTTGAGCGCGAGATCAGAAATGATCTGACTGACGCTTCCTCCGAAGGTGCTATTAAAGTATTTTCTGATAATCTGAAACACCTTCTTATGCAGCCTCCGCTGAAAGGCAAGACAGTTATGGGATTTGACCCCGGTTATCGTACCGGATGCAAACTTGCCGTTGTTGACAGAACGGGAAAAGTCATTGATACCGCCGTGATTTATCCTACAAAACCGCAGGAACGGATCGCAGAAAGTACCCGCGTGGTGACAGGACTCATACGGAAGTACGGAGTTGATGTAGTTGCTATCGGAAACGGAACCGCGTCAAAGGAAAGTGAGATATTTATTGCGAATCTGCTGAAAGAGAGCGGACTGAACTGCAAATACATTATGGTCAGCGAAGCCGGAGCATCCGTGTATTCTGCATCAAAGCTCGGAGCGGAGGAATTCCCGGATTTTGATGTTACTCAGCGTTCCGCAGTATCGATCGCCCGCAGATTGCAGGATCCTTTGGCGGAACTCGTAAAGATCGAGCCGAAGGCAGTCGGTGTCGGTCAGTATCAGCACGATATGAAGCAGGCGAGACTTGACGAGGCACTGACGGGAGTTGTGGAAGACTGCGTCAACTCCGTAGGGATCGACCTTAATACCGCTTCATATTCGCTTCTGTCCTATGTCTCCGGAATCAACAGTACAATTGCAAAAAATATTGTTAAATACAGAGAAGAGAACGGAGAATTTGAGTCACGTGCAGAACTTCTGAAAGTACCGCGACTCGGAAATAAAGCATACGAACAGTGTGCAGGATTCCTGCGTGTTGCCGGATCAGACGAAGTGCTTGATGCTACTGGAGTGCATCCCGAATCCTATGCGGCGGCACGCGGACTTCTTGATAAATTCGGATATGATGAAGAACAGATTCGTTCCGGCGGATTGAAACTGCTCGGAAAGAAAGCGGCGGAAAGCGGAAAAGCCGAACTTGCCGCAGAACTGAATGTCGGTGAGCCGACTCTTGACGATATTATTTCCGAACTTGAAAAGCCGGGACGCGACGTACGTGACAGTTTCCCTGCCCCTGTGCTTCGCGACGATGTTCTCGATATCAACTCTCTGAAGGAGGGAATGGTGCTGACCGGCACCGTGCGAAATGTTATCGACTTCGGTGCGTTCATTGATATCGGAGTTCATCAGGACGGACTCGTACATATATCCCGTATCTGCGATAAGTTCATCAAACATCCGTCGGAGGTGCTGTCCGTAGGAGATATTGTCCGTGTACGCGTACTTTCGGTTGATGTGCAGAAGAAGAGAATCGCACTGACAATGAAGTTCAAAGAAGACTGAGGATAAACTTGAAAAACCCATAAGGTAAATTAAATTAACCGGATGCAACGTCGTTTTGTTTTTAAAAAGTTCACAAATGTCGAAAAACAAAGTTGAATTGTGCAAATTGCACAATTCACAGAGCAAAATTTTGGGGATTTAACATCTTTCATTTTGCACGAAAATTTGATACAATATATGATGATAATTAAAGATCCGATAACACATCTTTGTGAGTCGGAAATCAAGGAGGAAATTTTTCAATGGCAAGTGTATCACTTAAACACATTTACAAAAAGTATCCCGGCGGCGTAACTGCCGTTTCCGACTTCAACCTTGATATCAAGGATAAAGAATTTCTCGTTCTCGTTGGTCCTTCCGGATGCGGAAAAACCACTACTCTGCGTATGATCGCAGGACTTGAAGAGATATCCGAAGGTGAACTTTTTATCGGTGACCAGCTCGTCAATGACGTTGCACCTAAGGACAGAAAGATCGCCATGGTGTTCCAGAACTACGCTCTGTATCCTCATATGACTGTTTTCGAGAACATGGCATTCGGTCTGAAACTCAACAAGACTCCGAAGGAAGAGATCAAGCGTCGTGTTGAAGAGGCTGCCAGAATCCTTGACATTACCCACCTGCTCGACAGAAAGCCGAAGGCTCTGTCCGGCGGTCAGAAGCAGCGTGTTGCTCTTGGTCGTGCTATCGTTCGTAACCCGAAGGTCTTCCTTCTCGACGAGCCTCTGTCAAACCTTGACGCAAAACTCCGTGCTTCCATGAGAACCGAACTTACAAAACTTCACCAGAACGTCGGTACCACTTTCATTTACGTTACCCACGACCAGGTCGAGGCTATGACCATGGCTACAAGAATCGTTGTTATGAAAGACGGTATCATTCAGCAGGTTGATACTCCTCAGAATCTTTATGATTACCCCTGCAACATCTTTGTTGCCGGATTCATCGGAACTCCTCAGATGAACTTCATCAACGGTAAACTCGTTAAGAAGGGCGAGGATGTTTATTTCGAGTTCGAGGACAAGTCTCTTAAACTTCCCGCAGAAAAAGCTTCCAATCCCGACCTCAAAGATTATATCGGTCAGGAAGTTATTGCCGGTCTCCGTCCCGAAGCTATTCATGATGAGCCTATGCATCTTGCTACCTTCGCAGACAGTACTGTTGATACTTACGTTGAAGTCACCGAGCTTATGGGTGCCGAGATTTATCTGTATCTTACTATCGGTGAGACCAACCTTATTGCCCGCGTTTCTTCCCGTTCCACCAGCCGTGCCGGCGACAACATTAAGGTCGCATTCGATCTTTCCCGCCTGCACATTTTCGACAAAGATACCGAACGCTGCATAGTTCACTGATCATCAGCCGAAAATACATAAAAATGTCTGACAGTTTATTTTGTCAGCAGTCTGGGGTGTTTCTCTAACGTGAAACACCCCATTTTTATCTCCGATTGCATTCTTGACACAGAAAGGAAAAGAGAGTATAATATTTTATATCGATTTTATTCAGAAAAAATGTGTGCAGGAAAGGAGAACGCTGTGGAAAGTACAATCAGGAAAGACGAGAATTCGTTCCGCGCGGTAATACTGCGGCTTGCGCTCGCACTGATCTTGAATTCCGTTCTTATAACCGGACTGTTTGCCGTAAGGGATCCATTAAGGGTTCTTTTGTTACGTCTTTTAAGTTCACCTATTGAGAGATACGGAATAAGCACGTCAGACGCGGAATTCATTATATCATCGGTTCTCGACTGCGTGATATACCTGTTTTCTTTTATGTTTCCGGTCTTGTTTTTCCGAATTCTGATGAGCGGACAGCAGAAAGAGCCAATGCGTCTCGGAGTTCGGGTACCGGCGGAAACAATTCTTTTGATCGGTGCTGTGATTCCCGTGATTATGGGAGCTGCAGAGGTCAACGCCATAATCTCCGGATTCGTGGATTTTTCGCCTCTTATCGATAATACATTGATAGATACTCCCGCAAAACTGATTTACTCATTCATATATACGGCACTTGTACCGGGATTCTGTGAAGAGTTTTTGTTTCGCGGAACGGTACTGTCAAATCTACTCCCGTACGGAAAAACGACGGCTGTTGTAGGATCGGCTGTGCTGTTTGCATTAATGCACGGCAACCCTATGCAGTTTTTCTATGCCGCCGCAGCAGGAATTTTGCTGGGAATTGTGTATGTAAGAACCGGCTCTGTCTGGCCCGGGATGTTCATTCATATAATAAATAACTACATCGGCGTACTTCGTCAGTATTTTGCGGAACGAGTCGATTATACTCAGGCTGCAAGACTTATTTACGCCATTGATTTTGCGATTATGATTGCCGGTGCTGTTTTCATTGTCATACTTATTCTCAAAGATAAAGGCAATATTTTCGGCAATGACGGCGGATATGCTGAGCCGACACACTGTGTTCGCCTTGAACGCGGAAGAGCAGTAAGGCTTTTCTTCAATCCCGTGATGATAGTGTATATTTCTCTCCAACTTACGGAAGCAGCCATTGTACTGCTTGCGGCTGTGATCAGCGGATAGATATCGTAACGGGGGTAGTTTAAATGACCGATGAAGAAAAATATATGACGGAAGCCTTGTCTCTGGCTCATGAAGCGGAGCTTGCGGGAGATATTCCGGTAGGCGCAGTTGTAGTAAGGCATGGAAAGATCGTGGGCAGAGGAAGAAACCGGCGTGAGAGCGGCGGCGGAGCTACTGCTCATGCAGAAATTGAGGCAATAGCTGAAGCTTGCAGAACACTTGGCGGATGGCGTCTATGCGGATGCGAGATGTACGTGACGCTGGAACCTTGTCCCATGTGTGCGGGTGCAATAGTAAACGCACGTCTTGACAGAGTTGTTTTCGGTGCATCGGATCCGCGCGGCGGAGCTCTCGGAGGACTTTTTGATCTCAGAGAATACCCGCTGGGATGTAAAACGATAGTTAATGGAGGAATTCTGAAAAAAGAGTGTTCAGACATTCTCGGTTCTTTTTTTGAGGCGAGAAGGTCAAGCAAACGTGAAAATGAAGCAAAGCATCTGCGCCTCGGAAGAGCTTTTTTTTCAGAACACGCAGACAGGGTTGCCCCGGAACTTCTCGGAAAAATCCTTTGCCGCAAAAACCATGAGACCGGAGATGTGATGCGCGTTATGATTACCGAAACCGAGTGCTATCTCGGCGAGAATGATACTGCCTGTCATGCATCAAAAGGAAAGACAGACCGAACACGGATTTTATGGGATAAAGGCGGCACAGTATACGTTTATCTATGCTATGGAATGCACAATATGCTGAATATTGTTACGGGCAGCAAGGGAGAACCGGAAGCAGTGCTGATACGCGGGACAGAAGATATCGGAGAATACGGAGAAGATCCGAAATCCGTCCGGCATGAAGGTCCCGGAAGGGTTACCAAACATCTCGGTATTGACCGGAGCCTTAACGGAGGAGACGTGGTGCTTTCCGACGAGATATGGATAGAAACCGACGGGACACCCACGCCTGATTTTGAAACGACACCCCGTATCGGCATTGATTATGCATCAGAAGAGGACAGATCAAGACCTTGGCGTTATGTATTGAAAAAAGATTGATTAATTCCGTTTATTTCGTGTGAAAGGAGAATGAATAATGTCGTCTCAGAAGGAATTTACCGACAAATACGGAAGGAAGTATGCGGTAGTACTTGAAGGAAATGATTTTTCCCTTGTTGATGCCGTTCCGCAGATAGGAATCGAGACACGAAAAAATGGGATTATTCCGCGCAAAACGAAAAATTACGACTATACTTTGACAGTCGAAATCAAAAATGACGGACTTTATTATAGCCGCCTGACGGGAGAATTCCGCAAACCTCTGTTACGGTCCCGTCCGGAAATATCAGGCACAGCACCGCGGCACTGTGCGGATGACGTGAACAGCGTCATACGTTGTGACAATCCTCGTCTCTGGACCTATGATCTGGATATATTATCCGATTATTCCGGAATAATCACCTTAGGATCGAAATACAGAATGAAGAAATGGATTGATGCAGAAAGAAAGTGTATGCCGATACCGTCAGATAAGGAATGCTTCGGGCAACTAACGGAAATTGAATTCTGTAACGGTAAAATCATTAAAACGAAAATAATCTGAAAAAAGGGGCTGTCTCACTTACGTGATCCAGCCCCGCAAATCCTGCTCGGCAAATGAAATTCGCCGTTTTGGCTCCGAAAACAGATGTTTTTTTATTATTTGGGGAGCCAAAACCGCAGGATATTGCTCAAAAACGGCGGCTCCTGACCGCCGTTTTTGACGGGCTGTCTTAATGCGACAGCCCGGCTGACATTTGGCTCGGCGGCTGAACACCGCCGTTTTTGACAGACTGTCTTAATGCAACAGTCCGATTTTTAGTTTATAAGGTCAAATCCGGTGTCGGAAAGAGTTCTTTCCGCCTTTTTTGTATCTGCAACGCGAAGAACGACGTTTGCCTGATCGCCGGTTTCTGCAATAAATGCGTACATATAATCAACATCAATGCCGTTGTCGGTAAGGATTTTCAGTGCCTCGGCAAGTCCGCCGGGACGGTCGGAGATGCGAACCCCGAGCATATTGTTTACGGAAACGGTGCGTCCTGTGGCACGGATGACCTCAAGTGCTTTGTCCGTATCACTGACAATAAGACGGAGGATTCCGTAATCGGGAGTCTCGGCAAGTGCAAGGGCGCGGATGTCGATTTTGGCGGATGCCAATGCTTCTGTAACTTCAACAAGCATTCCCCGCCGGTTTTCGATAAATACGGATAACTGTTTGACAGCCATATCTGATCACACCTTTCTATTCGTTGACGCAGTATTCAATCGTGCAGATGACGTTTGTCAATAACACGGCGTGCTTTTCCTTCGGAACGTTCAATAGAACGAGGATTGACGAGTGTGACTTTGGGACCGATCCCGAGCAGGGAGCGCATAGCTTCCGTAATCGCCTTTTCACGGCGTGCAAGAGCGGTAACAGAGTCCTCGAAGTTATCGTCAGTCAGTTCGACTTTAACTTCAAAAGTGTCAAGATTGTTCACTCTGTCCACAATAATCTGATAATTCGGGGTATATCCGAGATTTATCAGAACGGTTTCAATCTGTGACGGGAATACGTTGACTCCGCGAATAATGAGCATATCGTCCGTACGTCCGCGGGGTTTTGACATTCTGACGAATGTCCGACCGCATTCGCATTTTTCGTGGGTTATCGTACCGATATCGCGCGTACGGTAACGGATAACGGGAAATGCCTCCTTGGTCAGAGTCGTGTAAACAATCTCACCGGGAGTTCCGTTGGGCAAAGGTTCACCGGTTTCGGGATCAATAATCTCAATTATGAAGTGGTCTTCATTAACGTGCATACCGTTCTGAGCCTCGCATTCATAGGCAACGCCCGGTCCCATTACTTCGGTAAGACCGTACACGTCATACGCTTTGATATGGAGCATGGATTCGATCTGACGGCGCATTTCCTCAGTCCACGGCTCCGCACCGAAAATACCGGTGCGGAGTTTCAGTTTGTCCACAACTCCTTCTGCGGTTGCTGTCTCGGCGAGATACATAGCATAAGAGGGAGTGCAGCACAGAGCTGTTGAGCCGAAATCCTGCATAATTGTAAGCTGTCGCTCGGTGTTTCCGGTAGAAACGGGGATAACGGTTGCACCGACTTTCTGCGCACCGCCGTGAACTCCGAAACCTCCGGTGAAAAGACCGTACCCGAAAGCGATGTGGATAAAGTCCTCCTTTCCGATTCCGGCGGCTGTGAACTGACGAGCCAATATATTATCCCAAACTTCAAGGTCGTGCTTGGTGTACCCGACGACTATCTGCTTACCGGTTGTTCCCGAGGAAGCATGGAGTCTTACGACATCGGTGAGCGGAACGGCAAACATTCCGTAAGGGTATGTGTCGCGCAGATCCTGCTTTGATGTAAACGGAAGACGTTTGAGGTCATCAAGAGTTTTAATGTCTTCGGGTCTGACTCCTGCAGCGTCCATACGTTTACGGTAAAGGTCGACTTTTTCATAAACACGTTTAACGGTTTCCTGCAGTCTTTCGGTCTGTAAAGCCGTTATTTCTTCTCTTGATGCGGTTTCAATTTCTTCCTGCCAATATTTTTTGTTCATTTGCATATTTACCTGTTTTGTTAAAGGAATCAGTCTCCGTAACCGAGAGCGAAAGCACGTCTGTTCATTTCAACGAAGCGTGGAGCGACGGTCTGCTCAATCGCGGCATACCATTTGTCTGCGGAGATACCGAGGTAACGAGCAAGTCTGCCCATAAGAACAATGTTGACAGCCTTGGAAGATCCTGCTTCAAGCGCGGGAGTCAAGGCATCAAAGGCATCAACGTCGATGCCGAGGGATGAAAGTTCATCCAGAACATTTACGGGGTATTCGGCAGCACCGGAAGTAACGGGCATGGGATCGATCTGCTGGGTATTTGTAATGAGTTTACCTCCGACAGCAAGACAATGTGCCCAACGGGCAGCCTCAAGCTTTTCAAAAGATATGATGTAGTCAGCTTCCCCCGCTTCAATAACGGGTGAGAAGACTTTGTCACCGAATTTGACATAGGTCACAACGCTTCCGCCGCGTTGACTCATTCCGTGAAGTTCCGAGACTTTCACATCATAACCCATATCAACGAGAATATGTCCGAGAAGTTTACTTGCAAGAAGTGTGCCTTGACCGCCGACACCGACGATCATAATGTTTGTGGTTTTCATCAAAATTTCCTCCTGACCCGATTATTTGTCGGCGCAGATAGCGTCGAAAGCGCAGAGTTGAGCGCACACTCCGCAGCCGGTGCAGAGGGTAGAATCAACATGAGCCTTGCCGTCTCTGAAAGAAAGTGACGGACATCCGAGTTTCATGCAGCGTTTGCAGGCGCGGCATTTATCCGCGTCAACGTGAAGCGGAGGATTGGTTTTGACATATTTGAGAAGAACACACGGACGGCGGGAGATGATAACTGACGGCTCATCTACGGCGAGTTCTTCTTTGATTGCCTTGTCGCAGGCATCAAGATCGTAAGGATCGACGACACGGACACGTTCAATACCGAGGGCGTGGCAGAGTGCTTCAAGGTCGATCTTTGTTGCAGGATCCCCTTTGATGTTATATCCGGTAGTGGGATTCTGCTGATGTCCGGTCATACCTGTTATTGAGTTATCAAGAATGATAACGGTGGAGTTGGTTCCGTTGTATGCTATGTTGCAGAGTCCTGTCATACCGGAGTGCATGAAGGTGGAGTCACCGATAACGGCAACGGTATGGGAAGCGTTTGACGGGTCGGCTTTGTTGAAACCGTGAAGTCCCGAAACGGAAGCACCCATGCAGAGAACTGAGTCAATAGCATTCAGAGGCTTCTGAGCACCGAGAGTGTAGCAGCCGATATCTCCGAGTACGGTGACTTTGTTCTTTGCGAGAGTGTAGAACAGACCGCGGTGAGGGCAGCCGGAGCACATAACGGGAGGACGTGCGGGAAGATCGGCTGAGGGAGCAATGTATCCGGGCAGCGGACGTTCCATTTTTTGGGCAATGAGTTGCTGTGAATATTCGCCGACTTTCGGGAACAGATCGTGTCCTTCAACTTTGAGACCGAGAGTTTTGCAGTGACGTTCAATAATTCCGTCAAGTTCCTCGATAACGACAAGGCGTTTGACAGATGCAGCAAAATCAAGTATTAACTTTGAAGGCAGGGGATTATGCAGACCGATTTTTAAAATCTTCGCGTCTTTTTCGCCGAAGATTTCTTTTACGTACTGATAGCAGATGCCGGATGTGATGATACCGAGTTCCGCTGAATCCCCTTCAACGCGGTTAAGAGGAGTAGTTTCGGCATAATCGGCAAGGGCGTCGGTGCGGGCTTCTACTACGGGATGTTTGAGTTTGGCGTACCCGGGCATCATAATGTATTTGGCAGGCTGTTTTTCGTAAGGAACGGGAGCCTTCTCAACGCGGTCAGCGGTATCAACTATGCTCTGTGAATGAGCAGTGCGTGTGCAGATGCGGTAAAGAACGGGAGTATCGTATTTTTCGGAAAGGTCGAATGCGATCTTTACATAGTCACGTGCTTCGGCGGAATCGGAAGGCTCGACCATGGGTACTTTCGAAGCAATGGCGTAGTTGCGGGAATCCTGCTCATTCTGAGATGAGTGCATTGCCGGGTCGTCGGCAACGAAGATAACAAGACCTCCGCGGACACCTGTATATGAAAGAGTGAAGAGAGGGTCTGCGGCAACATTGAGTCCCACGTGTTTCATGGCGCAGGCGGCTCGGTGACCGGCAAGGGAAGCACCGAATGCCACTTCTGTGGCAACTTTTTCATTGGGAGCCCATTCGCATCTGAGCTCGTCATATTTAGCGGAGAATTCGGTTATCTCCGTGGAAGGAGTTCCGGGATATGAGGAAACGACGGAAACGCCGGCTTCGTAGAGTCCGCGCGCTATCGCTTCGTTCCCGAGCATTAGTTTTTTCATAGTTTATCACCGTACCTTTTCGAATTTTCGATATTAGACTTTAAAATATACAAAATAATTATAGCACAATCCACCCGTTTTTTCAATCCTTAGCACTTAAAAATATTCGTGGTTTCGCACGTTTTTTGCAAAAAAATGCAGAAATAATCCGAAAAATTCTTTTTTCGGTAAAAATATTCCGCATTTGTGTTTTTACTTGACAATCCTGTGAATAAAGGTTATAATATTAAAATAAATATTATTCCGAAATGGACAGGAGATAAAAAAATGAAAGCAGTTGTTACCGTTACCGGAAAGGACAGTGTCGGTATAATAGCCGACGTTTCCCGTGAATGCTCCGAGTGGGGAGTAAACATAATCGATATATCGCAGAGTGTTCTGCGTGAATACTTTGCCATGATAATGCTTGTCGATATTGACGGGATCAAGGGAAGTTTCGGTGATTTCGTTGACGGAATGAGCCGGCTCGGAGATGGAAAAGGACTCCGTATCAGCACCATGCACGAAGATATATTCAACACCATGCATCACGTGTAAGACGGGAGCGTAAAGATGCTTAATATTTCTGACGTTCTTGAAACGATAAATATGATCCGGGAGGAAAACCTTGATATCCGGACAATAACAATGGGAATATCCCTTATTGACTGCGCGGGAGACGACATTGACCGCGTGTGCGACCGAATTTACGATAAGATTACGGGAAAAGCAGCCCGTATAGTATCCGTTGGCGATGAAATAGAAAAGGAATACGGTATACCGATAGTAAACCGCCGTGTTTCCGTTACTCCGATTTCACTTGTGGGCGGAAGATTTTCGGCAGAAGATTACATAAAGATCGCACGTACACTTGACCGTGCCGCAGATGCTCTCGGGATCAATTTTATCGGCGGTTACGGAGCACTTGTTCAGAAAGGGATGACCGAAGGAGAAAAGTGCCTTATCGAGTCGATACCGTATGCCCTTGCCGAAACCGGAAAAGTATGTTCTTCGGTAAATGTTGCATCCACAAAAGCGGGAATCAATATGGATGCTATCAGCAAAATGGGGGATATTATACTTCAGACTGCAAATCTTACGAAGGAAAACGACTGTATAGGTTGTGCCAAACTCGTGGTTTTCGCAAATGTTCCCGAGGACAACCCCTTTATGGCGGGTGCTTTCCACGGCGTCAGCGAGCCGGAGGCGGTCATCAATGTCGGTGTTTCCGGACCCGGAGTCGTAGCTTCCGCAATAACGAGAGCGGGTGACTGTGATCTGTCCACACTTGCCGAAACTGTCAAGCGTACCGCTTTCAAAATAACCCGTGTTGGTCAGCTTGTTGCTGCTGAAGCATCCCGCAGACTTGACGTTCCCTTCGGAATCGTCGATCTGTCTTTGGCACCCACTCCCGCTGTCGGTGATTCTGTCGCATATATACTTGAAAATATGGGACTGCAAAAATGCGGAGGTCCCGGCACTACTGCCGCGCTTGCGTTGCTTAATGATGCTGTCAAGAAAGGCGGAGTTATGGCTTCTTCACACGTCGGCGGACTATCCGGTGCCTTTATCCCGGTTTCAGAGGACGCGGGTATGATTGATGCGGCAAGATGCGGCGCACTGACTCTCGAAAAACTTGAGGCTATGACTGCCGTATGTTCGGTGGGACTTGATATGATCGCAATTCCGGGTGACGTGAGTGCCGCAACTATCTGCGGAATAATTGCCGATGAGATCTCCATAGGTGTAGCAAATACCAAGACGACTGCCGTACGTGTTATTCCCGCTATAGGGAAGAATGTCGGTGATGAGGTCACTTTCGGCGGACTTCTCGGCAGCGCACCCATTATGCCCGTCAGCCGTTATTCACCCGAAAAATTCATTGCCCGCGGAGGACGGATACCCGCTCCTATCCACAGCCTTAAAAACTGATTTGCTGATCTGTCTCACTTACGTGATACAGCCACGCAAATCCTGCCCGGCGAATGAAATTCGTCGTTTTGGTCCCGAAATACGTAAAAACATGAAAAAAACAATAAAAAAACCGATAATTGATTTTCATACCCATGCTTTTCCCGAAAAGATCGCATCCCGGACAATCGAATTGCTTCGTGACGGGATGATGCGGGAAAGCGGCAGAGACTGCACACCCGCTTCCGATGGTACAGCCGCCGGACTTGTGTCTGTAATGGATAAGGCGGGAATTGATATATCCGTAGTTATGCCGATAGTCACCAAACCGGCACAGACCGGGCATATCAATGAATTTGCCGCAGATCTTACTTCCGGGAGCGGGGGAAGACTGATTTCGTTCGGATCCGTGCATCCTTCGGATCCTGACGCCCCTGAAAAAGTTGACAAACTTGCTGCGTCAGGTTTTTGCGGTATCAAACTGCATCCGGAGTTTCAAAAGACTTATATCGATAGTCCTGAGTGTATTTCCGTACTCAGACGTGCTGCTGCGGGAGGACTTGCCGTAACCGTTCACGCGGGAGCGGATATAGGTCTGCCGCCGCCCGTTCATTGTACTCCCGACAGGATCCTCCATGTGCTTGATGCCGTTCCGGGTCTGAAACTGATCGCCGCGCATCTCGGCGGATGGATGATGTGGGATGATGTCGCTGAGAAACTGTGTACAACACCGGTTTATTTTGATACTGCCTTTATTGCGGATTTCATCGATCCGACGAGGGCAAAGGATATTATAACAGCACATACAGCAAAGAAAGTTCTGTTCGGAAGTGATTGCCCGTGGGAAGATCCTGCAGTTACTGTCGGATTCATACGTTCACTCGGACTTTCTGCGGAGGATACAGAACTTATCCTCGGCAAAAACGCGGAGAAAATTCTTAAATTAAACAAATAAACAAATAAACAAATAAACAAAACGGGCACCCGACGGGCTGCCCGTTTTGTTTATTGCCAACTGATTTCTTTCAGCAAGGGAAGGAA
>JAKSOD010000080.1 GCA_024405755.1 Clostridia bacterium
AAAGTACTGCTTTGCTTCGTCGTCATTCAGTATTTCTATGTATGGGCGAATCCGCTGCTGAAACGTTTCGTCTATGTAGGGGCGACGTCGGGCCGCTCCGCTGGTTTCGTCTGACGGAGTCATTTGCGGGAGTACTATTGGTTTTTCCCGATTATTATGTTTTACAACGGTGAGGGGCGTTGCACCTTTATCCCCGGGATCGAATTTCAGCCCTCGACAAGTGCCCGGAAATGTTCCCGCGTTCTCTTTCATTCTCTCATCCGTCTTTTCGCGGTGTTGCAGTCTGGTTTGCACCGGCTGCGGGTTGTCGTAGGTTATTTTTTTGGTATATCAATATGTGGTTTATTGTGGGCTTGGTGATTTGCTATTTTTGAGTTGAAACTCAGAATTGGTTGATTTTTTGATGGAATACCGGGTACGTCTGATCTGCTTGCGGGATTGAGGATGTACCATCGGTAAAGGATTGCAGAGAAGTCTGCAGATTCGGCTTCTCGTTTTTCCTCTGCGGCTCTTTGCAGTGTGCTTCTGGCATTCAGCCTGATTTCATGTGTCAGTTCCTTGTGTCCTGTGTGATATGCCGGAATTTTATCTTCTGATCCTCTGGAGGTATCCCGGACGCATGCTTTTTGATCTCGCATTTATTTAGAAATGATTATATATTATTGTGACTTACTATTAGTAATCAACTCTGAACGAGTTGCAGCGAAAAACAAACTACTGGAGAGTGATGCCGTAAGACAGAAACAAAAAACGAGTTGCGCAGTAATTCTCACCTGCGATGCCGGTCTCTCAATACACATCAGGACACACGTTACCACACACGCATACCGGCCATAATTTCATTCAACATACCACTCCATCAATACTATTCATGCGGCAGTTATTCCACACCCCCGGCTGCCCTGAATACCATATTTTCCGGAGGGTGCTCCACCCCCTTCCTCCGGAAAAAATTATTCCTCCTTTTCCTCAGTATTTTCAATAAATAACGGAAGTATTTCTGTAATTGCCGCACGCTCTCCAATCACAACTGCGGTATCTCCTTCTTCGAGCATCGTATTTCCATCCGGAGCTACAACTGTGTCTCCTCCCTCTTCCCCGCGACGTACCGCGATAACCGATACTCCGTAGTTTGCCCGCAGATGAATCTCTGACAGCCGTTTGCCTGCAACTTCACAGTTTTTACTGACATGAATCTGTTCAACCGAGGACCGGCTTGCTGTGGTCTTTTCATCGATGCTCTTTGCCTTCAGGCGTATTGCCTCGAACCATCCGTTTCTTTCCGTTTCCCGTGCATTCGGCGTCATCTTTGCATCGATATACTGATCGTAGAGATCATTTCTGATCTGTTTCACATACTGATCCAGATCCTGCTGCGGCACCTGTTCGTTTGCCAGAATCCTCCGGAAAATCTGAATGGCTGCTTCTCTTTCATCCACGATAACTTCGTCCGCTCCCAGGCGGTACAACTCTTCGGTCTCGGAGATGAATCTTGAGCGGGTAATGATGTTGATCCGCGGATTCATTCCGCGTGCGGTACAGATGATCCCTTTGATTGCTTCCATGTCCGGGATGCTGATCACAATTGTCCGTGCCTTCATCACGCCTGCATACTCAAGGATCGAGTCCCGGGTTGCATCACCGTACACAATCCGTTCTCCCCGTCTCTTTTCGCGGTCCACTGTTTCGGCATTGAGTTCCAGAATAATGTAGGGAATGTCCACGCGTTTCAGCGCTTTTGCGACATACTGACCTGCAAGACCGTAGCCCACAATGACCACATGCTCTTTTGGCCGGACGTCGCAGGATTCGGTGTCGTTGCCGAATATGTTTTCTCCCGGTACTTTGGGTTTAATCAGTCTCTTGGCAAGTGCCGGGCCTGCGTTGACCGCAAAGGGTGTCACTGCCATGGTTACAATCGTGATTGCAAGGAAAACCTGGTAGATATTCTGTGAGAGAATTCCTGCTTCAAGTCCGGTCGATCCGAGAATGAACGAGAATTCACCTACCTGTGAGAGGCCGATGGCAGAGAGGAGTGCGGCTCCGCTTGCAATGCCGATGGCTTTCACACTGATGAAGTTGATAAGGGTTTTTCCAAGGAGCAGGAGGATTGCGACTGCGATAATCAGAATGAGATGCTCCCACACATACACGAGGTTGAGCATCATACCAATTGAGACGAAGAAGAAGCTCGTCAGCAGATCCCGGAACGGAAGAATCTGGCCGATGACTTCATGACTGTAGTCGGATTCAGAGATTGCAATGCCTGCAAGGAATGCACCGAGCGCGAGGGAAACACCGTTCAGGGACATCAGCCAGGCGATGCCGAAACAGATGGCGACAATGGAGATGATGAACAGCTCTTTGCTGCGGGTGAGTGCAACTCTGGTAAGGAACCGCGGCACCAGGAAAATTGCGGCTACCAGTACAATTACGAGAACCACCATACCGACACCGAAGTTTAAGAGTTCGCCGAAGAGATTTGCTTTGGCGTTTCCGGCGAGGATCGGAACCATGAGCATCATGGGGATGACGTTTAAGTCCTGAAAAATTAACAGGCCAAGTGCGATTTTTCCGTGCTGGGTATCGATCTCCCCGCTGTTCTGGTACAGGTTCATGATAACCGCAGTGGAGGAGTGTGCGACGAGGAATCCGATAAAGAGCGCGACGTTTGAGGCAAACCCGACGGCAACCATGACTGCCCAAACCGCTACGGTTGTTATGACAAGCTGCAGTGTTCCGCCGATCAGGACGATCTTTTTCATTGACAGAAGACTCTTGAGCGACATCTCCAGTCCGATAGTGAACATCAGGAGAATGACTCCGAGCTCTGCCAGCAGTGATACCTGCTCTTCGGTTACGAGACCAAGGCACGCAGGGCCGACGATGATACCGGTGATAAAGTACCCGATAATGAACGGCATGCGCAAGCGTCTGCCGACGAAAAGAACGGCAATGGCGCACGCGAGTACGACCACTACCGACATGATAAGTTCTGCTTCTGTTTCCACCTGTAATACCCCCGAATGTCTGGGGTTTTTCACTTTTTAATGAGAGAATGCGCAAAACAGATGGCATTGCGGCGTCTTCTGTGTTGTGTATTCTGTCATTACGAAGGAAAATACCCGGAGATGATTTTTCCGGTGGTGTTTTTTATGCGAGTAATTGGTAAAAAACCCTCGGTAAGTACGTTGTGGGAGATAAAATTCTGTTTTGTGTCTGGTACTTCTTTGTCCGGGAGGATGTTTCTGAACGGGTTTTGGTGAAGAAAACTTCATATGAAATAAACTTCATATTATGTGTCAGGGTAGTATGAAAATCAGCAAGTGGGTTACCGTTCTGTCCGGCATGCGAACGATGGGTGCGGGTACAGGAGAAAGGGACGTCTGTTGCTCTGTCTGCAGTGCTGTCTCTTCTGCTTCTCTGCTCGGTCTATGCCGAGTATCTCTGCCGGATTCTTCTCGGGATTACGGATGCCGCCGCAGTTCATGCGATGCACGAACTGTTTCTGTATCTGGCCGTCATTTCCCTTGGAATAACGTTTCTTTCGATCGTCTATTACTACTATGCGAGGGTGTGATCACCGATGAAATTTACGAATAAAATCACCGGTTTCTTTGTGATGGGTATCTGGTTCCTGATTGTCGGGTGTGCCGGTATTGGTTTTCAGATGATTCAGCCGGAGAGTTTCCGGGGAGAAGCTGCGGCAACCATTTTCATTCCGTGCGGGTGTGCTCTGCTTTTGTATGTGCTGTACCGGATGCATCAGTATCGTCTGAATCCTGCGATGTTTGCGGCTGATGAAAAACAGAAGCCCGATGAGCGGATGGTCCGTGTCCAGGAAAAGGGTGCGATGGTCGCGCTGATGACGTCGTTTTTTTCACTCTTTTTCTGTGCGTATTATGCGGAGTACATCTGTACGATAGTTCTTGGTGTAACCGATCCCGGCGCTATTCGCAGTTTGGGTCTGCTGTTCTGCGGCCTTGGTATGTTCAGTGCAGGTGTGTCGTTTTTTTCCATGTTCTATTACTACTACTATACGAGGTTCTAATCCATGAGGTCTATCTATTATCTTGAACGTTATATGGTTCTTGCAATCGGTTTTGTTGTCTGCGGTGCGG
>JAKSOD010000081.1 GCA_024405755.1 Clostridia bacterium
GTAATGACTGATACATTCGGACGCCGTATAACAGATGTCCGGCTTGCATTAAACAGCGTATGTAATCTTCACTGCTGCTACTGCCACTCGGAAGGAGAATCCATCAACGGCTGCACCCGCAGTAAAAAGCAGGATGGTTTATCCAAAGAAGAAATCATTGAAGTTGTTTCTGTTCTGCAGAGTCTTGGCGTAAAGACGCTTAAAATCACCGGCGGGGAGCCGACCCTCAGAAAAGACCTTGCTGATATTATTTCTTCTATTCCCAAAGGCGTTAATGTTTCTCTTACGACGAATGGAACAAAACTGAAAGAACTTGCGCCGAAATTAAAAGCAGCAGGTCTTACCCGCGTAAATGTCAGTCTTGACTCGCTGAAGCGGGAACGGTATGCTCAGATTACCGGTTCAGATGTTCTCTCTGACGTTCTGGAAGGAATTGAAGCAGCAGTATCTGCCGGTCTTACGCCGGTGAAAATCAACACTGTTCTTCTTCCCGGCATCAATGATGATGAGATTGATGATTTTCTTGCATTCGTCCGCGGACGCGATGAGTTAATTCTGCAGTTTATTGAACTCATGGATATGAACGGATGGGCTGATAAAGCCGATGCATCAGTTCATTCCAATGCTGACTTTGCAAGAAATCTTGAGGAACGCTTCAGGCGTGAAGCAGAAACTATTACTACCCGGAGAATGCATCACCGCCATAAGTATAATCTCAACGGTGCAGTGGTAGAAATTGTTCGCCCGATGCATAATGCGGAGTTTTGTGCGAACTGCAACCGTCTGCGCATCACATCAGACGGGCTGTTAAAACCCTGTCTTCTGCGTACCGGAAACGAAGTATCTATTAAAGGTCTTAAAGGCGATGCATTAATTGAAGCCATTAGACATGCAGTACAAAACCGGAGTCCGTACTTCGGAGGAAAAAATGACTGATATTCTTCGTCTTCAAAAAGAGGATATTGATATTTCCCGTCTTCTTTTAGAGACTCGTGATGATGCAGACGGTGCACAGCTTGTTTTTGTAGGAACGGTGAGAAATGATGCAGATTCTCTTTCCGGTCTTGAAATCGAAGCATTTGTTCCTGCTGCTGAAAAAGACCTTGCTGATATTGCATGTGAGGCAGAAGAAAAGTTCGGTGTGCGTTCTGTGCATATTGTTCACCGCTACGGCTATCTTTCAGTAGGGGATGTGATAGTGGTTACTATAATCTGTGCAGCACATCGCGGTGAGGCGTATGATGCTTCACGGTTTGTTATTGAGAAAATCAAAGAAAAAGTTCCTATCTGGAAAAAGGAAGTTTTATCAAACGGAAAAGAAGGAGAGTGGGTTCACTGATGCCGGTATTTACACACATTAATGACAAAAACGAAGTTTACATGGTCGATGTAACGGAAAAGCCCGATGTTTCACGTGAGGCAGCAGCATCGGGAAAGATTTATCTTCGCCCGAGTACGCTGAAGGCAATCGCTGAAGGTACGGTTGTAAAAGGCAATGTGCTTGCAACGGCTCAGGTTGCAGGTACTATGGCGGTTAAACAGACATGGGCGCTTGTTCCGATGTGTCATCCGATTCCGGTAGGCGGAGTGAATATCTCGTTTACTCAGACTGATTCATACATTGAAGCGGTATGCCGGGTAAAAACGTACGGGAAAACCGGTATTGAGATGGAAGCGATTACCGGCGTTTTAATTGCACTTGATACTATCTGGGACATGGTTAAGTCCGCAGAAAAAGATGAGCACGGTCAGTATCCGGTAACCAGAATTGAAGATGTTCATGTGATTGAAAAACTGAAAGGAACTGCTGATTCTGCGTAAGGATTCAGCACCTCAATATCTCTTCCTATTCATTGGACTAACAATTATTATTAGCATACAGGACAAATACTGTTATGCAAAAAATACCCTTTTCCGAGGCACTTTCTCATGTCCGCATGGTGCCCCCGTCATTTACTGTCCGCAGGGTAAACCTCATAGATGCTGTAGGGCACGTTCTTGCAGAACCAATATATGCCGGATATAATGTTCCTCCGGCACCGGTATCAGCAATGGATGGATTTGCTGTTTCTGCAAAGGAAACCGAAACCGCATCAGAAACCCATCCGCTGACACTTACTCAGTTTGACCGGGTAAATACCGGCGAAGTTGTACGCCCGCAGTTTGATGCGGTTATCATGGTTGAAGATACCGAGTTTACCGGCGAACAACCGTCAGAAATAACCATCCGTTCTCCGATAAAGGCAGGACGCAATGTCCGTCTTACCGCAGAAGATATCAGAAAAGGCGGTCTTGTTCTTCCTGCCGGCGCAAAACTTCGTTCATTTGATATCGGGGCTGTTGCCGGATACGGTATAACTGAAGTTGCTGTTCGTTCTGTTTCTGTTGGTGTTATTCCTACAGGGACTGAACTCATTGAGCCGGGAATCGAGCCGAAACCCGGAGAGGTTGTGGAAAGCAACACGGTTATGACCGAAGCCTATCTTCGTGAGTTCGGTGTTGATGTTATCCGCTATCCGCCGGTAGCAGACGACCCGAAAGCCATTCGTGCGGCTCTTGAGAAAGCAGTTTCTGAAAACGACCTTGTTCTCCTTTCTGCAGGTTCATCCATGGGTTCGCATGATTACACCTCGTCAGTCATTGAGGATATGGGGCGTATCATTTTCCATGGTGTTTTCATGAAGCCGGCAAAACCGTCGATGCTTGGGAGTATCAGCGGAAAACCGGTCATTGGTATGCCGGGCTATCCGTTATCAGCCCAGACCACGCTTCGGATGTTTGTCCGCGAACTTCTTGAAGGATGGGGTTTTAAAGGACCGCAGACGCCGAAGGTTGTTGTTGAAGCTGGGGCTGTAATTCCATCGGATGCCGCTCTTGATGAGTTCCAGTTCGCTGCTGTCGGCAGTGTTTCGGGTAAGCTGGTTGCTCTGCCGCAGATTCGTTCATCAAGTATGCAGATGAACGGAATCCGTGCAAATGCCTATCTTTCTATTCCCCGCGGCGCTGCAGAAATTCCTGCCGGACAAAAAGTTGAAGCGACATTAAATGTCCCGTTAGAAGACCTTGAACGAACACTTCTCCTCGGCGGTGTCTGTACTGAAGGTGCAGAAAAACTGACCGCCGCAGCTGCAAGGTGCGGATACTTTGTCCGCTTTGGAAATGCAGGGACTTCCGAACTGCAGAAAGGACTCTGTCACGGGGTAATTTCTGACTCTGCAGATGACGGATTTGTATCTGTTCCTCTTGAAGACGGCTCATATCTTCTGATGAATAAGCCGTCAGACCCGCAGACGATTCTGCTGAAAGCTTTTGCAGAAGGTGATTTAAATGCCGCATGAGCATCATCTTCCAGTCGCCGTAAAAGCAGCGGTGATTACGGTTTCTACTACCCGTACGGAAAAAACCGATTTATCCGGAAAAATTCTCTGTGATGCATTTCATGCGGCTGAAATGGATGTGTCAGAACCGGTTATTGTAAAGGATGATGAAGCTGAAATCCGTTCTGCTGTAGAAAATGCGCTGCTTTCTGCAAACTGTATTGTCGTAAACGGCGGCACCGGACTTACGCACGATGACTGCACGATTGAAGCAGTTTCCCCGCTTTTTGAAAAAACTATGGACGGGTTCGGAGAACTTTTCCGTATGAAAAGTTATGAGCAGGTCAAAAATGCGGTGATATTATCCCGCGCTTCTGCGGGAATTGTTAAAGGACGTGCTGTGTTTTGTATTCCGGGGTCTCCGAATGCAGTAAAACTTGCAGCTGAAGAAATTATTATTCCGGAGATTCGGCATATCTTAACGCATGCCGGACAATAACTTATTTTTAGCGTTTTTTTCAGCTGTGTTTTTGTTCATCGAACGTACTTGTTTTGTTTCATTTTTGTTGAGTCCACTCTATGGAGACAAGATATTTTGCGTAAGTATAAATAGAATATTTACCCATAATAATCATTACACATCAGAATATGACATCTGTCATTTACTGGTGTGGGGTGATTAAGTATGGTTACATTTAGCCCGGCACAAGTATGTAATAAAATTGCAGTAGCCGGCAAGGGCAAATGCGGACTCAGCGC
>JAKSOD010000082.1 GCA_024405755.1 Clostridia bacterium
CACAAAATTTTATAATGAAGAAAGCAGGGCGAATTATTTTGAATGAAGAATCAGCCCTGCTCGTTTTCAGCCATTTGCGGGTGTTACTCTTTATTGCGTTCCGACCATTCCTTCTGTGCTTCCCGGAAACGCCTTGCAGCCTCCGCATTAGCGTCGTTCTCCGCCTTTTCCTGCGCCTCCTGAAGCTTTTCGAGTTTGACCTCATCTGCATCATTCGGTGTCAGCGCATCTTTTACGCCGGTATTGGCAACGACTTTCGCGGCGCCGCCCGTCATGCCTTTTGTGATCTGCTGCCCTCCGATGGAGCCGACCACCTTATCGCCGGTAAGGCCGAGCTTTTCGGTCGCTTTATCACCAAAAGCATCAAAGGCAATGTCAACCGCAGCGTTGACGCCGCCCTGAATAGCCGCACCTTCGCCGGCCTGACGGATATCTTCAACGCTTCCGCCCTTCATATAGGTATCGGACATGGCCTTCACACTGTCGCCCATTATGTTGGAGGCAAGCTTTTGGGTGACGCCCTCCGAATGATTTTTGGCCAGCTCTACGCCGGAATCCACGACCGTCTGTGCGAGCGCCCCGCCGACGGTCTTATAGCCGGCCATGACATCGCCCGCATTGGAAGCGGCAGCCGTCGCGACCGTATAAGCGTCCTTGAATTTTTTGCCCGTTTGCGTGGGATCGACTTCGGCATAAATGTCGATGGCAACGTCGGCACCTTTCTTGACGTTTTCAACGTAGTCCTGACTCTTTTTGTATTCCTTTTCGAGTTCTCCTTGCTCGTAGCGTTCAATTTCTGCCTGTCCCTGCTTCTCGCCGATTTTTGCATACAGATCATCGTCTCCGGAGTAGACACCATATTTATCGGCAAGTTTCTCCTTGTACTTGTTTTGATCCGCTTCTGCGGCTTCCTTGGCACGCTGTGCAGCATTTTCCGCTTCGGCTTCCTCGGCAATCCAAGATTTCCCCTGATTATCTTCTCTTTGCGCGTCGATCGCTTCCTTGGCAACGGCATTGTCCTGACGGATTAAATCGGCGTTTTCCGCACGGCTTTCAAGAGAATCTTTCAGTTCGCTTTCCGTATATGTTGCGCCGGTCAAGGGGTTTGTATAAGTTCCGTCGCCGTTTGCCACGTAGACACGTTCTTCGCCCGTGGCGGGATCTTTGACATTCAGGTCGCCATCAGCATCCCTATTGATATACGGACCCAGATCCTCTTTTTCGTTTTCGGAAGCCGCTTCCGAAATACCGTCGGCCAGGCCGGAAACGGCTTCTCCTGCGGCAGATCCGAGACCTCCCGCCAGACCACCGGCAATTCCGCCCACAAGTCCTCCGCCTGCACCCAACAGACCGGTCAGTATAGCAAGAAGCACACCCAACGCTTTGCTGGTCGGTCGGTCAAGCCAATCGGGGTCGTGCGAAAGTTCTTTTTGGATATTCATATCAAGCCAGGTGATTTCACCGTCACCGTCGAAATCCATCAAATCGGGGAAGGGTTGACCGTATTTATTCACACGGCCGTTTGTGTAGGTGAGCCGACCGCGGTAAGGCCGCACGTCCGAATCATCGTCGGGGCTCTGTTCCGATCCGGCGGAACCGCCGACAACGCCCGCATCCGCATTCGGCAGGACCCCTGCGATGCGGAAAACAAGCGAGGCGTGGGTACTGCTTGCCCCTGCTTCGCCGACATAAAACGCGATATACACGGTTTCATTTTCGGAATCAAATTTGTAATTGCCTTCCGCATGTCTGGCGGAAAGGTTGTAAGAGGACTCTTTATCGTAGGAATCGTTGTGCCCGCCGGATGCGTTGAGCCGCCCCTGAAGATCTGCATATACGTGGCAGTCTTCAAAGGAAATATTGGATATGGTCAGCGTTACATCGGAACGGAACACCTCATTTTCGCCTGCTTTATGTACGCTACCGGCTTCTCCCGTGTACGCGTGTTTCCATTTCCACGAACCGCTCACGGTAAAACCGTTGGCTGTTTGGTCATGGGTAAAGGTGACCGCCGGTTTATCGCTGATCGTTTGTTCGGCAGACTGGTAAGTCTCGTTAATGGAAGGTTTCGTGCCGTAAACCGCATCGTCACCGTATAATCCGATGCCGTAGCTTGTCATGTGATCCAGCACGAGGTAAAAGCCGTCGACCTTTTTGTAGTTATACGGCTGCGATCCATCTCCGTCGGCAAGCCGGAACACCTCGCCCATAGGAACATAGCCATTCGGAAGCGTTTCGTCGGCGGCAAAAACATTCGTGCAAAGTACCGATATCATCATTGCGCCTGTGAGGATGAATATGGCAGCTGTTGCAGCCATCTTTTTTATGCCGTTTTTACCGATGATTGCAAATACAATGCCGGCAGCGAGAATAATTGCTCCGATAAGGAAAAGAAGCCATCCGAAACGGACAAACGTCAAAGGAAGACCAATAGCGAATCCTGCGGAAAATCCGGTGATTGCACGGTTGACCACTACCTGAGACGGCAATTTACCGCGCGAGACTTTGCCTGCGGCGCTGAAAATCAACGAAACGAGCAACCCCTTTTTCTTGCCGATTGCGGAAAATGCACCAACAGCACCCACGACTGCGACAGCACAGTTCACGGGGCTTGAAGTAATATTGAAAAACCAATACAGAACAAGTCCGGACCCTGCGCCGATGAGGAACGGCGAAATTGCCGAAAGTCCGCTGAAAGCGGCTTTGCCGAATACTCCGGTGAGTGATTTTGCAGCGTTTGCAAACGGATTTTTCTTCGCAAAAAGTGAGAGAACAATGGTATTGATAACCGTTGCAAATACCGCTTTTCCGAAAATACCGCCAATGGCACCGAAAAAGCCGCCGAACATTCCGCCGTTGGAATAGGTCAGCGTATAAAGAAATCGGAATATCGGAATGTTTACACCTACGGTGGATAGTATTGAAAACAACACCCAAACAACCGACAAGATAATGGTCGGGAGCAATTTTTTAGGGTGCTTAAGCAGATCTTTTATTTCATCGAAAAGCTGATTGAGAAAACCACCTTTATTCGGGACGGTATTAATCGGTTTGACATTAGTTTCTGCTTGAATAGCAGTTTTCGAAGGTTGCTCTTTGTGAGCGGCATTGCTTTCCGTCGGAGAGACATCAATCGGTTTTCCGCAACCGATGCAGAATCTTGCCCCTTCCTTCAAAGGTTTGCCGCAGTATTTACAGTAATTAGCCATCAGACTACCTCCCAATGTATCGCGTTTTATATTTTATCTCAAAAGTCATTTGATAACCGGCACACCGCATTTGGCACAGGTGTCGTTTGAAATATCATTTATGGTGCTGCAGATGGGGCATATTGCGTAACCGTCCTGACTTTTGTCATATTTTTCGTAAAAACAGTTGAATTGCGGATAATAACGAACCTTGTCCCCGACATTCAGATAATCGAAGTATATGTGATTAAACTCCGATTCCTCAAGCTTCGCTTTTCTTCCGTTGGCCTTGCGGAATTTCACTATATATACAGTTCGTCTGGTCGTGTTGCCATCGGAATCATTTTCTTGTCGAAGCTCTGTGCGTTTATCAACAACGGTTCCGTCCCATGATTTTTTGCCGATTTTTTTGATTGCAGGCACCAAAGAAAAGAGCAGAAATATAAGTGACAAAATTCCACCGTAAGTAAGATTACTAAAATTATCGTTTTTGACACTTAGGATGAAAGTCACGACGATCGGGGCAAGCACCAAAACGACGGCAAACACAAAGGTAAACTTTTTATTCTTTTTGAGCGCGGATTTGATCAGGGGGTCGTCTATCTTCTCCGAAAAACCCGGTTGTATCCTCGTACAGGAAAACTCGGTCGGAGGGATATAGTCCCTCGCCGTATTCGCGCCCTCCTGCGCTGTTTCCACCGGTTTTCCGCAAGAAGGACAAAACGAACAATTATCAGATAACTTTTCTCCGCAGAATTTACAATACATTTTTTCACCTTTTTTCATT
>JAKSOD010000083.1 GCA_024405755.1 Clostridia bacterium
CTTATTTCATGGTGGACCATAGGGGGATCGAACCCCTGACCTCAAGTTGTTCGTACAACCCCGAATGATAATGCAGTCTTACAACGAAGAACGGGGCGAATAAACACACTCCTGAGACAGCAGCCGAGTATTGATTGCTGGTCAGTATTCTATCACAAGTTCCAAAAAAGGCAGTAATCCTGTTGCGTCAAAACTTATTATTGTTCTACTGAAAATGGTCTCCATTCTTTTTGACAGATTGTGTCAGGGTTGTCGGAGGTAGTTGACTGTGCTATAATAAAAACAGCACTCCGAATACAGACGATGATACCGACGCAGCGCAACTGCTGCGTTTCCTTTCAATCCGCCGTTATGAACGGGAGGTCCTGAGTAAACGATGAATTTTTACGCTGCATCAAAAGACTACTGTACGATAGAAAAACATGTGTGCGCACCGCTGTTCAAGCGCGTGTTTGACTACCCGGGTGCGCAGGGTACGCTCCGCATTGCAGCAACCGGATTTTACCGATTGTTTCTCAATGGGGAAGAACTCACAAAGGGCTTTCTTGCACCGTATATCAGCAACCCGGATCAGGTCGTTTATTATGATGAATATGATGTATCCTCGTTGCTCCGCACAAAAGACAATGTCCTCTGCGTCCTGCTCGGAAACGGCTTTGTGAATAGCAAGGATTTTGGCTGCTGGGATTTTGAGAAAGCACCGTTTCGTGCCGCTCCGTCTTTTGCTCTGGAACTTTTTGATAAGGAGAAGTTTTTCCTCTCTACGGATGCACACTTCCGTGTGACCGATTCTCCGATCACCTTTGACGATCTGCGCTGCGGCGAGCGTTATGATGCAAGACTTGAACGCGAAAATGTGCTCACAGACACAAACACTGACGGCTTCCGTTTCCCGCTGCCGGTCTCGTCTCCGAAGGGGGAACTGTGCCTTTGCACGGCAGACCCGATCGCCTGCTGTGACCGCCTGCAGCCCGCCAGCGTTTCAAAGAGCGGGAAAGGGTATCTTTATTCCTTTGCGGAGAACAATTCCGGTGTGTGCAAACTGACTATCAACGGAACAGAAGGACAGCGTATTGACCTCTTTTATGCGGAACTCATCCAAAACGGTTCGATCAGCATTGACAATCTCGGCTTCTGGAATAAGCCGCCTGCAGAGTATATCCAGCACGATGTGTATATCTGTAAGGACGGATATCAGACCTATCTGCCGTCATTTACTTATCATGGCTTCCAATATGTCTATGTGGAAGGCATCACAGAAGAGCAGGCAACGAAAGATCTTTTGGAATACGTTGTTTTCCATTCCGACATTCATCCCCGTGGCTCATTCCGATGCAGCTGTGATGTGCTGAACCGTCTGGTCGAACTGACGAAGCGCAGTGATGTTTCCAACTTCCATTACTTCCCGACGGACTGTCCTCACCGCGAAAAAAACGGATGGACGGGAGACGCACTGCTGTCTGCCGAGCAGACGATGCTTTTATTTGACGCATCTGCTTCTTACCGCGAATGGCTGCACTGCATTGTAAAGGCACAAAAAGAAAACGGGCAGTTTCCCGGCATCGTACCGACTGCCGGTTGGGGGTATGACTGGGGCAGCGGCCCGGCTTACGACAGCATTATTGTCGGTCTGCCGTATCAGCTTTACCGCTTCTGCGGAGATCTCGAAACGGTCAAAGCGTGCAAAAGTTCCATTCGCAGATATTTTGACTATTACCGAACAAAGATCAATGAGGACGGTCTCGTCGCCTACGGGCTGCCTGATTGGCTTGAGATCGGCTCACATTCGGACAGCAACTGTTCCACGCCGTTGGAACTGACGGACAGCCTGCTCTGTATGGATCTTTGGCGCAAAGCAGCGGAGCTGTCAAGGCTGCTCCATGACGAAGAAACCGCATCGCTGTATGACGCAGAGGCAGACCGCCTTCTCGCTGCATTTCGCCATAAGTATATCGCTGAAGGCCATCTGACCGTCCGGACACAGGCGGCCTGTGCAATGGCACTTTCGCTTTGCGTTTTTGCGGAAAATGAAAAGCAAGGAGCAGAAAACGACCTGCTCGCGTCCATACAGGCAGCAAGGGAGCATCTGAAGATCGGCCTGTTCGGGATCCCGCATCTTTACCGCGTCCTGACGGATATGGGGAAAGGTGATCTTGTCTATCAGCTGATCACGCGCCCGGATTATCCGAGCTTTGCATCCATGCTCCATGAAAACACGACCACTCTTTGGGAGAGCTTTGATGACTTGCCGGAAGACATCCGTCAAGCCTTTTTGGCACACGGCAGAGTGTACTCATATAACCACCACTGCTGGGGCAGCGTTTCCGCATGGATCATAAAAACCGTCGGCGGACTGAATGTTCTCGGAAAGCGGGAAATCGAGATCGCACCGCAGCTTCCGCAGGACATCACTTTTGCAGAAACGATCTATGAGAATGACGGCTGCCGCATCAGGATCCGCATCGACCGAACGCAAGACGATATACGGGTAACTGCCGATAACTCTGGCTTTTCCGGGCACATCATTGTCGGCTCAAAAAAGATGGTTTTAAATGAGGGAAACAATGCTTTATAATCGCAATCTTTAACGCTCCGAGCAATCACTGACCCGCCGAAGGAAAAGAGTACCTTTCGGCGGGCATTTTACATTTTGAACAACAAACCATTCTGAAAGAGATTAGATGCACCAAGATGTGCTCCAGTAAAATATCGGATAATTGTTATGAAGAAATGACACATCTGTTGGAAAGCAACTCAAAGCCGAAAGATATTCCCGTTGTTTTGCCGCTGTTTCAAGGAACACGCGCAGATCCCACGTTGACAGGAAGTGTTCTTGGCCTAACAGGAAATATTTTTACACCACTGCATTTTACCTGGGGTGTTATGTACGGAATGGCTAAAGAACTGTACGACATGTATAACTGCTTCTTACAAGGAGGAGGAACATCCGGGAAACTGTTTGGTGCTGGAAACGGTCTGCGAAAGAATGCGTTTCTCTGCGGAATCTTTGAGGAACTGTTTGAGCAAAAATTGACTCTTTCAACGATGGATGAGGAAGCAGCCTGCGGAGCAGCTTATTTTGCTTCCATAAGTCTGTAATCTCTTTCTGTGCTACAATAATAAATTTCAACATAATTTCCTGTAGAGAGCCATTCTCATAAAGCAAAAAAGAGCCGTCTTGGATTATTCCAAGACGGCTCTTTTCAAATCATCAGAGATCTACTCTCACGGCGAAACCGCCGCTGAAGAAGTAGGGGTTCTTCCAATGACACTGTGGTGGCCTGCTCTGGCGGGTGAATTCGATTTTGATGAAAGGTGGGATATTCGCTGCGCTCGTGACACACAGCAGCGCCGATCTGCGGGATGTAGGGGATGGCGTCCTCGACATCCCTGCGCACAGCACTTTCGATTTTACTGTAGGGAACGGTCTTGACCGTTCCGCAACACCGCACTTTCGACTATCACCGTAGGGCGGGATGCCCTCATCCCGCCGCCGCGCAACGCTCCCCATCAGCCTCTGTATTTTGAAGATAGGGGGATACTCCGGCGGCAAGCCGCCTCCGTGACATTTCGCATTTTGCTGCGTTCCGCAGCCACATCACAGACAAGTCTGTGATGTGGTCGGCTTTGCCGACTGTAAAATGCTCATGTTCGAACCGGGGGTTCGTCCCCTAATCCCTATGGTCCACCGCGCAAAAAAGCCACCCGAAAGGGTGGCTGATTCAAATAAGTCAATGGACCATAGGGGGATCGTTTACATTTTCTGCTAACGCAGAAAATAAAGGATAAACCAGTGTTCGCACTGGTTTCTGACAGTCCACCGGACTGTCAGATTTAACTATTCGATCCCCCATCTTCTCCGAAGATGAAATAAGAGAGGGCATCTTTGATGCCCTCTCTTATTTCATGGTGGACCATAGGGGGA
>JAKSOD010000084.1 GCA_024405755.1 Clostridia bacterium
GATGCAGCCGGCACGGCAATGAATGTTTCTTGCGAATGCAGCACAAATATGATATAGTTTTTTTGAACGCTGCGGCAAAACACGCATGAAATCACACTATGACGAAGTGAAGTGACGATATATGTTCCGAAAGTCCGGCAAGGTCCGAAATATGACAAGCGGAAATATTTACCGGCATCTGATCGTATATTCCGTGCCGATCTTTCTCGGCCGCCTGATGCAGATGCTTTATAATATCGTAGATACGATCGTTGTCGGTCGGTTTATCGGCACGGAGGCGATGGCAGCTGTCGGAGCAACGGGTATGGTGACCAACATCACGCTCTACCTGTTTTTGGGATTCTCTGTCGGAGCAGGCACGCTGATCGGACAAATCTTCGGCGCAAAGAAAAACGATGCGCTTCGTGAAGCGGTGCAGACGATCATTGCGGTTTCCCTGATCCTTTGCGCTGCTTTTACGGTGATCGGCCTTTTCCTTTCAGATCCGATACTCAGAGCCTTAAAAACGCCCGATAATGTTTTCCGATTTTCCTCAACCTATCTTCATATCTATTTCCTCGGCATTTCCGGCATGCTCCTTTACAATATCGGCAGCGAGATCCTTCGCGCCGTGGGAAATACCACGGTGCCGTTAATGATCCTTGCAGCATCGAGTGTCGTAAATATCATTTTGGATATTGTATTGGTCGTCGTTTTCGATACGGGTGTGGCCGGTGTTGCGTGGGCAACGACAATTTCCCAGCTTCTGTCGGCGATTCTGATTATGGTGATCCTGACCAGAACAAACGAGGTCTATCGGCTGGACTGGCACGGGATACATATCAATTTCTCTCAGCTGAAAACCGTGCTTGCGATCGGTCTGCCGACGAGCATCCAATCCGTGATCACCTCTTTTACGAATCTTCTGGCACAGACGTATGTCAATATGTTAGGCTCCGACTGCATGGCAGGCTGGAGCGTTTTCGGGAAGCTGCTCGGCATCTCGATGATGCCGATCGATTCCTTCTCATCTGCCGCAGCAGCATTTTCGAGTCAAAACTTCGGCGCGAAGCAATACGGCAGAGTCAGGGAAGGGATCCGCAGGTCAAACGTTCTGAGCTTCGGCTTTTCTGTTGTGCTTTCCGTGTCGATGTTTGTTTTTGCAGGTCCTCTCATGGGTGTCTTTACGGAGGATGCCGAAGCCATTCGATTCGGTGCCGTCTTTACCCGCTGGATCATCCTGTCAATGATCTATTATTGCATCAGCGAAAACCTGACCCGATCCATGATCGGCATGGGCGATTCCAAAGGACCGACCTTAATCAAGCTCATATTTTATGTCGGGGCGCGTCTGGCATTTCTGATTATTCTTTCTGCCGTCTTTACGATCACCCCGATCGGCGTTTCTTTTGCATTCACAATCAGCTGGGCCCTCGGTGCCGCAGCATTGTTCCTGTACTTTAGAATCCGTTGGGCAAAGCGCCTGTCGCGCTTACAGGCCGAAGCCGCTTCCTGATTATTCCTCCGAAATCCCTGTGCGCAGCTTATGAAGGAGAACGCCTATGCAATTAAAAAGATATGAAATGAGCGGCAAGGAAAGTGTGTTTGCACTGATCGATCTGATCGCGCCGCATCACACATTCGAGCTGTATGAAGCCGTTGATGAAAGCATCCTGCTTGCAGCCGTCAAAGAGGCGATTTGCCGTCATCCCCTGTTCGGGACCCGGATCATCTTTGAAAACAACACATTTTACTTTGAACAGAACCCGAAGCCGCCTGTGATCTTCACCCGGGAGAATGCACCGAAAATCTACGGCACGGAAGAAAACAATCATTATCCCTGGATGATCGTGCTCCGGGACAAGCAGCTGCTTTTTTATGCGTCCCATACGCTTGCAGACGGTGCCGGTATGTTCAGCTTTTGCAAAACCTTCCTGCATCTCTATTTTCAGCGCTCCGGCGTGGTATTTGCGGAGGCGGCAGCGGATTTCCCCGCAGGCAGCCCTGCGCAGACCACGGAAAACGCATTTTCCCGTTATGCCGACCCTGCGTGCAAAGCATTCGGAACGCCGAAATTCAGTCCTCCGGTCGAGGTGAAGCCCGATTGGTTCGAGCGAAGCGACCGGCAGCCGTGGAGGCTGGAGATTCCGTTGAGCGAAGTACGGCGCTTTTCAAAACAGAGCGAGACCAGCGTTTTTTCCGTGATCGCCTGCATTCTGTCCCGGGCAATGGCAGATGCTTTCGGGATTCAGTCCGGAAATATCAATGTCCGGGTCCCCGTAAATCTTCGCAGTGCGTTCCCCTCTGCGACAGACCGCAATTTTGTACAGGGCTTTTCCCTCTGCTATATGACTGATCGCATGGCCAAAATGCCGGACGCAAGGATAGAGACCGCATTTCGCAGTCAGCTCGATCTGTGGACGGATCGTGATAATCTGATGCAGATCATCAATGCGGACATCGACCTTGCAGGAAGGGCAAAAGCCGCCCCCGGGGAATTCCGAGCGGCTTTGGTTCGTGAGATGCAAAAGCAGCCGGGCGCCGTGATCCTGTATACACATATCACAAGGCCGGATTTTTCCGAGGAGCTGATGAAGCATATCCGCGATATTCGTGTCACTGTCAGCGCCGATGAAATCCGGGAGGGACTGATCTGCGTTACCGGGCTCACCGTCGGTCCAACTGTTTGCCTGACGGTCCAGCAGTGTTCAAAAAACGACTGCTTTACGGCTTCACTCCGCAAGGTTCTGGATCGGCGCGAGATCGCATATAAGCTATATCCGATCGATCTTCCGCCTGTATATACCTGCCGCAGCACAAGTGATCTTATTTATGAATAAATGAACAAAATCCGCCTACGGCGGCGCCGTTGATGTATTGAAGGAGAAATAAAATGAAAAAGACAATTTTGCAGTAACAGATATGGGTGTCACAGGGACGGTTTTTGCTGACAACATCAATACGGGAAATCGGGTAGGATTTTGAAAGAAATTTTATATAACCTCATATTAAAAACCGGGGATCTGAGACTGCAGATCCCCGGTTTTGTTTCGCTTGAAAAATGCGCAGAATAAGAACACATTACAGTAAGCTGCTTTCTGTTTCTGGTCAAGCAAAAGGACGAGCGGGAATGCCGATCGTCTTGCACAGCTTCATAATCTCGGCACGAATGTAGTTTTAATTGTTGACGAAAGCCATGATTTTGTTGGGTTCCGATCAGAACATCTCGGAGCACGTTTCCGGCTGTTCGGAGAAATCCACCCGCCGCTGCCGCAGCGGCCATGGAATCAAATCTGTTTCTTCATAGGCTTTTTCTATAGCGTCTTCGTGGCCGCAGCCTTCTAAAGCGACGAGATGCACATTTGCACCGCAGTTCTGCAGCGCAGTTACCATCATCTGTGTGCAGGCAAACGGCACAACAGTATCTGCTGTGCCATGCAGTGCAAAAATTGGTGTGGATTTCAAATTGTTGCACTTCCTTTGTGTTCGCCCATTGTGGCGTGCGTGTATTTCTTTAAAATCATTATAATGCATTTATCGAAAAAACATCGCAAATCGTTTTGAATGTATGGAAAAATGTTCCTTGAAACAATGAAATTATATGAAAAGAAATTGCGTGCGAGGCCTTTGAGCGCCTTGCTTGCAATTTTTACCAATGGCAGAAAATAAAGGATAAACCAGTGTTTTGCTGTGTCGTAGGGCGGGATGCCCTCATCCCGCCGAAAAAGGCCACCGAATCGAATATGTCTGCTTCGGGTGGACCATAGGGGGATCGTTTGCATTTTCTGTCTTTGACAGAAAATAAAGGATAAACCAGTGTTCGCACTGGTTTCTGACAGTCCACCGGA
>JAKSOD010000085.1 GCA_024405755.1 Clostridia bacterium
GCGATTTCTATCATGGGGGCAACGTATTTTTCCGCATCGTCTCCGATAGATTCACGAAGTTTTGTCATCAGTGAGGTCAGTTGACCTTTTTTTATTGCATGACGTTTTTTTATGATGATATCTGCCATATACAGACATGTTTGCCGCGCGAGCACATAAGTTTAGAGGATGGGCTATGAACTGCAAGGCAAAAACAAACGGCAAAGCACGTTGAAACGACTAAAACACAAGAAAGAAATGAAAACAAAAGTGGTACGCTGAGGGTGAGACTTGAACTCACGAGAGACTTTCGCCTCACGGGCTTTCCAGGCCCGCGCCCTACCACTAGACTACCTCAGCCCAATCGGCATATGATATATGTTTCACATCCTTATTAATCTGCTCTTTATTCCGCGGTAAAAACCCGCACAGAACGTGCAGCTAAACCATGATTTTTAGCGCGGATTTTATCAGCATCAAGAAGAGCTTCAGCAAGCGCTGCGAGTTTTCCGCTCTCTGTGACAAGCGCAATACTCTGTTTCGCGCGGAAATCATCGCAGGATATGATGCCGGGAACTGTGAGAACTGCACCATGATAGACTGCATCTGCTGCTGAGTCGCGGATAACAGCTTTAGGAATATCTAAAATCGCCGCTTCCGGCGGAAGAATGAAGGATTCAGCCTCTCCGCGCTCTGCAGCATCGCGTATTTCCTGCAGCGTATGTGCATCAGCCGCTGTAAATCCGCCTGACATAGTGCGGCGCAGTTCAATCATCTGCGCGCCGCAGCCAAGTACATTTCCGATGTGCACACAAAGTGAGCGGATGTAAGTACCTGCTTCGCACTTAACACGCAGAAGAACAAGTCTTCCGGACACGTCAAGAACTTCTATTTTGTGAATAACTCTGATACGAAGGGAACGTTTCACCGCAGATCTCCGCGGGGGGCGCTGATAAATTCTGCCGGTAAAGCCGCGCACAACATCTTCAAGCACTTCGCGCGAAACATCAGCATGAAGCCGCATACAGGCAATATACTCTTTTTCGTGCTGAAGAAGAAGCGGCGCAAGTTTTACAGCTTTTCCGGTCATTACCACAAGAACCCCTGAAACCATCGGGTCAAGAGTTCCGGAGTGACCTATTGATGTGTTGAGAATCTCCCCGACCCACGCTGCCGTCTGATGACTGGACGGTCCGCGCGGCTTGTCAACAAGGATGATTCCCGATTTTACCATATCAGTAGAACTCCGACCACAATGTAGCATTCAGGGCTTTGATAGTTCCTTCGATAGAACCGTCACCGACAACCGTTGGAATTGTTCCGTGATACATCATCTCATCAGCTGTGACCTCGCCTATTGCGATAAAGGTTATTTCACGGTCAAGTTTCGGCAGTTTCGCAAGGGCAAACGCCGCAGGGCTGGTGAAGAGCACCGCGCCGCAGCCGTCGAGATTGAGTTCTTCGTTGGTTGCGATGATGTCATAACATTTGTATTCAACAGGAATTCCCCCGGCTTCTTTAATCTCTTCAGCTAACTTCGGATACGTGATTCCTGCGCGCGGGATGGCAATTCTTTTTCCGCGAATCCATTTGCCGAGATAAGGTATCAGGTCGCGCGAGTAGAAAAACGGCAGCATCTCTGCAGCAAGACCGATGTTATGTAAATCACGCGCGGTCTGCGGACCGTTGGCAATCATACGGACCTTTGTTGCAAGACGCGGATTAATCAGCGGACCTACTTTTTCTGCGGAAAAAGCGCTTGGGAAAAAGACTGCGTCAAACTCACAGTTGTTTGCTGCAGTAACAAACGCATCTATTTCCTGCTGGTTTTTCACCGGTTTTACCGGACAGACTATGCGTGCCTTGTGATTATACTTCTCACAAATCGCATTATCATCGACAGCCCCTGCATGCTGGGTTATGGCGATTAACATATGAATAGTATTTGATTCTCAAGTAGATAATGAGTACGTTTGCAGTTACGATATTTGTCCGTCTTCCAAAAAGTTAGATATGGCTTTGAGGCAAATACATCGGTATGCTGAATCTTGTCTTAGGAACGCTTGCCGGATGCATTATAGGATGCATTACAGGAATTGTTCCCGGACTTCATTCAAATACTGCAGCAGGGGCGGCAGCGGCACTTGCTGTTCCGCTGAGTTTTGTTTTCGGTGTTGAGGGTGTATGCTGCATGATTGTAAGTCTTATGGTTGTACACACATTTACTGACTGTATTCCATCAACATTTATAGGTGTTCCTGACCCGGACACAGTGCTTTCAGTCCTTCCTGCGCACAGAATGTATCTCGAAGGAAATGGTGCTGCTGCAGTCCGCATATCTGCGCTCGGGAGTCTTTTCGGGTTTGTTTTCTGCCTTCCTTTATTTGCGCTCTTCTATTTTGTCCTGCCGCAGTTTCAGGGAGAAATTGACTGGGCGATAGGGCTGATTGTGCTTCTTGCGGCAACACTTCTGATTGTTTTTTCGCGCGCGCCGCTCTGGTCTCTTCTGCTGTTCCTCGTTTCAGGAGGGCTAGGGGTATTCGGGATGTATTTTTCGTATCTCTCGTTCGGATGTTTCGGAATGGGTGAGGTACTTCTGCCGCTTTTGTCCGGTCTTTTCGGCATTCCGGTTCTTTTGCAGTCGCTTAAAAGACCGGGGACTGTTGTCCCGCAGGTGTTTTCCGGACTTGGAACTAAGCGCGGCGAGATTCTTAAATCATCTTTGAAAGGAACTTTCGCAGGCGCTGTTGTGGGATGGCTTCCGGGTTTTTCAAGCGGGACGGCAAATGCTGTTCTCGCGATACGAAAACACGGAATTCATTTTGACGAAGGAAGACCGCACGGATATCTGTTATCCACGTCTGCAGCAAACACGGCAAATGCGGTTTTGGGGATTGCAGCTCTCTATGCAGTGGGCAGGATGAGATCGGGCTCTATGGCAGTTCTTGCTGAGTTTAATCTGCCAAGCCTTCCACTGATGCTCGCCGCCGCAGGATGCGCGGCGGCAGTCGGCTACTTTGCTGTTGTTCTTCTCTCAAAAACAGGAACGCTTGCTGCAAAGATTCCTCAAAAACCCCTGGCACTTGCTGTACTGCTTCTTTTAACCGTGCTTACTGCTGTTCTTTGCGGACCATTTGGCATATTTCTGCTTGTCATATCAACGGCTGCCGGACTTATTCCGGAGCTGACAGGCATTTCACGGCTGTACTGTATGGGTTCGATTATGATCCCGGTAATGCTGTTTACTCTTGGTATTCTGACGTTCTAAGGAAAAAAGGGATAAGATAGTTTTAAAAATTATAATTTTGATTTGACAACGCCATGACTGTCCTGATAATGTCCGTCATAGGCAGACTCGACTTTTCCCTCTACCGGATGAATCAGCATCTGGACAACGCGCATACCTTTAGTGACAGGAATATCTTCAGGACCATTATTTACCATGCAGAGTGTTAAGTTTCCGCGAAATCCCGGGTCGATATATCCCGCGCCTAAGACAACTCCTTTTCTGCCGAATGATGAACGTCCCCAGAGGGTTGCGCATAAATCATCAGGAAGAGATACGAATTCCATGGTCGGAACAAGCGTGAGTTCTCCTTTTTTTATGACGATATCTTCTGCGCTCCTGAGATCATACGATGAGGGCTGAAGGGATTCTTCTGCGAACGGTTCAATACCGAGGGTTTTGTCTGCGAGACGCTGACGAATGATAGATGAAGATAAGACCATACTTAGATGTATGCTTTAAAACATAAATAAACGATACGGACCTGCCGGGGATCGAACCCGGTTCTTCGGGTTCGAAGCCCGAAAGGATA
>JAKSOD010000086.1 GCA_024405755.1 Clostridia bacterium
CTCCCAAGGCGTGTAAAATTTGTTTGTAGCAGTCAAGAAGTTCGTTCAGATATACGACGTCTATCCGTCCCTGATGGGCAAGACGCGTCAGCTGATTGAGATTGTTGCCTTGTTTTCTCAGCTCCGCGTTGAGATTCCGCAGGTCTTCGTTGACGATGATCTGACCGTTCATGCACATATCCAGCACGAATTTTCGCATGGAGGGGGCGACTGCTTCATACATTTTTCCTTCGAGCGCGTACTTTTCTTCCGGTGTCAGCCGGACAGTAATAGTTTCCGTTTGGGTTCTTCCCATAGATTCACCTCGGTTTTTCAGTGTGTTTTCTGTCGTCATTTTTCTTTTTTTCAAAGTTCTTTGGCTTACCTTTCTCCGAAAGAAAGGTAAGTGGGTCCGGGCTTCTGCCCGGTTCAAAAGGCGCGCGGACAGCCGCGGGCTATGCTTGCCCCAGACAAGGTCTGGGAAAAAGAGAGACGGAACTTTCTTTTCCGTTTTCCCTGCACAAGCGGGCACACACGGGCTTGTCTCGCTTGCCCGTGTCATTCTCCCACCTGATGCCTTCATCGCCGACACGGGGCGTTTACGCCCTCGACAGGGTCGCAAGGAACGCAAGGGACGCAAGTTTTGGCACACCCGGTATTTGCGTCACTTACGGCACTTGCGTCACTGTTAACGGAAGAAAAGAATATCTTTATCATCCGCAGTCCGTTGCTCCGTTTGCTCTCAAAGAAAACGCCGCGTTCTTCCAGTGTGTACCGCCATTTGTTCATCTGCTGTTTGAGAGATTTCGGCGAAAGTGTTTTACCGGAAAAGGAATTAAACCGTTCGGTAAGTTCCGTGTTCGTTCCCTCAAAACACTTTTCCTCTTTCATGAAATTCGAAAGAGAAAGCATCTCGGGCGGCAGAAGCAATTCCGGGTTTTCCATCGTATCCGAAATCAATTCCCACGAAACCTTCTCCTTTGAAAAGTTCAGTTCCAACTCCCGGTACTCGATGTCACGCCCGGTGCAGAACATTGTCGCACCCGTTGCACTGCGCTTGCTTTTATCGAGAACGAAGATTGCGTCAGCAGCACCCGAGATTCCGGTCGTACCCGTCAGCTTATTCAGCGGATCGTTTGCTTCCTGCTTGCGGATGTGATGGACGAGCAGAAGACAGACTCCGAGCGTATCTGCGAGCTTTTTCAGCGTACGCACTTCTTCGTAATCGTTTGCGTAGGAAGTATCGACGGCACCGTTTCTCACGATCTGAAAGGTGTCGATCACAACGAGAGACGTATCGGGATGATCCCGGACGAATCCGCTGATCTGTTCGCACAGTCCGTCTGCGATACTCCCGGCAGATGTTGCAAAGAATACGTTCGGAGGAACGTCGTCGGTGAGCAGATTCAGACGCTCCTGTATACGGCGCAGAGTATCTTCGAGACAGAGATACAGCGCCGTTCCTTTTTCGGTCGGCAGATTCCAGACCGGTTCACCTTTGGCTACCCGCAGACACAGATCCAGCACGAGCCAGGACTTTCCGATCTTGGAAGCACCGCCGAGGATACACAGCCCCTGCGGAAGCAAAGTACTCACACAGAACCTTGCTTTCGGGAGCCGCATATCCATGAGTGTTTCGCCGTCTATGACGGCAAGCTTGTTTTCATTCATCTGAAAACACCTCCATAATAAAAATTGAGGAACATTTCTGTTCCTTCTGCTTGTATTGTGGAAGAAAATGTGATAGAATAATAATAGTCCCATACAATATTATTTCTATTGCTGACAAATAACGATAAGGTGTGCTTTCATGTTTGAAAAACTGAGATACGAAATAGGAGACGGCGATCTGACGTTCAAAGGGTACCTGTTTTCTCTCGGAATGTTCAGTACCGAAATGCTGAATATTACCCCAGAGCAGTATAAGAAGCTGAGAACGATGTGCGACGAAGCCGACGCCGGACTTTCAGAATACGAAAAGGAGCAGACGGAGGAACTATGGAACAAAGTGATTTCTCTCTACGGCGCTCTTTCCGACGAAATGGGAAATATCCGTATTTTGAAGCTGCTTGACGAATACCCGACCGTTCCCGAAGAGGCAAAGACGGATACGCAGTACCGGATACTGATGATCCGTTTCCTCCGGAGATATTCTTCCGTCCTATCGGATATATCTTCTTTCAATACGACGGTACGGAACTTCATAGACGGATATCTGAGCGATCTGAAAAAGCTCGATCCAGAAAACTTCGCCGCCGCATTCGCGGATTTTATTATGAATCCGAAACGGGAAAAGCTCATAGCGAATCCGGTATCCGGTACGGGATGGTATACGACCTCAGATACCGTTACCGTCAGCTTCTGTCCGGGTGCCGCGGAGGACGATTCGGGGAGATACGCGATCTATGAGGTATACGAGGCGGAGAACTTACAGACGCTTCTGAAGATGGATTTTTACCGTATGCTGAAAAAAGGATATATCATTCGCCGGTGCGAATACTGCAAACGGTATTTCCATCTGAAAAAGGCGTACCATACGAAGTACTGCGACCGTCCCGCGCCCGACAGACCGGACGTGACCTGCTTGCAGATGGGTTACCACAAGCTCGGCATCAAGGAGATGAGCTCGGACAATCCCCACGCACAGGCGTTGAGACGCTGCTATCTCAGGATCGACAAGGACCGGTCCCGCGGGATCATCACTCCGGAAGAAAAGAAACGGCTTTACGACGCGGCGGAAGAACGGTTCTACGAGGCAACGAGAGAGAGGCAGGACTCACTTGCGTGGCTTGAAGAAGAACTTACCTCGGCGAAGCTTTACGCCTTCTGCGGGGTAAAAAGAAAAACGGCCCCCCGAGGGAGACCGAAAAAGGAAAAAGATATTCAGTAATGGGAAAGGAGGAATACGCCGTGACAAGCGAAGAACTGATGAGACGTTATGCTGCCGGAGACGAATCCTCGCTTGAAGAACTGTATGGCAATAACGTCGGTCTGATCAAAAAGATCGCTTATGATGCGGCTTATTCCTTCGGCTGCCTGACCTACGGCAGATACGGAAACGGCGGGCTGACATCCTATGCGGAGGAGATCCTTTCCGATCTTGAGCAGGAGGGTGCGCTGACGCTGTTCCGGAAAGTGAGAGAAAAGGACTACGACGAAACGAAAGCCGCCTTTACGACCTATATCTATCCTTTTCTGAAAGGGGATATGTACCGCTATCTCGAATCGAACCTCGGGACGCTCTCTGCTTCCGGGAGCGATATGCGGAAGATCCGGGAGGCGCAGAGGCTGTATAACGCGGAGAATACGGACATTCCCGAAATCGCCGAACGGCTCGGCATATCCGAATACGCCGTAAGACAGCATCTTAACTACAATACGCATTTTTCTTCCGTTTACGATCTGAAATTCCCGGATGACGAGGATGAAACCTACACCGATCCGTTTGAGATCTTAAACGCCGACGATTCGGTTCCCGTGGACAGGCAGGCGCTGAACAGACTCTTCCTTTCCATCCTGAAAGAAAAATTCGAGTCGCTCTCAAAAAAGGACCGCTATCTGCTCGGACACACTTTCGGCGTATTCGGAATGGAGCAGTTGTCCCTTGACGAGATCGCTCTGCACGAGATGCTGACCGTTGACGGCGTGGAAAAGGCAAAGGACAAGGCGTTTGAGAGGCTGAAAGAAAAAGTTCAGAACAGTGATATCCCCGTCTGGAAGTGGGCGGTAAATGTGATACGGGAAGCAGAGAAACGTTAAATTACAATTACT
>JAKSOD010000087.1 GCA_024405755.1 Clostridia bacterium
GTATAGTAATAGGGGGTGTCTCAACAGAGTTTACAAAAAATTAACGAGAAAAACCCGCTCAAAACGCCTAAATGTTTTCCAACTATAGTAATAGGGGAATCTTCTCGGTTTACCGGTTGCGACGCAATAGACAAAGAAAAAAGCGTTACCGTTGGTGGTAACGCTTGGGATCAATGATTGCTTTTTGAGAACGGGCAGCGTTTGCTGAGGCACTGTTAGTTTTTCGCGGAGAAAGGTTATGCGTTCCCGTTCAGCAGTTTCTTATAACTCAGATCCATTCCGATGGCGCCGAGGGGAGCGGTGACAAGGATCGAGAGGACGGCGACCGACAGCACGATATTCCCGCAGGAAAGCCCGAGCGAGAGCGGTACCGAGCCGATCGCTGCCTGCACCGTCGCTTTCGGCAGATAGGCAATGACGCAGTAGAGCTTTTCCTTTGCGTTCAGCTTCGTACCGATGAGACACAGCAGAACCCCGACCGAGCGGAACACGAGTGCGAGGAAGATCATCACGAGCGCCATCACGCCAGCGTTCAAGGTGTAGCGGATATCGACTGCCGCGCCGACGAGAACGAACAGGATCACTTCGGCGGCGAGCCACAGCCGTCCGTATTTGGCGGAAAGATCGCCGGAAACCTCATTCCTCGTCCGCATCCGGATCACGCACGCCATGCTCATCACGGCGAGCAGTCCAGAAACCGAAACGATTCCGTCCAGCCACCCTTCAACTGCCATCAGAAGAAATGCCGAGCCGAGCGTGAGGACCACTTTCAGACTCTGCCGGATGGAATCGCTCCGCTTGTGTGCAAACTCAAACACCCATGCAAGGACGAAGCCGAAAACAGCGCCGACGAGGATGCCGAGCACGATCGAAACGGGGATGTTTACGAAATCCATGACCTTCGCCGTCCCGCCCTGCGCCATTCCGACGAAGGTGGAAAACAGAACGATCACGAAAACGTCATCGAGCGACGCTCCGGCAAGAATGAGCTGCGGGATCTGCTTGTCCGTCCCGTATCCCTCGTCCATCAGACTGACCATGCGGGGGACCACGACGGCGGGGGAGACGGCACCGAGCACCGCACCGATGATCGCCGCTTCGAGCAGCGTCACATGAAGCAGAAGCGGAGCAAACGCGATGAACGCGCCGATCTCAAACAGCGCCGGAAGGAACGACATCAGCACGGCGGGGCGTCCGACCTTTTTCAGATCGGAGATATTCAGCGACAAGCCCGCCTTGATGAGGATAATGATCAGCGCCATCTGTCTTAGCTCCGACGAGATGCCGAGGATTTTCGGATCGAGAAAATCGAGAACAAAAGGTCCGAGCACGATGCCGGTGACGAGCATGCCGATGATGCGCGGAAGCCGGATCTTCCGGCAGATAAACGCCATTGAAAGACCGACAAGAAAAATGAGAGCAAGCGAAGTGAGCATAGCAAATCCTTTCAAAAATGCAAAAAAGCCAATGGCTGTTCTGCAAAAATTCTGCAGAAGTCATCAGCTTTGATAAGCGGTTCAGGTTTCCCCCAGGGAGAACTTCATTCCCATGCAATTATTATACTCATTTTTCCGGAAAAGTCAATAGCCGGAGCGTATTATCCTGTTCTCCTTTCCGGCAAAACGGGGACTTATGAAACTAAAACCAAATCGCTTTCACGATAAGTCAGATCACCAGAAGCCAAATGAGAATTATCGGGATCGCATAATACCATTTCTTCGGCTTTCCGTCCTTCCACATATCTTCGGCGTTCTTTTTGCATTCTTCCATGATTTCTGCGGGGATCAGTCTGACGGTCAGCGCGATCAGCGCGGGCAGCAGGAGGATGTCGTCAAGGTATCCGAGGACCGGGATGAAATCCGGTATCAGATCAATCGGCGACAGCGCGTGCCCAACCGTGATTTCGGCAAGTATTTTTGCGGACCAAGGGGTCGACTTATGCCGCAATGCCAGAAAAACAGCCGGGATATCCGTCTTTATTTTCTTTGCCCGTTCTTTCAGATTCAAAATTGATCACCTGCGCTGCTTATGGATTTTCCGTATGCGTTACCGCTCCTGTACTTCTTTTCCGCTGATGTGTTCGATTTCAGACATTCGCAAACGACGAAAATTTATTTCTTCTCTTCCAACAGTTCAATCTGACGGGTGACCAGCTTCAGAAGCGTGCCGTCCTGAACGAACGAGGCGATATGACCGTCGCAGAAGCGCTCCCCGCGCTCGATGAAAGTGTACATCGTCGCAAGTTCACTAAGGGTCATATCCTCGATTGCCTTGTCCTCCAGCGCACGATGGTGAGTCGGGTATTCATAGTCGGTCGGCAAAGAGTGCAGCACGTCAAAGATGCAGTTGTCGTAATTCGGATACGTATTACAATCGTCCTTCGGCAGACCTTTCAGATATTCAGCCGCCGCTTTGAGTGCTTCCATATCCGTTGTGACCGGCAATGTTTCCTGCTTTTTGGTAAAAATCTTTGATAAAAAACTCATTTCACTTTTCTCGCTTATCGCTCCTGCACTTCTTTTCCGCTGATGTGTTCGATTTCGATTTCAAACATCTGAACGGCTTTCGCGGAGCGCTCGATTTCTTCGTCCGCCGTGGGTTCGTCGGGGTAGTATTTCATCGCAAACCGTTTGAGCGTTGTCAAAGTCTCTTCCGGATCCTCGATCATATGACAGTGTCCGAAAACGACGGCGCTCTTAACGTAAGGCGCCCACGCCTCTTCTTTCACCGTTTCGCTTCCGACCACGGTGAAACAGATCTTGTCACATCTTTTCAGCGCATCGACCTTGTGCCCGACGCGCGAGCCGTGGAAATAAATCTTGGCGTTTGCTTCGTCGTAAAAATAGTTGATCGGGATCGCGTAAGGATACCCGTCGTCGCCGTTTACTGAAAGGATCCCTCTGCGGGAGGTGTGGAGCAGCGCCTTGGCTTCCTCCACGCTGATTTCATTTCTCTTTTTCCGAACCGGTCTGAACATCTTTTCTTCTCTCCTTCGCGACTTGTAAATGATCAGCTTACCCGATCACTTCCTCCGCGGTTTTCAGCGTGCAGCCCTTGCTTTCGTAATAGGCAAGCATTTCGAGGATCTTCTTTTTGTCGTAGCTCGTGACGCAGTCCGAAACGACGGTGACGGTATATCCCGCCTTCGTCATATTGAAGCAGGTCGATTTCACGCAGGCGGTGGCATCCGCTCCGCAGACGATGAAATCCGTCAGTCCCTTGTCGGCAATAAAAGCGGAAAACGCTTCGCTTGTCAGCGCGTTGCTTTTCGTCTTGACGAAAATGTGATCGGAAACGATTTTCAACTCCGGAACGAGCTCTGCACCTTTGGTACCGGGCTTGAAGGTGCGGGTCCCGTCGGTGATGTTTTCGTGACGGATGTAAACGACGGTCAGCTCCTGCTTTTCCGCCCACTCGATGACGGCGTTCACGGAGCCGATGATCTCTTTGTAATTCTTGGTGATATCGTTCTGAAGGTCGATGACGACCAGCGCCTGATTCTGCATTTTCAGTTCTCCATTCGGGATCATTTTTCGCGTACTTTCAGATAACATTATATCATAAATTCTGTGATTTTTCAACCCATTTTCTCGGGCATACATAATCGAATCTGCTCAGAACGGAGGTGAATAGAATGAGCAACCATTG
>JAKSOD010000088.1 GCA_024405755.1 Clostridia bacterium
TGGAGCTCCGGCAGTATGCCGGAGCGGAACTTTTAATCTCAGAGGGTCGTCCGTTCAAGTCGGACAGGGGGAGCCATGAAAAAACCACTTGCGACAGCAAGTGGTTTTTTCAATGAAATCGCCGCAAGCGGCTAATGAAAAATAAAGACGCTTCGCTAATCAAGGAATGAAAATGAAGCCTGAATTCCCAGCCAATCGAACAATACAGCACGAAAAGCGCAGAAAATAACAGAAAAAATGAAAAAAAACGATTTCCTCTTGCATTTTTCCTCCGGATATAATATAATCGAACTATACAGTAGGGCAAAAGCAGAAGGAAAATTCTATTTTGGCAAAGGGACAGTTGGCAGATCTGCCGGAAAAAGGGATCGTGATGGTGATGACCGGAGACAAAACTTATGTGTATTTCACGGTCAAGGCGTATAGGAATGCCAAAGGAAAACCGACAAGTAAACGCATTAGTATCGGAAAGTATTATGAAGAATACGGGGAACTTATCGAAAAAAAGAGTATATCGCATATGATGTCACATCATTTTCTTCATACGGCAAAGGCGGAAGTGAATCTGAACTTTTTGAATGGCAGCAGAACATTTAAATGAAATACAATGACTATTTAAGGCAATACCGCACAATTCACGGCTGACGCCTTGACTGCGCATATGCTTGCATCTTTTCCGTCATACTTCACAAAATTTCGTTGAAATAGATTAACTATTCCTTCCTCATTTTGTATTGTCTGACGAAAAATCTGACGGCGCATCTGCACCGCCAGAATTGTGCGGTATTGCCTTAAAAAAATAAAGACAAACAAAGGAGAACATATGAACATCAGACTTGTAAAATTGTCGGATAAATATAAACGTCAGCTCTTTGAGATGATGGATAAGTGGTTAGCAGTCGAGCAGCATTTTTCACCGTATATGATCAGAAGAAATGATTATCACGATTTTGAATATTATCTTGAAAACCTTGAAATAAAGGAAGAAACAGAAGACGGCAGAGTTCCGGATTCCACATTTTTCTGCCTTGATGAAGACAGGGATATTTTTGTCGGTGCTGTCAATATACGTCATTATCTGAACGACAGCCTGCTGTTTACCGGCGGTCATATCGGTGACGGAATAAGACCTGACGAAAGGCGCAAGGGTTATGCGACGGCAATGATAGGACTAGCTCTCGAAGAATGCAGAAAGCTTGGCATCAAGAGGGTACTGATGACTTGCGACAAAGATAATATCGGCTCTGCCAAATCAATAATCAAAAACGGCGGAGTGCTTGAAAATGAAGTTATAAACGAAGACGGGATTTGGGAGCAAAGGTATTGGATCGATCTATGAATCTGCTGAAAATAATATGAGGAAAAGTCAGTTTGGCAAGAGTACACTTGTTTTCGGCAACTGTGGTGATGACATTTTTACAAATCATAAAAGCGGAAAAAGCAAAGTTGACAACTCAGCAGTTGTATTCTTTCTTTAAGAACTTCTGTCGGAATAGTCGAAGTGCCTTTGCGCCACTTCGTGTTCTGCAAGATATTATGACTTCAGAAATAGAATGATACAGTCAATATGGCACTCTTAATGACGGAAAAACTCATACGGAATTAAATGAAAAGACGAAAAAATGGAAATTACGGTTTTATCAGAAGACACAAAGGGACAAAACGGCTTTGACGCCGAACACGGACTGAGTCTGTATATAAATACAGCCAACCACAAGATCATAGCGGATACGGGCGCGTCTGAACTGACGTGGAGAAACGCGCAGAAGGCGGGAATTGACGTATCGGCAGTCGATACTGTGGTCATAAGTCACGGACATTATGATCATGCAGGCGGGCTTCCGCGACTTCTCCCATATGCGGCGAAAGCCGAAATATATTTGCAGAGGAGAGCATGCGGTGAGTTTTATCACGGAGAAAAATACATAGGTATCGCGCAGATACTGAAAGATAATCCCCGGATCGAGTATGTTGACGGAGATAAAGTTATCGACGGAGAAATTTCACTGTTTTCCGGGATCACCGGCGACAGACTGCGTCCGGATGGGAATCGTGAACTGACTGAGAAGAAAAACGGAGCTTTTTTTCCTGATCTTTTTTCCCACGAACAGTGTCTTGTAATATATGAGAACGGGAAGTATACACTCATTTCCGGATGTGCGCATAACGGAATACTGAATATACTTGACCGTTTCCGCAGAATATACGGAAGAGATCCGGACACCGTTGTCAGCGGATTTCACATGATGAAAAAGACGGAATTCACGGAATACGAAAAAGGTAAAATAATGAATACTGCACGCGAAATGAAACTTATGCATACGCAGTTCTATACCGGTCACTGTACGGGACAGCCTGCCTTTGATATAATGAAAGAAATTATGGAAGGGCAGCTTCATCAGATACGTTCGGGAGATGTGTTTACTGTCTGAGAGGCGAAAAAATGAAAAAAGTAATGATAATCGGCAGTCCCGGCTCGGGAAAAAGCACATTCGCACGAAGGCTGAGAGACAAAACAGGACTTCCTTTGTTTTATCTTGACATGATCTGGCACAAAGCAGACAGAACTAATGTCACGAAAGAGGAGTTTGACCGTCGGATGTCGGAGATCGTTGCGGGTGATGAATGGATAATTGACGGGAACTACTCACGGACTGCGGAAATACGTCTGCGGGAGTGCGATACAGTATTTCTGTTTGATCTTCCGGTTGAGGAGTGTATTGCGGGAGTAGAATCCCGTATAGGCAGAAAACGTGAGGAAATGCCTTGGATAGAGGAAGCGTTCGACGAAGAATTCAGACAGTACATTCTTGATTTTCCTGAGAAATCTCTTCCCACACTGCGTGAACTACTTGGAAAATACGGCGGCACCGTTAGGGTTACGGTGTTCAGGACACGGCATGAAGCCGACGACTTTATAGAAAATATAAAAAAATAAAAAATGCCGCAGGGGCGGCGGAATTCCCGCTTTTCCCCTGCGTTTTTTACATTTTTCTTGATATAACGTGGAAAAATGTGATAAAAGAAAAAACAGATAAGTATGTTTGTGGGATTTTTACATTCCACAATATGCATAAGGATCCTATACGGCAATTATTTTTTCCTGATACGGATTTTTTCGGCAAGCGGAAGTACTTTGGCTTGCCCTTTGCAAACGTTGATGAGTCCGAGTACGGACAGAATAAAACAGCAGACAAATACAATGCCTCCGGCAACGGAGAAAAAAGCACCGATATATTTGATTCTGCTGAGAAGTCCGACGAGGATAACAGCACCGGTTTCGGCAAGTGCAAGATTAAGTCCGCGTGCTGCATGAAAACGGGCAAATGAGGATTCTTTTGCGGCGAAGAGAGGAATAAGAACCAACCATGAAAGGTATGAAAAAGCAGATTTGATCCGGTTATGACTAATATCATCCGGAGAATGGAGTTCTGTCATATCTGCGGTGTTCATGAGTTTGTCGATCAGTACGTTAATATCGGTCATTTTTTGCCTTTCTTGTTTTTTCAAATATTCTATTTAA
>JAKSOD010000089.1 GCA_024405755.1 Clostridia bacterium
AGCGCAGATTCGCCGTCTTCTTCTCCTGCAAATGTGCATTTTTCAATTTCCGCTCCCCGCGTACCGTAAAGTGCACGTTCCTCGCCGAAGTGTTTTCCGGTTATGATAACAGGTGACGCGCAGATCTCATTTCCTTTTTTCAAATTCATTTTTATCCTCACGGACCTTTCAATTTCGTTTGCTTCAATTATATCATATTATCGTCGAAAAATCAAACAAAAATAACAAAAAGGGGCTGTCTCACGTTAGTGAAACAACCCACTTTTCAGCGAATCAATGTGAATACGGAGAACGGGGATTCACAAACTGACGCCAATCAAGATCTCCCCTGTCAAGTGCAACGATAAGAGCCTCCGCTGTTCCGATATTCGTCGCCACCGGTACATTATACATATCGCACAATCTGAGCAGCTCTCCGGATTTTTCGTCGTAAACTGATTCCGGTCTTGTGTCTCTGAAATCTATCAGCAGATCGATCTCGTTATACGAAATACGCTGGGCTATCTGCTCCTCACCGCCCTGATGCCCCGTCAGCAGTTTCTCTATATTAAGTCCGGTCGCTTCAGATATATATTTTGCCGTTATGCTCGTAGCGCAAAGATTATGCTTGCAGAGTATCCCGCAATAGGCAATACAGAACTGTGTCATTAGTTCCTTCTTCATGTCGTGTGCTACTATTGCTATTTCCATAACTGTATTCCTTTCTTTTCTACTTTATTTGTTTTGTTTTTTACGAATAAAGGAGTTTGCGGCGGCGCTTCTCGTTAAGATAAGACATAAGCGGCAATCTCTCTCCGCACATACGGCGGGCAATCTCGTCAAACGCCGCGTCGGCACCGGTACGGTCCCCTCTTGCCTCGCAGACCAACTTGCCCCTCTCCTGTGCAAGTTCAAGTTTTTCAGACTCCGGGATCACTCCGATAAGACGTATATGGGTACGGTCGATCAGCGCATTCAGTCCCGGTCTGCCTCCGCGCAGCACCTCGTCACCGTCGTATCTGTTTATCACAAGATACTGATCGGTCACGCCGAGTTCTTCGAGCAGATATCCGGTCTTCTCAGCTCCCCGCACGGAAGTCGGTTGGTGAGACGCCACGATCAGCGCAGAATCCGCCAGCGGCGCCACAAGCGACAAGGTATCGTCTGATGCTCCGGGAGTGTCTATTATCACAATATCACAGTCAAATTCCGAAGCTGCTGTCCTTACTGCTTTTTTCAGTTGCTCCGGAGTTATCGTGTCATGCTTCACAAGTGGTGCCGGTATAAAGAACAGCGCATCGCTTCTGCGGTCTTTCAGCACGCATCTCGACGGCGCGGCTCGTCCCGCAGTCAGATCGCATATATCATATACCACTTCATCTTCGCACCCGAATATCAGATCAAGCGAGCGGTTTGAAAAGTCACAGTCAACAACGAGAATTCTGTATCCGAGCTTCGTCAAAGACATTGCGACATTGGCGGTAACGGTGGATTTCCCTATTCCCCCCTTGCAGGAAGTCACAAGATATGTACGGATCTCTTTTTCGGGAACTCTCTCCCCATCCGTAATTTTGTTTGAAGTATCCATATCTGAGCCTCCCCTCGGGGTTCTTTACAGAATTATAGCACAAAACAAGTACAATTGTCAATCTCTATGTGCAAGTTTTTTGCGACATTAATACTCAAATGCCATGCGGAGGCGACATTATCCGGCAATGTCGCTTCTTCCTCGGCAAAAACTGAATTCTGTTTTTTCGATGATTTCTTCTCAGATGAAAAAACAAAATTGCGGGGGAGTTCCCCACCCCCCTCCGCAATGTGTTTATTTGATTCTCATAGTTCAGTCCGGATACTTTGCTCTTTCCCCCCCGATCAGTTTCGGGCGGGTACGGGCTGTCACAACAACGGCACTTCCGATCTTTCTCGTGACTGTTCTCACGGGAACGGCGACGGGACGGAGGTGCATTCCGATCAGAGTCAGTCCTATGTCGATACCTGCGTGCGCACGGATACTCTCCACCATTACCGGATCTTCCGCTTCACCATAGACTTTCGTTGCCCATGAGCCGCCTGCATGAGGCTGCGGCTTTACACAGACTTCGTCAAGTCCGTATTTTTCGGCGCAGGCACGCTCCACCACAAGTGCACGGTTAAGGTGCTCGCAGCACTGGGCGGCAAGATATATCCCACGTTCTTGCAGAATCGGTGCTGCGGCGTCGTAGATCGCCTGCGCCGCTTCTGCGGAACAGTTTTTACCGATGGTGCCTCCCGCCACTTCCGAGGTGGAGCATCCGACGACAAGAATATTTCCCGGTTTCAGTCCGGCAACGTCAAGAAGTTCAAGCAGTACCGCCTGCGCTTCCGATCTGACTTTATCATAAAACTCGCTCATTTTTCTTTCCTTATTTAAATATTACTTTCCGTAGTAGGCTGCTTTGTCGCAGAAGACACGGAGATCTCTGTGACCTCTCAGCAGAGTTACGGGACGGTGGGTGTCGTAGAATCCATCCAAAAGGTAGGTAAGTGCTTCGTGCTTTTCCTCACCGGAGATCACAAGCACCACGGTACCGGCTCCCATTATAGCGTCGATACCCATGGTGATCGCCTGCTTCGGCACGTCCTCACGGCACTTAAAAAACCGGGAGTTTGCGTCCACGGTGCTGTCAGTCAGGTCTGCCAAATGAGTGGCGCCCTGAAGAACTCCGTCGGGTTCGTTGAATCCGATATGTCCGTTTCTTCCCACGCCGAGAAGCTGGATACCGATTCCTCCCGCCGCTTTGATACGTTTGTCGTAATCAGCGCAGAATGCGGTCGGATCTGAGCAGGTTCCGTCGGGAACGTGGGTATTCTTCTTATCAATATTTATGTGATCGAAAAGGTTTTCATCCATGAAACGACGGTAACTCTGTGAATGGTCGGGAGAAATGGGATAGTATTCGTCCAGATTGTAGCTGACGATCTTTGAAAAATCCAGTTTTCCCTCTTCATAATCTTTTACAAGGCACCGATAAAGTCCCATTGGGGATGATCCGGTAGCAAGTCCCAAAACGCCCGTCGGCTCACATCGTATGAAATCCGCGAACACATCCGCGGCTCGTCTTGACATTTCGCCGTAATCTTCACAAACAAAAATTCCGTTTATGATTTCCATTATTATCCTCTTCCTGCGCACTTTTTCGGCGCGGTATTCTGTCTGCGCTCTTTGCAACGTGCAATTTGCTTTATTATACACCTTATCGTTGCATTTTTCAAGTGTCGCAGAGAGTTTTTATGGAAATCCTGCCCGTTTTCGTTGCAATTTGCTTCAAAAAATTACCGGGGCTGTCTCACTTACGTGATCCAGCCCCGCAAATCCTGCTCGGCAAATGAAAT
>JAKSOD010000009.1 GCA_024405755.1 Clostridia bacterium
TGCGGCCTCTACCACCCCAAGGTAGCGCGCTACCAACTGCGCCACACCCAGATTTTTTTGCTCGGCTTTTTCCCTTCCCGAACACTTCGGTATTATATCACATTTGTATTTGAAAGTCAAGTGGTATTTCTAAAAAATTGTATTTTTATTTCCAAAAAAATTGTTTTTTATTTTATTGTGAATTCCCAAAGTAAATTCCACAGTGGTTTTAAGCCTTGGAATCAACTCTTTTTTATAAAATACACAATTTTATGTTTAACTTGAAATAATCTATTGACTTTTCTTTTATTTTTGGTATAATGATATTACACTAATGGGATTTTTCCCAAATTTTTATGAAATGAGGACTCTATCATGCGCAAGTCGATTCCCATCGCTCTCTGCATTATGATGATTGCTTCTCTCCTCTGCTTCGGTGCTTCCGCCGCTGAGGGTACTGCTATCACTGATGCCGCCGGTTTCGCAGCAATGGCTGCTGACGGGACCTACTATCTGGATGCCGATATTACTATCGACACAACCTATCCCACCGCCTTTACCGGTAATTTTGACGGTAACGGTCACACCATCACCACTTCCGTTCCGCTCTTCGCTGAAGTCGGTGGCGGTTCTTTTAAAAACCTGACTATCGCCGGTTCAATCACTGTCACCGGTTCTTCCACTTTCGCTGCCGGTCTTGCACTCCGCGTTACAAAAGACACTACGACTTCTTTTGAAAACATCACCAACAAGGCTTCCATCACTGCAGAATACCGCGCAGGCGGTATCGTTGCTCAGATCAATGCCTCTGCGAACGCTGAAGCTGCAACCAAGACTTCCTTCATCAACTGCACCAACCAAGGCAACATTAAAGGCTCCGGTATGGTCGGCGGTATCGTCGGTTATTCCCAGGGTGCTTTCGATTCCTTCTCCAAATGCGTAAACAAGGGTAAGATCACTGATGTCTCAGGTGTTGCAGGCGGCATTATCGGTCGTACTGCCGGTGATATCGGTAAGAACACCGACAAGGAACTCGGCGTAAAAACATTTACTGCTGATTTCACCGACTGCATCAACGAGGGTGCCATATCCGGTACATCCAACGTCGGCGGTATCATTGGTCTGCTCCGCGCCACCAAGGGCACTTTCACAAAATGCACCAACAAAGGTGCCGTTTCCAGCACCGCAAATGACGCTGCCGGTATCGTCGGTCATGTCGGAAGCAAGGATTACTATACCACCGTTATCGTTTCCAAGTGCAACAACTACGGTGCCATCACCTTCTCCGGCGACTACTCAACCTGCGACGTCGGCTGCGCTGCCGGTATCGTCGGTTATGTTTACGGTTCCGGTGAATACGGTTATCCTTCCATCACCGGTTGCGGCAACTACGGTAAGGTTTCTTCCGGTCTGTTCGCTTCTCATTTCCTCGGATACTCCAACACTCAGAAGAACATTCTGAAAGACTGCACTGCCAATGCTGTCATTGAAGGCACCTACAAATCCATCTTCAACTGCTCCAGCATAGGTGTCAAGGACGGTACTCTTTCAGTTGCTTGCAACGTTTCCGGAATTGAACTTGCTGAGGGCGACGCTACCGAATTCTTCAGCTATGCTTACGCTGATTCCAACGCTGACAACCGTATTAAACTTGCTGACTACATGTCCCAGAATTCCGGCAACATCAAATACGCCGGTAATACTCCTATCCCCAACCCGCCCACAGGCGATTCCTTCGTCATCTATGCTATTGTTGCGATCGTCGCCGTTCTCGGAGTTGCATTCATCTCCAAGAAGAAAGTTACCGAATAATAATCCCAAACAATAAAAAACACGGTGTGCTGCCTTCGGCAGCACACCGTGTTTTTTATTCACAGAAGGACAGCACGCGGCTGTTCTCTTTTTAAGCGTATAACCGTACTTCCGCTGCGAGGGTCAAGTTTTCTCGCCGTTCTCACTGTAAAAAAATCGTTTTCCATTATCGACTTTGACTTTTAACACTGACATTTACGCATAATCGGTATAACGGAAAACCCTGACCTTGAACAATTACGATTAAAATAAAATCTTCCGTAGAAGAAAAAGCGGGAAAAGCGACGGAATGATCAGCATCACAAATCAATCTCGATATCCATAATCTCGCTGTTATTTACCACGTCAAGAGCTGTCTGCGCGCGTGACAAGGTTTCCGAGACTTTTTGATAGTCGGATTCAACTGCGGATATTTCGTAATTGATATATCTGTAATCAATTATATTACTGCGGTTATATCCGCTGTTTTCACGTTCTTTCGGCAGTCTGCTTTTCATCTCCGCAAGACGTGCTTTCCTTGCGTTGAGTTGGGGAATAAAAACAAGCATCTGATCCACCGTCATGTCAAATCCGGGAACTTCGTGGGTTACGTTGAAGACGTTTATGGCGTGTTTCAAATCACGTATCTTCGCCTCAATCGCATTCTTCTCCTCGCGGACTTCCTTATAATTATACACAGGGCGCACTGCTTCAATATCCTCACCGACGGATGCCAGAAAAGTTTCGCTCTTCTTTTCTTTTTCGGCAAGTGCGTCAAGTTTTTCGTTAAGGCTCCTGAGAAGTTTGGCTGCTTCGGCAGATGTATATTTCATTTCCGTTATTCCTTTACATAGTCTCATAAACGGCCTTCTTTATCGCCGTCAGCAGATCGTCAAAAATCTCGTATGCGGGAATCTCCGGGTTGTCCGCCTTAATCTTATCGGTACTCTTGAAGAGAAATCCGGCATAACTTGCCCGAATCATTCCGAGATCGTTATAACTGTCGCCTGAGGCTATTGTCTCGTATCCTATGGATTGCAGTGCCTTTACGGTGGAGAGTTTCGAATTGGCTATTCTCATTTTGTAACCGGTGATTTCTCCGTTTTGTGCCACTTCGAGGGTATTGCAGAAAATGGTGGGCATGCCGAGTTTTTTCATCAAAGGAGCGGCAAACTGTGTAAATGTATCACTCAGTATTATAACCTGAGTCAGGGAACGCAGTTCGTCAAGAAATTCTTTGGCTCCCTCAAGAGGCTCGATCGTTTCTATTGTTCGTTGGATCTCGGAAAGTCCGAGTCCGTGCTCCTTCAGAATACCTATGCGCCATTTCATAAGTTTATCGTAATCAGGCTCGTCGCGTGTGGTGCGGCGCAATTCGGGTATTCCGCTTGCCTCAGCAAAGGCGATCCATATTTCGGGGACAAGTACGCCCTCCATATCAAGACAGACTATATTCATTATTTTCACCTCGGGAATAAAATATTTTTCCTTAATATATTACCATAAAATCTCTTTCCGGTCAAGTGGTACGGCACATTTTTAAACTTCACCGGAACAGAAAACTCCCGCCGCGGGAGTTTTCTCCGTTGCGGCGGGAGTCGTATGCGTTATTAATTATTGGATATCCTTATCGTCGAAGGGGTCTCCGCACTCAGGGCAGAATTTGGGAGGATTATGGGGATCCTCAGGCTGCCAGCCGCACTTATCGCACATATATGTGGGAGTACCCTCGGGTTTCTTCGCTCCGCAGTTGGCACAGAATTTACCCATATTTACAGTGCCGCACTTGCAGGTCCAACCGGATTCTTCAACCGGCTTCGGACTGCCGCACTCGTGGCAGAATTTGCCGGTCGCTGTTGCTCCGCACTTGCAGGTCCATGCTCCGGCAGGTTTTTCCTCCGGCTTCTTCGCTCCGCAGTTGGCGCAGAACTTGCCCGTTGCAGTCGCTCCGCACGCGCATACCCAACTGTCTGCCGCCGGTGCGGCAGGCTGCTGTGCCTGCTGCTGTGCCTGTTGCTGCCCCATAGCATACAGGTTTCCGGCGTTCATTCCGCCTGCATTCATGCTCATTCCGAGTCCCATAAATCCCGTCATGGCTCCTGCACTGTTGCCGGCGGCGATCTTCATGGCGTCGGTCTGTGCTCCGACAACGGCGGCTGCCGCCATCGTGGGATCCTTGTACATTGCATTCTTCTGTGCCTGCTTGATCATCTCCTGATCCTCTTCGGTCAGGGTGATGGAGCTTACGGCTACCTTCTCAACTGTCAGTCCTCTGTCTCCCCAATCCTCGGCAAGAGCCGTTTTCATCGCGTTACCGAGTTCTTTATTATGGGAGATGATCTGATTCGGTCTGATTTCAAGGGCGGACAGCTCCGCAAGAGCCGGCTGCAATGCGTTCAGAAATTCAGGTTTGATCTGAGGTACGATCTGATCGGTGGTATATTCATCCTTGACGTTGCCCGCGATCTTGGAGTAAAATTTCAGCGGGTCGGACACGGAGAATGAATACACTCCGTTGCAGCGGAGCGATACATCTACGTCAAGTCCTATACGTGAGTCAACCACGCGGAAGGGCACGGGATTCGGAGTTCCGAACTTATTCCCGATTATCTCTTTCGTATTGAAATAGTATACTCTCTGATCCTTGCCGGTGTCTCCGCCGTATGTGAATCTCTTTCCTATCGTCTTGAAGGTTTCAATAATGGCTGTTCCGAGTTTCCCTGAGAAAAGTGATGGCTCGGTCGAGGAATCCCAGGTGAATTCACCGGGTTCTGCGCAGAATTCAACGACTTTTCCCTGTTCTACAATGATCATGCACTGTCCGTCTGCAACGGCTATGCCCGATCCGTTCGATATGATATTATCGTTTCCCTTGGTATTCGAGGATCTCGACGTGATCTGCTTTTGTCCCTTACGCATAAGTACAGTATCCGGCAGTGATTCACAGTAGAAAAATTCCTTCCACTGATCGGCAAGTACGCCGCCTGCTGCTCCGAGTGCTGCTTGAATAAGTCCCATGGTATTTGTTCTCCTTTCGGATATTTATAATTGGATTTCAAATAAATAATATCACATTTTCCACACGATTACAAGTAATTATTTAAAAAAACCTTAATTTCCCTCTCATTAAGGATCAGAACACGTTTCCGCGAGCATTTTTTCGGCATACGGAACGTGTTTTTTCAATTATACTGCTTTGATAAGGAACATAAATCCGAGCAGCAGGATCAGGAATGAAAAGTTGAACGCAGAGAAAATTCCGACGTAATACCCTGCTTTACCGGGATTATGCTTTACGTATTCGCGAAAAGTGATAAGACTCGCCAGAGAGGCGATCAGCGTTCCGACTCCGCCGATATTGACTCCCACGAGAAGATCTGAGTAGTTTTCCGTAAACTGAGAAAGCAGGATCGCCGACGGCACATTGCTTATGCACTGGCAGGAAACAGCACTGAATAGGAGTGTATTTTTTTCAAGCAGTGATGAGAAAAAGTCCCGCACCGCTCCGATACGTGCCATATTTCCCGAAAATATGAAGAAAAAGACAAACGTGAAAAGCAGCGGATAGTCAACCATCCGAAGTGCCTTGCGGTCGACGATCAGCAATACAGCGGGAATGACGATAAGACCTATCCAATAGGGTATCCCTCGAAAAACGATCGCAATGGAAAGTGCAAAAAGGCTCAGATAAAGAGCTGTTCTCCACCCGGGAAGAGTTATCTTTTCGTCATCCAATGACAACGGCTCCGGTTTTACAAAGATAATGCAGCAAACGGTGATCAAAGCCACGGCAAACACGAAAGGCGGTGCCATGATCCCCATAAATTCAAGATTCGGTATCTCGAATCTCGTATACAGGTACAGATTCTGCGGATTCCCGAACGGTGTCAGCATACCGCCGAGATTGGCGGCAATATTCTGCATTATGAACGTGAACGCCATATATTTTTTCTTTCCCGTCGTTGACAGCGTAAAATACCCAAGCGGCAGAAAAGTCAGAAGAGCCATGTCGTTGGCTATCAGCATTGAGCCGATAAATGTTATGTAAACGAGTGCAAGAATACTCATTCTTGCATTTTTAAACAGGATAACGACTTTACGCGCAAGCATATAAAAGAAGTTGATATTCTTTAACGCACACACTACCGCAAGCACGCAGAAAAGACACGTCAGCGTCTTATAATCGAAATATCCGGCATATTCTTTGTCAACAGGCACGAAAACCGTCGTTATCAGTGCCGCCGCAAGGGCGATCACCATTACCGCGTTCTTCTTTACGAAACTCCAGAATCCGCTCAGAACAACGTCTGACATCGGCTTCGTGCCGGAAATTTGTGATTCACTTTCCGAATCGTTCACCATGATTTTTCTCTTTTCTCTCTATTTACTCACAATTATTGTGTTGTTTTAATGATCATTTTCACTTTTTGACGGCGCGGCAAGTCCGACGGTCTGATCCACGGGAACAGAAAATGCTATTCCCTGCCCCGCCGAGTCAAGTCCGACCGACTGATAGATAGAGTGAAGCACCGCGTCTTTGATATCTGCCGGAACGAGCAAAATCACAAGATCCTTATCCGGCTGTATCGTGATATGGAAGTATGCTTCCGATTCTTTATTCGCAGTTCCGCGCGCACGCACTACCGTGCCGCCGCGTGCTCCGGCTTCCTTCGCCGCATCCATCACATTGCCGGAGTATCCTGCGTTCACGATACACATTATCATTTCGTATTGTATTCCGCTTTTTTCAGAGGACATTTCAGTTGCTCTCCTTTACTGTCTTTCTGTTGTCGGCAAGAAAGCCGAAGATAGAAACTCCGATCACGCTCGACATGGGTACGGTAAAGGCAATCCCTTTTCCGTCCTTTATTGTTTCAAATTTTTCTCCGATCGCCGCAAGTGCGTCGCCGGCACGGTCCTCACGTATTGCGCTGAATATGACCGCTTTGTCGGAATCCGCAAGTCCCAACAGTCCGAGCGTCTCCGCGTCGGCTGTTCCCTGACCTAACGCCACGAACTGCATATTCACATCGAAGGACTGGATCAGATCAAGATAATAATCCGCCTTTTTTCGGTTGACTATTGTCACAAGCACCTGCAGGCGGCTCGTAAGTCCCGCTGAGAGTCCCGCAGTATCCTGCTTTTTGTACTTTGACTTGATTTTTCCGAGCATCAGCGGCCCTCCTTTCTCGCAGGTGCAAAATATATGATCTGTTCGTCATCCTCGGCAAGTATCCGTCTCATTGCGATCCGCTCACGCATCCACGAGGAGATCACCGCGCGGAAACCCAGCACCTGAATTGTGATAAGCGGTGTCATTGCAACCATTGCCACCACTCCGAAAGCAAGGTTCATCACTTCGCTCTCTCCGCAGAGTTTGCAGCAAACGCCTATTGCCATTGGCAATATAAAACTTGATGTCAGCGGTCCGCTTGCGACTCCGCCGGAGTCAAATGCGATAGCGGTATATATTTTAGGCACGATAATCGACAGTCCGAGTGAAATAATATATCCCGGGATCAGATAGTATAACAGTGAAAATCCGTATATTATCCGCACCATAGATAGTCCCAGTGAGATCCCGACTCCGAGCGACAGCGCGATCAGCATTGAACGGCGCGTCACAGCACCTCCCGTGACAGTTTCAACCTGACGGTTGAGAACGTGAACGGCAGGCTCCGCGAGAACGACGACCATGCCTATGAGAAATCCGAACAGGATCACGATCACGGGACTGTCTCCCGCCATTTCTACGCCCATCTTAAAACCAACCGGCATAAATCCGACGGTGACGGCAGTCAGAAACACCACAAGTCCCACAAAAGTATAGCCGATCCCGACCACGATCTTCATCATTCTTCTCTTCGGAAGTTTAATAACCGTGACCTGAAGGATCAAAAACAGAACAACGATCAGCGCGAGTGCCTTCACAACATCAAGCGCAGTTTCAAGTACTGTCGAAATGAGTCCGCCTAATATGTTTTCGGGGATCGAATAATCTGCAAGCCGGTATGTAAGTGTTCCGTCCGAAGTAAATGCAAGAAGCATGACAGCCACCATCGGGCCGACGGAACAAAGTGCGATCAGACCGAAACTGTTTTCTCCCGCATCACGTCCTCCTATCGTTGCGGCGATACCGAGTCCCAGAGCCATAATGAAAGGCACGGTGATCGGTCCCGTTGTGACTCCGCCGGAATCAAAAGCAAGAGGAATAAAATGGCTTTTTCCGCAAACGATCAGCAGCGCGCAAACAGAAAAAAGTACAAGATAAAAGAACATCAGAAGCAGGGAAAGATCACGACGGAAGACGATCTTCAACACTCCGGTCAGCAGCAGCAGTCCGACTCCCGCTCCGACGGTGAATATCAGTACCGTACCGTTCATCACCGCGCTTACCTGACCGGCAAGCACAGAAAGATCCGGTTCCGCTACTGTTATCAGCACACCCATAAGGAAGCATACCGATAACAGAATTGCAATCTTTTTTGTCTTTGTAAGTCCGCTTCCGACAAATTCTCCCATAGGAGTCATTGCCATATCCGCTCCGAGATTGAACAACGCAATTCCAAGTACAAGAAATACCGTGCTGATGAGAAAAACTGTAAGCTCGCGCGGTGTCAGGCTCACAAGCGGAGTAAAATATATTCCAAGCACGATAAGTGCCACGGGAAACACCGATATCAGTGCTTCTTTTAATTTTGAAAAAAGGGCTTTGCGCATTGTTTCCTCCCGGCACATATTTCTTCATATTATTATATAATAATCTTTTTCCCGTGTCAAGTTTGCCGATAATACATTTTCTTTTCCTCCGATAAATTTCCTTTATATCAAAATGATCCGAACGAATATCAGAACCGCCTGCGGCATTGAGTCAGCAGGCGGTTCTGATACGGTATCACTTTTCAGTCTTTTTTTTATATTCTTCACTGAATTTTTCGTCAAAATTCTCTGCAAGTTCGGTTTTGCAGGCGCGTAATGCATTTTTGGCTGCTCCGGCAAGCTGCGGAAGTCCGGGGGTAATGAAATCAACCGGAATTCCGGCATCTTTCACCGCGTATTCAAGGCGGATACGCAAGGCGTGTTCAGAAACAGCACCGCCGCTCAGAATACATGAAAATCTCTTTCCCTCTCCGATAAGTGAGGAGGCACAGGCAAGGTATTCCGCAAGCGCGCCGGCGCAGCGATCAATGATATTACCTGCGATCATATCCCCTTCATCCTCAGCGGCAAAAACGGACTTTGCAAAACCCGCAATCAGACTTTTTCCGCCCTCATAAATCTTTCCGACGGAAAATTCAGCCGCGTCCCCGAGATATTCATGAGCATATCCGCGCAGCAGGGTTGCTTCTCCTCTGCCGTCAGCGGCGCGAAGTGCTGCTTCAATGCCGTCACGCCCTATTGAATAACCGCCTCCTCCACTGTCAAGCAGATATCCCCAACCTCCTATACGGTGCAGTTTTTCTTTGCCTGAGATATCCGTCTCTTTGTCGCGCAGGCGAACAAAACAAACGCTGCCCGTACCGCAGATCAGTGCGGCGGATGCATTGGGACACAGTCCGAAAAGATTATATATATCACTTGCCGCTCGCACGTCGGAGTCCGGAAGTATTTTTTTAAATGAATCAGTGAGTGCTTCTTCGTTCCCCACTCCGCCGGATATTCCCGCGAAAAGTGACGTGATTTTGCCGTTCTGCGGCAGTTCCTTCACAAGTTTTTCCGTCAGCAATCCGAGTCTGCGTTCTGATTCCGCAAGTCCTATATCGTTCGGATTCGTACCGAATGTTCTGGCAAACGCAGCCAATGTCCCGTCTTCCGATACAAGAGCTCCTTCCGTCTTACTGCCGCCGCCGTCAATGGCGATAATGTATTTTTTAATTTTTTCTTCTTTTTTCATTATTTTCCCTCAAAGATCAGTCAATGTCTTCAAACGAGACTACACGTCTTCCGTGATCGGTATCGTCAAATCCGAGCCATTCGTCGGCATACTCTGCCTCTCCACTCTGATTGTCGTATGGATCAGTACGCAGATATCTTCTCGGCGGGTCAAACGAAGTCTGGAATTCGGTACAGTTTATCTCGCGGAAAACGTCAAGGTTGCAGGCATAATGATCCCACAGTTCAATATCTCCCGCTCTTCCCGCGCCGCCGCCGAAAGAAGGATCACAATAGAGCCATCCGTACGGTGCTACATAATACTGTGCCCAGTCGTGACTCCCGATCCCTGTGGGACGTACGTGGCTTCCCGATTGCCATCTTGCCGGTACTCCCATTGCACGGCAAAGAGTTATGAACAGCAGAGCCATTACTCCGCAGTCTCCACGGCGGTTTAATATGGCAAATTCCGGTATCTGCTCAATGCAGAGATAATGACGCATATAGGAATAGACTACGTTTTTCGTTACCCAATCGTATGCCCGGCGGGCAAGGATCAGCGGATTCTTTTCTCTGCCTTTCAGATCGTCGGCAAGCGCACGGATCAGCGGAGTGAACCTTATCTGCGGTAATTGTTCCCCGAGATAAAAATCCGGCTGCTCTGCCGACACTTCACCCGGATCGGGTTTGAAATACGGTATTTTCAGCGTATATGAGAATTCGGCGAAATATACTTCTCCGTCACGGTAAAACTGCTCCATAAACAGCGTTCTCTGGGCATAATCCGAGATATACACAGGATGAGACGTAGAATGGATGACTATGTCGCTCTGCTCGGAAGTCAGCGCGGGGAACGGCAAATGAACGCGTATTAGTTTTCCCTCTTTTCGTGCGTGCGGCTCTACTTCAAGGTGTTCATTTATACGTATGCGCACGGCACGATACCCTTTTTCACGCATTATGCGCAGATTATCATGACGCAGGCGATTCTGACCGGCTTGAGGCATTATTCCCGTCTCTACGGATTCGAGATATCTGTCGTTACAGTTCAGGATATTTGACGCCGCAGAACGCTGAAAATATCTCTCCCCCCCGCGTACTATGTAATCTGCGTTGCCGATTGCAATTATATGTTCGAGATTTTCCGGTGTGCAGGCGGGATATTTCTTCCTTATTTTCCCGAGAAGAGTATCGAAATCGCATAGGTAATCTTTACTCATTTCAAGTGCGATCACATCCTCGATTTCAAGTCTGCGCCGCAGTGCCTCCGGCAGTCCTTCACGCCCCAGATATTTCCCGATCTCACGACGCTCACCGATAAAATCTCCGCTGAATTTATATGATTTGATCTCGTCCGGAAGTTCACACGCGAGATATTTTATATCGGATTGGTCAAATCTTTTCATTTCCATTTTCCGTCAACTGCGGCAGAGCTCAGCAATCTCTTTAATTGCAGATCCGAAGCGTCTGCGTTCGGGAGATATGAAATAAACCGCAAGCATCACAACAAATACCGTTCCGAGCAATACCGGGGCAACAAAATAAAGCGGTACTTTTTTCACTCCATAAAGTATAAATGCAAGAATCAGAGAAACAGCAAATAAAACGCTTGAAAGCCACAGACTTGCAGTAAAGATCTTTGACTTTTGGATTGAATACCGAAGTTCCACTCTGCCATCTTTTCTCACGGCAGTTCCTTCGGCGTGAGCCTCATAGACAGCTGAGGAATTCTTTCCTCTTCCTTCTCCTCCCGCAAGATAAAATCTTCCTTGCGGATCCACACTTCCCCGGTAGCACTTACCGCCATCTGATCCGGAACAGAATTCCGAGTATGCGCTGCGAAATTTCTCCATGTCGCAGCCGTCAATTTTCATTGTAAATATCTTTTCTTTTTTCATTTTACGGATCAAACCTTTCCGTCAGCCGGCGGCAAGCCGCCGTTATTCCGATATTTATTTTAACATATCAGTTCCCGTCTGTCAAGCACGACGCAGGAATCATTTTTACTCTCTTGGGTTCTTTACCGCTTTCCTGAAAAACAAAAAGGGAGCAAGCACGACTTGCTTCCCTTTTTCTTCGTCGGGCACCGACGATACCGATCCGTTTTTAGGATCTCTATTACGCCATAGCGTTGAGGGCCTTTGTGAACTGGCTCTTCTTATGCGCGGCTTTATTCTTATGGATAAGACCGTGAGCAGCAGCCTGGTCCATGCGCTTTACAGCGACAAGGTATGCGGCCTTGGCAGCTTCTTTATCACCGGACTCAACAGCAGCATTGAATTTCTTGACAGTGTTCTTGAGTTTGGTCATAGCGATTTTGTTTTCAAGAGTTTTCTTCTTGATAACGAGAACGCGCTTCTTTGCAGATTTGATGTTTGCCATGTTTTCACCTCCCCTTATATTCTGAAAAGTACGAAAGCGGAGTCTGAGAGGACACACCGCTGATTCATACTTGAATATCATATCACATTCCAAAGAAAAATGCAATACTTTTCAGGAAATATTTTTCTTTTTTTAGAATTTATTTTCCGGAACTCCCGTTATTGTTTTGCCGATAGCTTCGGCCGACTCTTGATTCCTTTTATTTTTTATGTTATAATGTTCATAATGACCTGTTCCACACGTTTTTTTAAATATGGAGATAGTCATATGAATATTTTTAAAAAGATAGCTTCCTTTTTTTGCAAAAAAACCAAACCGTATTCTTTTTTCTTTAATGTTACCGGTACTAAAACAGATCCCGTCCATCTGAAACAAGGGGTCTTTCCGTTAAATATCAAGTTTTCTTATACAAATTATATGTCCCCTGAGGATTGCTTTACCTACACCGTAAAAGCTGAACAGGAAAAGTATTTTCTTGAAATAACATCAATGATTTATAAAGACGGCGAGGTTTTCCGCACCGAAATACCCGAGGAAACCTTTGACCATGTCGCCGATCTTGCAGATTCCTGCGGTGTTACGGAATGGAACGGATTTCACGGCTGCAACCACGACGTATGTGACGGCGACGGTTTCAGCTTTTCCGCCTCATATTCGGACGGAAACAGGGTAAATGCCTCAGGCAGCAACTGCTGGCCCGACAATTACGGCACATTTAACCATGAAATGCGGGATCTTTTTGATTCATACAGAAAACAGTATAACTATGACCGCCTGCCGAAAACTATTGAATCTGACGAACTTGATTACATAATGATCAACTTTTGTCAACAGGGTACATCAGGGCACAGTAAATTTGAGTTTAATTTCAGCCGCGCGGCATCTTACGGGAACAACCTCAATGCCTTTGTCTTTGACTGCAACGGGGAATTCGGAAAAGAAATGCAGCGTGAGTCAGAACAAATCAAAGCCGCATCCACGATTGAATCTCCGGATTTTACAGGGATTCAGTCCGTTATCAGAAAATATGACCTGCCGTCATTGAATGGCTACGATAAGGCTGCTGAGGATTATCTGAATTCCGAATGGTTTCAATTTCACTTCGGATACTCTGACGGAGAGTACATCGATCTTATGGGTACAGATCCACCCGACAATTATGACGCTATCCGTCATGATCTGATCACTGCGTGCCTTGCAATTATCGAAAATATGGATATATTAAAAAAAAATAACTGAAATAGTGGCGTCTCATATTAGTGAGACGCCACTTTGGGTGTTTTTATTTTTCTGTACAGATAGTATCCCGCGTAAAAGAGTGCAAGATAAATGAAATACAGTATGGCAACAAATATCGTGTAAAGCACCTGGTTACCGCCTGCAATAGACGTACAGATGCTGAACGGTGTTCCGGAATCTTCCATAAGGAACATGTAGTTGTGCTCATAATCCGTATTGGTTTGAAGAATATCAACTATCAGTGCAGCAGCTTCAAAGAGCAGAAGTATCAACGCGCTGATCCATGTATTCTTTTTCTTCATACTTATAAGTCCTGATGAAGCAATGTACAGCGAGGAAAAACCGGAAATGCAATGTGTCGTGACGCTGACCATAGGATCAAAACTCAATACGGGGCAGTTGTCGAAATAATTTCCGGCAAGGTATGTTCCGGAAAGGCAGCAAATAATACCGAAAATAAATGAAAAGTCAAGTGACGCTTCGCGTATCCTTCCCTTCCCGAACGCCGCCAAAGGCAGTGCAAAAAGCATTATACTGCAAAGGAACAGCGGAAACATACTGCGGATCTGCCAGAAGTCCTTGACACGGATCGTTATTACAACGATCTTAATCAGTTCAAATCCCAACATAACAAGAGCCGCAGTTTTCAGCACTTTCAGTTTATTCTCAAACCCTTTTTTTCTGTTTTTTCTTCCAAGCAGAATTCCCATTGAAACAGCAATGCTTACCATAATAGAAACATACAAAATGTGCTGACACGAAAACCAGCCTTCAGGATCACGGTTGCAGGTCCAACGGAAGAATTCTTTTATTGCTTCTTTCAATTTGTTATCATCCTTTTGATATATTCTTATGTGAAAAATATTATATCACTTTGTATTCATTTTTTCAATAATTCTTTCTTAAAATGTGATCATCACAACTTCACTTCATCAATAACGCATCTATGGCAAAAGGTTCTGTGAGAAAGAAAGGAAGCAAGTCGTACTACCGCTTCTATGTGGAAGATGAAAGCGGAAAGCTCATGCAGCGCGAGTTTGCGGGAACGGCAAGCAAGAGCGAGACGGAAGCCATGCTCCGAAAGGCGATGGAGGATTATGAGGCGAAGAAGTTCGTGGCAAAGTCCGAAAACGTCACGGTGGGACAGCTCCTGGATATGTGGGTGGAGGAAGAACTGAAGCCCGGCAGTCTCAGTAACGGAACGGTATCTGCGTATCAGGGCACAGTGGGACGCATCAAGCAGTTTCCCATTGGAGACCGCAAGCTGAAAACCGTAACACCGGAGCATCTGCAAGCGTTCCTTGATCTGCTCTCCTTCGGAGGGATCGATGCGAACGGAAACGAGGTCAAGCCCATCAGCAAAGGGTATATGCGCCTCTTCTCGGCGGTGCTGCAGGGTGCGTTCCGGTTCGCGGTATTCCCCAAGCGGCTTCTCAGCTACAATCCCATGCAGTATGTGGTCATGCGGAAGAAGCAGGAAAACTATGAACTGTTCTCGGACGATAACAGTGACGAGCTGGCTGTGCCCACAATCACCTACGAGCAGTATGTAGCTCTGACGGACTGGCTCAAAAAGAAGAACAATCCAGCGCTTTTACCCATTCAGATCGCCTACTTTACCGGGCTTCGGATCGGAGAGGTCTGTGCGCTGACCTGGCAGGACATTGACCTGAAAGAACAGGTCATCACGGTACGGCGCAGTATGCGGTACAACGGGGCAAGGCACAAGACGGAGATCGGCCCCACCAAGCGGAGCAAGATCCGCACGGTGGACTTCTGCGACACGCTGGCGGAGATCCTGAAAGAAGCGAAGAAAGAACAGCACTTAAACCGCTTCAAGTACGGAGAGCTTTACAGCCTGAACTACTGCAAAGAGGTACAGGAGAAAGGCCGCAGCTACTACGAGCTGTACACGCTGGGGATGACGGAAGAAGTGCCGGAGGACTACAAGGAACTCTTCTTTGTATGTCTCCGTCCCGATGGGGCTTATGAATCCGCAAGCACAGTCAGCATAATGTGCAGGACGGCGCAGGAGAAGGTTCCTTTCCTGATGCAAGATGAACGATCTCTCTACCCGCAATCACATTGGCATCTACGTAGGCGGGATATGCGGGTTCAATGACGAGTGCCGAGCTACTTCTGTCAAAGAGATCGAGAATATCTCCCAGCTCATCACTTGCTCCGCTCGATACGAACACCTCGTCGGCATCCAGTATCACGCCACGCTCAGCGTAGTGCTTGGCAACGGTCTCACGCAAAAACTGTGCCCCGCATTCAGGCATATAACCGTGGAAGGTCTCCTTGTTCGCTTGATCGGCTACGCCCTCGTGAAGTGCCGCAATAACTGCATCACAAAGAGGCAGAGATACATCACCGATGCCCATACGGTAAATATGCTTTTCGGGATGCTCCATCTGATATTTCTTTACCTTCTGCGCGATACCGGCGAACAGATAGGATTCTTTAAGGTCTCTATAGTGCATATTAGGTGTTATCATTCCATCGTCTCTCCTTCATAAACAAATTCTGCGGGGCCTGTCATAGTCACCTTGTTATCAGGCGTGACAGTGATTTTCAAGGTACCGCCGTCAAGATGAACCGAGATCGGCTCACAATATGCGCAATACTTTTTCTTAACTGCCACAACCGCCGAGGCACACGCCCCCGTTCCGCAAGCCATTGTCACACCGCTTCCCCTCTCCCATACTCTCATGCGAAGCTCACTGTTCCCAATTACCTGAACAAATTCTACGTTCACTCCGTCCGCAAACGCCTCGTGATGCTCGATTTTTGTTCCAAGTGTGATAAGAGGTGCCTTTTCGATATCGTCAACGAAAATAACAGCGTAAGGATTACCGACGGATACGGGAGTCAGAATGACTGTTTCGCCGTCAACATTCAACGTCATATCTTCGTCAGGAACAGCTTGTCCCATATCCACGGTCACACTTTTAACCTTGCCGAAGCTGATACCGAGTTCCAAGGTCTTGATACCAGAAAGAGTTTCAACGGTCAGATTCTTTTTATCCGTATAGCCCTTATCATAAACGTATTTACCGACGCAGCGAATACCGTTTTCGCACATTTTGGCTTCACTTCCGTCTGCGTTGAAGATACGCATTTTGAAATCCGCGACGGCGGAAGGCGATATGTAGATCATTCCGTCCGAGCCGGCACCGAAATGCCGCTCGGAAAGCTTTGTTGATAATTCTTCAATATTGCTCGGAACCTCACCATACACATACAGATAATCGTTTCCGAGTCCGTGCATTTTCGTAAAATGCATTTGATCACTTCCTTTTTATTTTGCGTTAATTGTGGAGATTCCCATCGTAACCTCCTCAAGAACGTCCAGCAACATTCTGACGGTATCGAGGGAGGTGAGCATCGTGATGTTGTTCTGCGCCGCACAGCGACGAATGCGGGCACCGTCTCCAAAATGCTTACCCGACAAGATTGCACGGGTGTTAATGACGCAGCTAACATATGTCTGATAGAGTCAAGAACCTCCTCGCTACCTTCGCTCGGCTTGTGACGGATTCTTGTACGGATACCGTGATCCTTCAGGTACTGTCCTGTAAGCGTGGTGGCTTCGATATTAAAGCCCATATTATAAAATCTTTTTACAAGCGGCAGTGTCTCCGTCTTATCCTCGTCTGCCACACTGACAACTACCGTAATTGCGGAGCGTCAGACCCGATGCGATCATCGCCTTATACATGGCGCGATGCAGCTTTTCGTCGTAGCCGATTGCCTCTCCCGTGGATTTCATTTCGGGAGAGAGGTATGCGTCCATGCCGCGAAGCTTGGAGAATGAGAATGCGGGTGCCTTCACGTAATAACGACTCTTTTCTTTCGGATAAATATCAAAGATACCCTGCTCCTGCAAGGAAACGCCCAGGTTGACCATCGTTGCGATATCCGCAAGGCTGTATCCCGTCGCTTTGGAAAGGAACGGTACGGTTCGTGAGGAACGAGGATTGACCTCAATAATATAAACGTCGTCGTGCTCATCCACGATAAACTGGATGTTGAATAGACCGATAATGCCAATACCGAGTCCGAGCTTTTCGGTGTATTCGAGAATTGTGTTCTTGACTTTATCGGAGATTGAAAAGGTAGGATATACGCTGATCGAATCTCCCGAGTGGATACCGGTTCTCTCAACCAGCTCCATAATACCGGGAACGAACACACGCTTACCGTCGCAGATCGCATCGACCTCGACTTCCTTGCCGCGAATGTATTTGTCTACAAGCACGGGCTTATCCTCATCAATCTCAACAGCGGTTTTCAGATAGTTTCGGAGCGATTCTTCTTTCGCGACAATCTGCATCGCTCTGCCGCCAAGCACGAAGCTGGGGCGAACGAGCACGTGATATCCGATCTCTTCTGCCGCTCTGACACCCGCCTCAATGCTCGTTACCGCTCTGCCCTTCGGCTGAGGGATATGCAGCTCGGAAAGAAGTTTTTCAAAGGCATCCCTGTTCTCTGCCCGTTCAATCGCTTCGCAGTCGGTTCCGATAATCTTTACACCGCGCTCGGCAAGCGGCTCAGCCAAATTGATTGCGGTTTGACCGCCAAGAGTCGCTATGACTCCCTCGGGCTTTTCCAGCTCGATCACGTTCATGACGTCCTCAACGCAAAGCGGCTCAAAGTAGAGCTTATCCGAACAGGTGTAGTCGGTGGAAACGGTTTCGGGGTTGTTGTTGATAATGATCGCCTCGTAGCCTGCCGCCTTGATGGTCTGTACAGCATGAACGGTGGAATAATCGAATTCCACACCCTGACCGATACGGATCGGACCCGAGCCAAGTACGATGACCTTTTTCTTATTGGATACGACCGACTCGTTCCGCATCCCTCCTGACCTCTGTGTTGAAGGGCATAAAGACCGTAATAGCAATAGTTTGCGACGTCAGTCGCCTCGGGAGCGATTACGCCAAACACCCCGCATTCCTCGTGAATTGCTTGATCTATGCTCATTTTCTTCCTCCCTCGGCGTGTTCAAACGCTGCACCAACAAAGCCCTTGAAAAGTGGATGGCATTTATTGGGACGGCTCTTGAACTCGGGATGATACTGAACACCGACGTGGAAGGGACGGTCGCTCAGCTCCACCGTTTCGATCAGTCTGCCGTCCGGAGATGTGCCGCTCAGCGTCAAGCCACAAACCGTAAGCACCTCGCGGTAATCGTTATTGAATTCATAACGGTGTCTGTGTCGCTCGCTGATGTGTCTCGTCTCGTAGCAATGCTCCATCGTTGTTCCGGGCTTGATCTCACACGGATATGCACCGAGACGAAGTGTGCCCCCTTTGTCAATATCGTCGCTCTGCCCGGGCATAAAATCGATAACCTTATGCTTGCACTGCTCGTCAAACTCACCCGAGTTTGCATCGGTGATACCTGCGACGTTTCTCGCGTACTCGATAACGGCGATCTGCATACCAAGACAGATGCCAAAGTACGGAAGCCCCGTTTCTCTCGCATATCTTGCGGCAAGGATCATGCCCTCGATTCCACGACTGCCGAAGCCGCCCGGAACAAGAATACCGTCAAGTCCCGCAAGAGCCTTTTCATAGTTTTCGGGAGTCAGTATTTCGGAGTCGATCCATTCGATCTTGATATGCGTATTGTGGTAATATCCTGCGTGTCGAAGGGCTTCGGCAACCGACAGATAGGCATCGTGAAGTCCTACATATTTTCCTACAAGACCAATCCTCACGGTATAGGGCCTGGATTTAATACGCTCCACCATTTGCTGCCACTCCTCAAGCTCGGGAGCGGGAGCATCTATACTCAGCTCGCGGCATACGACAGAAGAAAAATTTGAATTTTCAAGCATTAAGGGTGCTTCATAAAGGTTGGGGAGGGTGATATTTTCAATGACACAATCGGGCTTTACATTGCAAAACAGCGAGATCTTCTTAAAAATCGATTCTTCCAGCGGCTCGTCGCAACGCAAAACGATGATATTCGGATTGATGCCCATTCCCTGCAATTCCTTGACCGAATGCTGAGTGGGCTTGGACTTATGCTCATCCGATCCTCGCAGGAACGGAACCAGCGTAACGTGAATAAACAGGCTATTTTCTCTGCCGACCTCCAAAGAGATCTGACGAACCGCTTCCAAAAACGGCTGGGACTCGATATCGCCGATAGTGCCGCCGATTTCGGTGATTACCACGTCGGCGTCGGTCTTTTTGCCTACGCTGTAAACGAACTCCTTGATCTCGTTTGTAATGTGCGGAATGACCTGCACGGTCGAGCCGAGATATTCACCTCTGCGCTCCTTGTTCAGCACGTTCCAATAGACCTTACCGGTGGTCAGATTGGAATACTTATTCAAATCCTCGTCGATAAATCTTTCATAGTGTCCGAGGTCAAGATCGGTTTCAGCTCCGTCCTCGGTCACGTACACCTCACCGTGCTGATAAGGACTCATTGTGCCGGGGTCTACGTTGATATACGGGTCAAGCTTCTGTGCCGCCACCTTGAGGCCTCTCGCCTTGAGAAGTCTGCCGAGCGAAGCGGCGGTTATTCCCTTTCCAAGTCCCGATACAACACCGCCCGTTACGAATATATATTTTGTCATTGATTTCACCTTCCTCTACATTGCCTATATTTTCGGTAGTCTATTCCCACTCCACCGTTGCCGGAGGCTTTGAGGTGATGTCATACACCACTCTCGTTATCATACCGATCTCTCCCGTGATTCTGTTTGACGCTCTCTCCAAAACATCGTATGGAAGTCTTGTCCATTCCGCCGTCATAAAATCGTCGGTCGTTACGGCTCTTAGCGCGACCGTGTACCCATACGTGCGAGCATCCCCTTTGACACCCACGCTACGCAGGTCGGTCAACACAGCAAAATACTGATTTGTATCCTTTTCGAGCTTTGCATTTGCAATCTCCTCACGGAAAATCGCATCCGCATCTCTTAATACATCTAATTTATCTTTCGTGATTTCACCTATCACACGAACGGCAAGACCGGGCCCCGGAAATGGCTGTCTCCACACAAGCTCGTAAGGAATACCGAGTTCTGTCCCTACCGCTCTGACCTCGTCCTTAAAGAGATCTCGCAAAGGTTCAACGATCTCGTCAAAGGCGATCACATCGGGAAGTCCGCCCACGTTGTGATGGCTCTTGATCACCGCAGAATCCCCCTTTCCGCTCTCAATCACGTCGGGATAGATGGTTCCTTGCACAAGCACGTGGATCTTGCCCAGCTTCTTTGCCTCATCCTCAAATACGCGGATAAATTCCTCACCGATGATCTTTCTCTTTTGCTCCGGCTCGGTAACCCCTGCAAGTTTTGAAAGAAACCGTTCTTCGGCGCCTACACGAATGAGATTCAGTCCAAAGTGTCCCTTGAAGGTCGCTTCAACAAAATCTCCCTCGTCTTTCCGCAAGAGTCCGTGATCAACGAAAACACAGATCAGGTTTTCGCCAATGGCTTTATGCAATAGCACGGCCGCTACGGAGGAGTCTACGCCCCCCGATAAAGCAAGCAAAACCCTTTTGCCGGAAAGCTCCTTTTTGTATTTTGTAACAGAGCTTTCGACGAAATTATCCATCGTCCAGTCGCCCGTGCAGCCGCAAATGTCGAACAGAAAGTTATAAAGAATTTGCTTTCCGAATTCGCTGTGCGTTACCTCGGGATGGAACTGCACGCCGTAAAGCTTTCGCTCTTCGTCGCACATTGCCGCACACGGACACTTATCTGTGTAGCCGATGATCTCAAAGCCTGCGGGGACTTCTTTTATGTAATCGGTGTGGCTCATCCATACGATGCTTTTCTCGGGAATACCCTTAAAAAGCACACTATTCTTTACATATACGGTAGTTTTTCCGTATTCGCTGCTGTTCTCGGCAGAGGTGATCACACCTCCTGCCATATACGCCATGAGCTGATCTCCGTAGCAGATACCAAGGATAGGTATTCCGATATTCAAAATGACAGGATCATAGTGAGGAGACTTCTCATCATATACGCTGTTGGGACCGCCCGTGAAGATGATTCCCTTGTATCCGATTTCCTTGATTTCCCCCACTGTGATCTTATTATAAGGCTTGATCTCGGCATATACGTGATGCTCTCGCACCCGGCGTGCGATCAGTTGGTTATACTGTCCACCGAAGTCCAAAACAAGTATCTTTTCCATACGCACCTCAAAGATTGATTTCTGCGCTTGAGCCGTCAACGCCTTCTAACAAGGGCTTGACCTTAGCAAGGAAAGCTTCCACCTGCTCGGGACACCTGCCAATATACTTACTCGGTTCCAGAAGCGCGTTGATCTCAGCCTCACTCATACCAAAGGTAGGCTCGGCGGCAAGTCTTGCCGTCAGGTCACATTCCTCACCGTTCTTCATTTTGGCGGTTGCTTCCATCGAGCACTTTCGAATAATCTCGTGGATCTCTTGACGGTTGCCTCCACGCTTGACCGCTTCCATCATCAAATTCTCGGTTGCGATAAAGGGCAGGTATTCCCTGACCGTTTTTTCAACGATCTTTTCGTTCACATGAAGCCCGTCCGTTACATTCTGGCAAAGGCGAATCACCGCGTCTGCGCACAGGAATCCCTCGGGCATGGAAATGCGGCGGTTAGCGGAATCATCAAGTGTTCTTTCAAGCCACTGTGTCGATGCCGTCATCGGTGCGTTCATCGCATCCGTCATTAAATAGCGAGACAGCGAGCAAATACGCTCACTTCTCATTGGGTTGCGCTTGTATGCCATAGCAGAGGAACCGATCTGATTCTTTTCAAAGGGTTCTTCTACCTGTCTGTCGTGCTGGAGCAGACGAATATCGTTCGCCATTCTGTACGCACTCTGCGCGATAGAGGAAAGCGCGTTCAGTATTCTTGAATCCACCTTGCGGGGATACGTCTGCCCGGCTACATCAAAGCACTCGTCAAATCCGAAATCTTTACAGATCATTCGGTTCATTTCGTCGATCTTTGCGGTATCCCCCTCAAAGAGCTCCACAAAGCTTGCCTCCGTACCTGTCGTTCCGCGACAGCCAAGAAGCTTGATATTGTCAATTGCAAAATCAAGCTCGTGAAGATCGGAGAGAAAATCCTGCATCCAAAGCGTTGCGCGCTTACCAACCGTTACAAGCTGTGCCGGCTGATAGTGCGTATAGCCGAGAGTGGGCATCTCCTTATATTTTTCGGCGAATTTGGAAAGATTCTCTAAAACCACCAACAGCTCTGCACGTAAATAGCGCAGAGCATCACGGTAAATTATGAGATCTGCGTTATCGGTAACAAAGCAGCTTGTCGCGCCAAGATGTATGATACCTGCGGCAGAAGGGGCAGCTTGCCCATAGGCATAGACGTGAGCCATTACGTCGTGTCGAACTTCCTTTTCACGTGCGGCAACACACGCATAATCTATGTCGGTCGTATGTGCTTCAAGCTCCGCAACCTGTCCTTCGGTCACGGGAAGTCCAAGAGCGTGTTCAGCTTTTGCAAGGGACACCCAAAGGCGACGCCACGTGCTATAGCGGGTGTCACTTGAAAGCAGGCTCAGCATATATTCAGATGCGTAACGCGAGGATAAGGGGGATTCGTATTTGCTTGTCATATTCATTCTCCTTACTTTCTGATAATGATACTGTCTCTTTCGGGTCCTACCGAAACGTAGGTGATTGGACAATCGATTTGTTTTTCAATAAACATAACGTATTCTCGTGCCTCACGCGGCAGATCTTCCCACTTGCGAACACCCGAGATGTCACATTTCCAGCCGTCAAAATATTCTATAACGGGTTTCGCATTTCCCAGTGCCGACGGAAACGGAAAACGGTTTGTCTCCTTGCCGTCAAGAATGTATTTCGTACATACGGGGATCTTGTCCATATACGAAAGCACGTCGAGCTTGGTAAGTGCTATTGCCGTTGCCGCTTGAACCTCAACGCCGTAACGTGTTGCCACGATATCAATGGGACCGACACGGCGAGGTCTCCCAGTTTTGGCTCCATACTCAAATCCTGCTTTGCGAAGCTCATCTGCTTCGTCACCGAACATCTCACAAACAAACGGTCCCTCTCCCACGCAGGTGGAATAAGCCTTGACCACACCAACCACTTCATCCACCTTGGCGGATGGAAGTCCGGAACCGATCGGTGCGTACGCCGCTGTTGTGTTAGAGGAGGTGGTATACGGATAAATACCGTAATCAAGATCGCGCAAAGAGCCCAGCTGTGCCTCAAAAAGGATCTTCTTGCCCTCTTTTTGCGCTTCCTTCAAAAACAAGCCTGTGTCGCACACATATGGCTTAATCTTTTCGCAAGCATCAGAGAGCCACGCTTCAAGCTTTTCCATCGTATAGGGCTCTGCCCCGTAAACCTTTGTCAAGGTCAGGTTCTTCCATTCAAGCAGATCGGCAAGATGCGCTTTTAATTCTTGGGGATAGAATAATTCTCCCGCAAGAACGGTCTTTTTCTGATATTTGTCCGAATAGAACGGCGCGATACCTTGTTTGGTGGAGCCGTATTTTTTATCGGCTAGTCTCGCCTCCTCCAAAGCATCAAGATCGCGGTGCCAAGGAAGCAAAAGTGAAGCTCGTTCACTGATTTTGAGATTATCGGGGGTGAGAGCAACGCCCTTTCCCATTACATCCTGCATCTCAATCCACAAATTTTCGGGATCAAGTGCCACACCGTTGCCGAGTATATTGACGATGCCTTCTCTGAATATTCCCGAGGGAAGCAGATGAAGCGCGAATTTTCCGTATTCATTGATGACGGTGTGACCTGCGTTGCCGCCGCCTTGATATCTGACGACCACATCGTAGTCCTCTGTGAGAAAATCCACCATTCTTCCCTTTCCTTCGTCACCCCAGTTGATTCCAACAATTGCACAGTTTGACATAATAATTTACCTTCCTCAAAATAAATTTAGATGTGAGCAGTCAACCGCTTCATTACCTCGGCATATGCATCCTCAACACCGCCAAGATCACGGCGGAAACGATCCTTATCCAGCTTTTCCCCCGTCTTGCTATCCCAGAGACGGCAGGTATCCGGGCTGATCTCATCGGCAAGAACAACAGTCCCGTCGGACAGTCTGCCGAACTCCAACTTGAAATCAACAAGCGTTACGCCGCACTCACGCCAAAACGCCTTTAACTGCTCGTTTACTGTAAAGGAATACTTCTTGATGGTTTCAATTTCCTCGAAAGTGGCAAGATGCAACGCCAGCGCGTGATACTCGTCAAGGAGCGGATCGCCGAGTTCATCGTTTTTATATGAGAACTCAATGGTTGGAGAATCGAAAACAACTCCTTCCTCCACGCCGTATCTCTTGGAAAACGAACCTGCGGCAATATTTCTCACAATAACTTCAAGCGGTACAATGGATACCTTCTTGACAAGAGTTTCCCTCTCGCTGAGCTCCTCCACATAATGGGTGGGAATCCCCGCCTTTTCCAGCCTTTGCATCAAAAGATTGCTCATTTTGTTGTTGATCACACCTTTACCCACGATTGTTCCCTTTTTGAGTCCGTTGAATGCCGTTGCGTCGTCCTTGTAGGATACGATGAGCAGCTCGGGATCGTCCGTCGCAAAGACCTTTTTGGCTTTTCCCTCGTAAAGTTGTTCTCTCTTTTCCATATGTGTATACCTCCATTTTTTGAGTCAAAAATTGAAATCCCCGTAACAAGCAAAAAAGGCAAAGACGCTTAATGCGGTGAAGCATTAAGACGCCTTTGCCTTTGCATCTATTCAGTTTTGTTTACAAAATAAAAATACGGACAACTCGCCCCGACAAAACCGACCGTAAATCTACGCCCGATAATGATCGGAAGACGCCATTGCCCTCACGGAATTATTATACACCTTTTTTCTTATTTGTCAATATAATTTAATAAAAAAACGAGCCGCGTTCTCAAAAAACGCAGCTCTGATTTTTCGTTTATACACCGCTGGCTCCGTAGTTGGAGAGCACTCGGGCAGAGGGATCCTTTACGTCGCAGCCCTTCCACGCCTTGTTGGGCATCCAGAAAGCGACGATCATTTCAGATTGTTCGGGATAATACTTTTCAAATATCTCACGATACAAAAGCGATTCCTTGGTAAAGGGGGTTGCGTGTGTGTACTTTTTGCACCCTTCCTCAAATTCCGAATCGGTATACTTACTCTCGGCATATTCCTTTAAGTAGTCAACCATTGAGTGTCCTACCGCATCCGAGAACGCAGCTTTCTCTCGCCACAAAATCGAATCGGGTAGATAATCACCATCCTCAAAGGCGTGGCGTAAGAGATATTTTCCTTTTCCGTACTTGTTCAGCTTTAGCTCGGGATCGATGCTCATGACGTACTTGACAAAATCCAAATCACCGAACGGAACTCTTGCTTCAAGAGAGTTTACCGAAATGCAACGGTCGGCACGAAGCACATCGTACATATGAAGCTCACGGATCCTCTTCTCCGACTCCTTTTGAAATTCGGCGGCACTTGGTGCAAAATCGGTGTATTTATAACCAAACAGCTCGTCGGAAATCTCCCCCGTGAGAAGAACTCGAATATCGGTCTGCTCGTGGATCGCCTTGCAGATGAGATACATTCCCATACTGGCTCTGATCGTCGTTATATCAAAGGTACCAAGCATTGCAATGACCGTTTCAAGCGAGGAAAGCACATCATCCGGCGTCATATAGATCTCCGTATGATCGCTTCCAATGTAATCGGCAACCTGCTTTGCATATTTGAGGTCGATAGCATCCTCACTCATTCCGATGGCAAATGTCTTGATCGGCACGTCACTCTTTTTCTGCGCAATTGCGCACACCAACGAAGAGTCCAAGCCGCCCGAAAGAAGAAATCCAACCTTAGCGTCGGCAACGAGTCTTTTTTCAACACCTGCCACCAGCTTGTCGTGAATCTGATGGCATACGCCCTCAAGGTCATCCTGACAGACTTTATCCACCTTTGCGATATCGGTATAGCACTCGAAACGACCGTCTTTATAGTAGTGTCCGGGAGGAAACGGCATGATCTTTTCTGTAAGACCGACAAGGTTTTTCGCTTCACTGGCAAAAAGGATTACGCCTTCACCGTCATACCCGTAATAAAGAGGTCTGATACCGATGGGATCACGGGCTGCTATGTACTCATCCTTATCACCATCATAAATGATGAGAGCGTATTCCGCATCAAGCATAGCAAACATTGCAGTGCCGTATTCACGGTACATCGGGAGCAGTATCTCACAATCGCTGTTGCTTACAAAGGTATATCCCTTCTTTTTTAGTGCTTCCCTTTGTTTTTCAAAGCCGTAGATTTCACCGTTACACACAACGTAGCTGCCGGAAAGTTCAAAGGGCTGCATTCCTGACGGAGTAAGACCCATAATTGCCAGTCTGTGAAACCCAAGAAGACCATTTCCCGTATCAATGATTTTCGTATCATCCGGTCCGCGCGAGACCGTTTTATCAAACGCTTCGGAAAACGACGCAAAAGTGGTGCCGCTTCCGCAATAACCCATAATGGAACACATTGTTTTTACCTCATATATGTAGTAAATTCAGCATCCTATAGGGCAAGTGCTGTACTCGCGGTGCCACCTATATTTGTTCTTCATTTTTGCCTCAATCAAGGCTATGTCGATTGACGCACGACCAAACGGCGCACCTACTAAAGCCGAGGCTTTTTCAGCTTGCAGCTCGAAAAGTGTTCTTCATACGGACTCGCCGCACGGCTTCCACCATCCCGTGCTCTCTATAAGCGAGTATCCGTATTACTTCTCTTTTCTCAAACGCTTTTGTTCTTTTAGGAGTTAATCCCAAGTGGTTGTATTCCGAGCATATTCGCTCGTATTCTTATCCTCACGGGAAAGGAACGCTTTCTCGTACAGAGGATCGGGCTTTACTTCTTTCAACTGCATCTCGGGAGTCTGCTCCTTAAAATCAATTTGAGGAGCAAATTCATTTTCTTTCTTTCTTTGCATAATAGAAAGCTCCTTTCACTTTTTGAAAGCTATTCTTTAATGAACTTTTGGATCAAAGGGTAAATATCTTTCTCACATTCACAATAAATCGTATTCCAATCTATATTTTGAGACATTCGATGTCTGTGCTGTATGTGTCCGCCGAGCAGTAACACGCATAGCATTGACTTTGCGGATAGCTCCCACGGACTTCCGTGTTCATCTTTACCGCTGAGTCTTACATCAACATCTACTCCCTGTACGATTCTTGTAAATTCCTGCACATCCTGAGCTGTCGTTAATTCAATTTCGTATTTCATATTTCTCCTTTACTCAACATCCTGCAAGGCATCGTAGCCCTCTTCACCGGTACGAACCTTTACGACGTTTTCAACGTCATAAACGAAGATCTTACCATCCCCAATGTGTCCGGTGTAAAGAACCTTCTTTGCCGTTTCGATGACCTGACGTACAGGTATCTTGCTGACAACGATATCTATCTGCACCTTGGGCAACAGATTTGCCTCAACCTGAACACCGCGGTAATATTCCGGCTTGCCCTTCTGCGCTCCGCATCCGAGCACGTGAGAAACGGTCATGCCCGTAATACCAATATCCATCATAGCGTTCTTGAGAGTCTCAAGTCTCGCTTCCTTACAAATGATCTCGACCTTTGTGAACTTCGGCGTACCATCTTCAAAAGCAGGAACCTTCTTTACGGGGACCGCCTCTGCCATCGGTACCTCTCCGCTAACGGCAACGGCACTCTCATATCCGTAATCAAGACTTTCAACTGCGGGAACGAAATCTGCGTAAGCACTGGGCAAGCCGTGCTCGGTGCTGTCAAGTCCCTTGATCTCCTCCTCGGCACTTACACGCAGACCAACCGTCTTCTTGATGATGAGGAAGGTAATCGTCATCGTGACGGCGGTCCATGCGAGAACCGCAAGAATGCCTACCGTCTGCTTACCGAGAAGCACTGCACTTCCCGTATAAAACAATCCGTTAAGACCTGCGGGAGCCTCGGGATTTGCCAGAAGTCCTACTGCAAGCGTTCCCCAAACACCGTTAACCAAATGAACACCAACGGCACCGACGGGATCGTCGATATGCAGCTTCAGGTCAAGAAACTCAACAACCACTACAACAAGGATACCCGATACGACACCAACAACCGTAGCACCGATCGCATCCAGCGAATCACAGCCCGCTGTAATGCCTACAAGTCCTGCCAAGGAAGCATTGAGACACATAGAAACGTCGGGCTTGCCGTTCTTGATCCAAGTAAAGATCATCGTCGTGCAGGTCGCAACTGCGGGGGCAATGGTTGTGGTAAGGAAGATGGATGCCAAAGAGGTTCCATCCCATGCTGCCGCTCCGTTGAAGCCGTACCATCCAAACCAAAGGATAAAGCAACCAAGCGCGCCAAGCGTGATAGAGTGACCGGGAATCGCGTTTACCTTTGTAACCTTTCCCGCCTTATCCTTAACATATTTGCCAAGACGGGGACCAACCATAATTGCACCGATCAATGCGGTCAAGCCTCCAACCGAGTGAATGGCAGCGGAACCCGCGAAATCGTGGAAGCCCCACTGTGCAAGCCAGCCCTGGGAATTCCAGACCCAGCCTGCCTCAATCGGATAAACGACAAGAGAGATCACACCGGAATAAATACAATACGAAACAAATTTTGTTCTCTCTGCCATAGCCCCCGAAACAATGGTTGCGGTGGTAGCGCAGAACACAAGGTTAAATACAAAGCTCGAAGCATTTTCCTTGATAAATCCACCAAAATCGGTAAAGATATCGAGATTCGGTACTCCGACGAGACCAAAAACGTAATCCTCAGCCATCATCAGTCCGAAGCCCAGCAAAACGAACACAACCGTTCCGATGCAGAAGTCCATCAGGTTCTTCATAATGATGTTACCTGCGTTTTTCGCTCTGGTAAAGCCTGTTTCAACCATTGCGAAGCCTGCCTGCATAAAGAATACAAGCGCGGCTCCAATCAAAAACCACACACCGAACACCTCGGTCGTTACAGCTTCCTTTACAAATTCCATGATGCTTGTAGCATCCATATCAATCATCTCCTTAACGTAAATGCTCTGTTTATCTCACGCCGAACAAAAGTTCTCCATAAGTCGGGAACGGCCAGTATTTTTCGGCGGTCATCGTCTCAGCCTCGTCGCATGCCACGCGAAGCTCACTCATTGCGACAAGGACTGCATCACGAATCATTTCGGATTCTTCCCCGATACTCTCTGCCGCCTTGATCTTAACAAGTGTGCCCTCAAGCAAGTCGGTCGCCTCGGCTATCTTATCGCATAGAATGGAAAGCTTCTTAACGGCTTCCTTTTCGTACTTGCATGCAATATCTGTACCGAGCTTGAGCTTCTTTTCAACGCTTTCGGCAAGATCGGTCGTATATGCACTGACGGCGGGAAGAATCTGCTTCTTTGCCATATCGACCATCGTACACGCTTCGATCATAACCGTCTTGCAGTAATTTTCCAGCATGATCTCACACCTGGATTTCAACTCCACCTCGGAAAAAACCTTGTGAGACGTCAGCATTCTTACGTTTTTCTCATCAAGAATATGTGGCATACAGTCAGCTGTGGTGCGATAGTTGCAAAGACCTCTCTTCTCGGTTGCTTCCTTTATCCAGGAATCGTCGTAACCGTTACCGTTGAAAATGATGCGTTTGTGATCCTTGATGGTCTTCTTGATCATATCGTGCAATGCAGTCTCAAAATCAGCTACGCCCTCAAGACGGTCAGCATAGATTTTCAATGATTCCGCAACAGCTGTGTTCAGCATAATGTTTGCACAGGCGATGCTGTTGGAGGAGCCAAGCATACGGAACTCAAACTTGTTGCCCGTGAATGCAAAGGGTGAGGTGCGGTTTCGGTCGGTGGTATCTCTGTTAAATTTGGGAAGAACGTCGCTTCCAAGCTTCATTGTTATTTTCTTAGCACCCTGATAGGGGGTATCGTTCTCGATTGCCTCAAGGACAGCGTTCAGCTCGTCACCGAGGAAGATGGATACCACGGCGGGAGGTGCTTCGTTTGCACCGAGGCGGTGATCGTTTCCTGCGGTAGCAACCGAAATTCTGAGAAGGTCCTGATAATCGTCAACAGCCTTGATTACGGCGCAAAGGAACAGCAAAAACTGCGCGTTTTCGTAGGGTGTTTCGCCGGGAGAGAGCAAATTCTGTCCTGCATCGGTTGCAATAGACCAGTTGTTGTGCTTACCCGAGCCGTTAACACCCGCAAAGGGCTTTTCGTGGAGCAGGCAAACAAGACCGTGCTTTGCGGCAACCTTCTGCATAATCTCCATCGTAAGCTGGTTGTGGTCGGTGGCAATATTCGTTGTGGTATAAATGGGTGCCAACTCATGCTGTGCGGGTGCGACCTCGTTATGCTCAGTCTTTGCAAAAATACCAAGCTTCCACAGCTCCTCATTGAGATCCTCCATATAAGCGGCAACACGGGGCTTGATAACACCAAAATAATGGTCATCCATTTCCTGCCCCTTGGGAGGCTTCGCGCCAAAGAGCGTGCGCCCGGTGTATATGAGATCTTTCCTCTTGTTATACATTTCTCTGTCAACAAGGAAATATTCCTGCTCGGGGCCGACCGAGCTTGTAACACGCTTTACGGTATCGTTTCCGAAAAGCTTCAGAATACGGAGAGCCTGCACGTTGAGTGCCTCCATAGAACGAAGCAAGGGAGTCTTCTTATCAAGAGCCTCGCCACCATAGGAGCAGAATGCTGTAGGAATGCACAGCGTCTTTCCCTTGATAAATGCGTAAGAGGTAGGATCCCAAGCGGTATAGCCTCTTGCCTCAAAGGTGGCGCGAAGTCCTCCCGAGGGGAACGAAGATGCATCGGGCTCACCCTTGATCAGCTCCTTGCCCGAAAAATCCATAATGACTCCGCCGTCAGGGGCAGGTGAAATAAAGCTGTCATGCTTCTCTGCCGTAACACCCGTAAGAGGCTGAAACCAATGTGTATAATGGGTTGCGCCGTGAGCTGCCGCCCAATCCTTCATAGCGACTGCCACAGCATTTGCGACAGTCAGATCAAGCTCCTTTCCTTCATCAATCGTCTTTTTCAAGGAAGCGTAAACCTTTGCATCAAGGCTCGCTTTCATCACTCTGTCATCAAAGACCAGACTTCCGAATTGTTCTTTTACCGTTGCCATAATATATTTCTCCTTTGCAAATTGTTCTAAAAAATGTGATAGGTGTCTGTCCTGTTTTTTACACAAGAAAGACGCCATTGCCTTCACTTATTCATTTTCACTCTTACTTATTACCTTAAACTATGCCCTGTGCATTCATTGCATCTACGACCTTTTCAAAGCCCGCAATGTTCGCACCGACTACGTAATTGCCCTCAAAGCCATACTTCTTTGCGGCATCGTCAATGTTGTGATACAAACGAACCATAATGCCCTTGAGCTCACCGTCTACCTTTTCAAAGCTCCAAGACAAGCGTTCGCTATTCTGAGACATTTCAAGTGCCGATGTTGCAACACCGCCCGCATTTGCCGCCTTACCCGGAACGAAATACACGTTGTTCTCTTGGAAATACTTGGTCGCCTCGGCGGTGGTAGGCATATTTGCACCCTCGCAAACTGCGATCACACCGTTTGCAACCAGCATCTTTGCATCCTCAAGGTCAAGCTCGTTCTGCGTAGCACAAGGAAGAGCGATATCACTCTTAACGGTCCATACACCCTTGCCCTCGTGGTATTCGGAATTTGGTCTGTATTTCTTATATTCCGTAAGTCTTTGTCTCTTGACTTCCTTGATCTCCTTGAGCGCCGCAACGTCGATTCCGTCGGGATCGTAAACCCAACCGGTAGAGTCTGAGCAGGTAACAGGCTTTGCCCCCATCTGCTCTGCCTTCTCGATTGCATAAATGGCAACATTACCGGCACCCGAAACTGTAACGGTCTTTCCCTTCATATCTACACCGTGGCATTTCAGCATTTCCTCGGTCAAATATAAGAGACCATAGCCCGTAGCCTCGGTTCTTGCAAGTGAACCGCCATATGAAAGTCCCTTCCCCGTGAGAACACCCTCAAACAAGCCTCTGAGCTTCTTATATTGACCAAACATATATCCAATCTCGCGTGCCCCCGTTCCGATATCTCCCGCGGGAACGTCTGTGTCTGCTCCGATGTATTTGCAAAGCTCACTCATAAAGCTCTGACAGAACGCCATCACCTCTCGGTCACTCTTGCCCTTGGGATCAAAATCGGAACCGCCCTTTCCTCCTCCAATGGGAAGACCCGTAAGCGAATTCTTGAAAATCTGTTCAAAGCCGAGGAACTTAATAATTCCAATATTAACAGAAGGATGAAGTCTTAAGCCTCCCTTATACGGACCGATCGCGCTATTAAACTGAACGCGATAGCCGGTGTTGACGTGTACCTGTCCTTTATCGTCGATCCACGGTACACGGAACTTGATCTGGCGCTCGGGATTGCACAGACGCTCCAAGAGAGCATCGCGTCTGAACTGCTCCTCATTCTGATCGACCACTACTCGGATCGATTCCAGAACTTCCTTGACTGCCTGATGAAATTCGGGCTCGTTTGGGTTTTGACTTACAACTTGCTCTATTACCTCATCTACGTATGACATAACAGAAATCCTCCTTAATGTATGAAACATAAAAAGGCAAAGGCGGCTCTGATAGGTGTTACCCTGTCAAAGACGCCTTTGCCTTTACGCGACACATTATACACCCTCGCTTGTGGTTTGTCAAGGGGTTTTTGAAAAGTTTTTTGAAAAATCCTGCAAAATCTGAATTTTTCCCAAAAACTTCTTGACAATCTGCAAGTTTCGTGCTATAATGCTTGCATATGAGCAAAGGCGTTCATAGGATACAGCACACGCTGTCTATCCGTGAACGCCTTTGCTTTTTTGTTTCAGGAAAGGCAATGGTTACTATTATGTTGAAAGAAGGTCAAGTACGTATTCCATCGGGATGCGCCATCGCAGCGGTAATCGCCAAGGACGGTGAGAGAATGTCGGGCAGACCGATCATTGAAGCGATGATGCCTATGCACGACCGTTCCAACGGTCTGGGCGGTGGCTTTGCCGCTTACGGCATTTATCCGGAATACAAGGATCTGTACGCTCTTCATTTTTTCTTTGATGAGCGTACAACGAGAAAGAATTGCGAAGTATTCTTAAAGGAAAGATTTGAAATTGTAAAATCCGAGATCATTCCCACGAAAAAAATACCATCCATTACCGACGAGCCGATCATATGGCGTTACTTCGTTGCTCCCTTGCGTTCCGTGCTTGATTCCATGCAGCTTGACGAAAAGGAATTTGTCGTTCGTACCGTCATGAAGATCAATACCGAAATGCCCGGCGCATACGTATTTTCCAGCGGAAAGAATATGGGAACCTTCAAGGCAGTCGGCTTTCCCGAGGATGTTGGCGAATTCTACAGATTAGATGAATATGAAGGATACTCGTGGACTGCTCACGGCAGATATCCGACCAACACGCCCGGCTGGTGGGGCGGAGCGCATCCCTTTACTCTTCTTGATTACTCTATCGTTCATAACGGAGAGATCTCTTCTTACGATGCAAACAGAAGATATATTGAAATGTTTGGATACAAGTGTAATCTCCAAACCGATACCGAGGTCATTACCTACATCTTTGATTATCTCGTTCGCGTGCAGGGACTTACGCTTGGAGAAGCCGCAAGCGTCGTTGCCGCGCCCTTCTGGAGCACGATCGCCAATAAAGCCGATATGGAGGATAAGGAAAAGCATACCTATCTTCGCACCCTTTTCCCAAGCCTGCTCGTCACGGGTCCGTTTTCCATCGTTTTGGGTTACAACGGAGGACTTATGGCGCTCAACGACCGTCTCAAGCTTCGTTCCATGGTAGTTGGTGAAAAGGATAATAAGGTATATATCGCCAGCGAAGAAGCGGCGATTCGCGTCATGGAGCCAAACGCGGAAAACATTTGGGCACCCGCAGGCGGTGAGCCTGTGATCGTCAATGTAAAGGAGGGCTGTTTCTGATGGCTGTAAACTTTATCTATCCGGAATTTGAAGTTGTCAGAAATGACAGCCGCTGCGTGACCTGCCGTGTTTGCGAACGACAGTGCGCCAACGAAGTACATACCTACGATGAGGAACGCAAGATCATGCTCAGCGACGAGTCAAAGTGCGTGGACTGCCACCGTTGCGTATCGCTCTGCCCTACCCGTGCACTTAAGATCGTAAAAAGCGACTGTCAGCTTCGCGAAAACGCTAACTGGCAACAGGATACCGTCAATGAAATATACAAGCAAGCGGGAAGCGGTGCGGTCCTGCTGTCCTCAATGGGAAATCCCAAGCCTCTTCCCGTATATTGGGATAAAATCCTGATCAATGCGTCTCAAGTCACAAACCCGCCAATCGACCCTCTTCGTGAGCCAATGGAAACCAAGGTGTTCCTCGGAAAGAAGCCCGAAAAGGTCGAGCGAGATGCTGACGGTAAGCTGATCTGCAAGCTTCCGCCTCAGCTTGAGCTTTCGATGCCGATGATGTTCTCCGCGATGAGCTACGGCTCAATTAGCTATAACGCACACGAAAGCCTTGCGCGTGCCGCCAAGGAGCTCGGTATTCTTTATAATACGGGCGAGGGCGGACTTCATGAGGATTTTTACGTCTATGGTGAGAACACCATCGTACAGGTTGCATCGGGACGATTTGGCGTTCACGAGGAGTATCTGAAGGCAGGCGCGGCGGTTGAGATCAAAATGGGACAAGGCGCCAAGCCCGGAATCGGCGGTCATTTGCCCGGTGCCAAGATCGTCGGTGATGTCTCACGTACTCGTATGATACCCGAAGGCTCGGATGCCATCTCCCCTGCTCCGCATCACGACATTTATTCTATCGAGGATCTGCGTCAGCTCGTTTTTTCCTTGAAGGAAGCAACCGATTACAAAAAGCCGATCATCGTCAAGGTTGCGGCAGTCCACAACATTGCCGCTATTGCCAGCGGAATTGCACGAAGCGGTGCGGATATCATTGCTATTGACGGATTCCGCGGCGGTACGGGTGCGGCTCCTACGAGAATCCGCGATAACGTAGGTATTCCGATTGAGCTTGCTCTTGCTTCGGTTGATCAGCGTTTGCGCGATGAAGGCATCAGAAATAACGTATCCCTTGTGGTAGGTGGTAGTATCCGTTCTGCCGCAGACGTGGTAAAGGCAATTGCACTTGGTGCGGATGCCTGCTATATTGCTACTGCGGCTCTGCTCGCCCTCGGCTGTCATCTCTGCCGTACTTGCCAGACCGGCAAGTGTAACTGGGGTATTGCAACACAACGTCCCGAGCTTGTAAAGCGTCTCAATCCCGATCTCGGTTATCAAAGACTCGTCAACCTGATGCACGCTTGGCAACACGAAATCAAGGAGCTGATGGGCGGTATGGGTATCAACTCAATCGAAGCCCTCCGTGGCAACCGACTGATGCTCAGAGGTGTCGGACTTACCGACAAGGAGTTGCAGATACTCGGTATATCCCACGCGGGAGAATGAGGTAAACATCATGAAAAGAGTCTATGTAAATGAAAAGTGGTGTCTTGGATGCCATCTTTGCGAATATAACTGTGCGTTTGCAAACTCCGGTAAAAAGGATATGGCAGATGCGCTCAAGGGCAAACCGATCTATCCGAGGATCCACATAGAAGGCATCGAAAAAATATCGTATGCGGTTTCCTGCCGTCATTGCGAGGATCCTATGTGTGTCAAAAGCTGTATCGCAGGTGCAATCACACGCGATGACGGTTTAATTCACATTGACCAAAGTAAATGCGTAGGCTGCTATACCTGCATATTGGTATGCCCTTACGGTGCACTTGCATCAAACGAAAACGGCGTTATACAGAAATGCGAGCTTTGCTTGCAAAATTCCTGCGGTGCTCCCGCTTGTGTAAAAGGCTGCCCGAACAATGCTATCGTCTATGAGGAAAGGGGCGATGAAAATGGCTGAATACATAATCATCGGTAACGGAGTTGCCGCTGTAGGTTGTATTGAAGGTGTCCGAAGCGTTGACAAAATCTCACCCATTACGGAAATTTCCGAAGAACAGTGCCCGGTTTACGGTCGCCCTCTTATTTCCTACTATCTTGAAAAAAAGACGACCCTTGATAAAATGAATTACAGAAAGCCCGACTTTTACAGCTCAAACGGCTGCCGTGTCCTCTACGGGAAAAAAGCTGTGAAAATTGACAAAAACGGAAAAACCGTTCTCCTTGACGACGGTACGGCACTTCCCTATACTTCTGTCTGCGTGGCTACCGGTTCTGCTCCTTTTATTCCACCGATCAAGGGACTCGAAACAGTACAAAATAAATTTTCCTTTATGACCTTGAACGATGCCCTCTCGCTTGAAAAGGTACTCACTAAGGATAGCAGAGTGTTGATCGTTGGCGCGGGTCTGATTGGACTCAAATGTGCCGAGGGAATCTCGGGGCGTGTCGGCTCTGTCACGGTCTGTGACCTTGCTACAAGAGTACTTTCCAGCATTCTTGACGAGGAATGTGCCGCGCTAATGCAAGCACGTCTTGAAGAAAACGGTATCAAATTTATGCTTGGCGATACAGCCACAGAGTTTAACGGGAATAAAGCCACGATGAAAAGCGGTGCTACTGTCGAATTTGATATTCTTGTCATGGCAGTCGGAGTACGCGCCAATACAACTCTTATAGGAGAGCTTGGCGGCGAGGTCAATCGCGAGATTGTCGTTGATGAGCGAATGAAAACCTCCTTCTCCGACATTTATGCAGCCGGAGACTGTACCGAGGGAATGGATATTTCTCTCGGAGATCGCCGTGTACTCGCCATTCTTCCCAATGCTTATATGCAGGGACATACCGCAGGTGTGAACATGGCAGGCGGTAACGAGGTGTTTGATAAAGCAATTCCCATGAACTCCATCGGGTTCTTCGGATTGCATGCGATCACGGCGGGAAGTTATTTTGGGGAGAGTGACGGCGGTGAGATGTACGAAGAAAAAGGCAACGGAACACTCAAGCGTCTGTTTACCAAAGACGGCGTTCTGACGGGCTTCATTCTGATCGGACAAGTGGAACGTGCGGGTATTTATACGTCGCTTATTCGTGAAAGGGTGCCGATTGATACGATAAATTTCGATATTTTGAAAAAAAATCCAACTTTATTCGCATATTCACAAAATCAGCGTAGAAAAATGCTCGGAGGTGTGGTATAATGATACGTATTGATGCAAAAGGGCTTGACTATGCCACCATCAACGGAAAACTCCGCAATACCAAAAGTGAATTGGAAATTTTGAACTGCTGCGGTCAAAGATTTATCGCCGCGGGAATGTCGGATAAAGCCATCACAATCACTGGTACGCCCGGAAATGCGCTTGGTGCTTACCTCAACGGTGCGGCAATTCGCGTGAAAGGCAATGCACAGGATGCAGTCGGAGATACAATGAATGACGGTTACATCGTCGTTGAAGGCAATATCGGAGATGCCGCAGGGTATGCCATGCGCGGCGGTAGAATCTACGTAAAAGGCAACGCCGGTTATCGCGCAGGAATCCATATGAAGGCATACGAGGACAAGGTTCCCGTTATGATCATCGGCGGCAAAGCAGGTAACTTTCTCGGTGAGTATCAGGCAGGCGGCAGGATTATCGTTCTCGGTCTTACGGAGAATGATAAGCCGATCGTCAGCAATTTTCCCTGCACGGGAATGCACGGTGGAAAGATGTATCTGCGCTCGGATTGCTCAAATATTCGTTTTCCGAGTCAGGTCAGAACCGCACGCGCGACGAAAGCCGACCTTGACGAGATCAAACCTTATCTCACGGAATACTGTGCCCTTTTGGGACTTGAAGTAAACGATGTAATGAATGCAGAATTTACCGTTATTACGCCTGATACAAAAAATCCATATAAACAAATGTACGTTGCAAATTAAGGAAAGAAAGAGGTAGTGAAATGAAGTACACGAAAGAGGAAGTTATGCAATACGTAAAGGAGGAGGACGTGAAGTTTATCCGTCTTGCGTTTTGCGATATTTACGGCAAACAAAAGAATATTTCCATTATGCCGAGTGAGCTTCCTCGCGCCTTTAAGGACGGCATCGCTTTTGACGCATCTGCCATCCGAGGCTTCGGTGATGAAACTCACTCCGACCTAATGCTACACCCTGATCCGTCCACACTCTCGGTGCTTCCATGGCGTCCCGAGCATGGGCGTGTGGTTCGTATGTTCTGTACGATCACCTATCCCGACGGAAGAATTTTTGAATGCGACACAAGAAGCATTCTGATCCGTGCTATTGACGATGCTAAAAAATGCGGAATTGCCTTTGATTTCGGTCCCGAGCTTGAATTTTATCTATTTAAGCTGGACGAGCTTGGCAGCAAAACCGATACGCCTTATGACGAGGCAGGTTATATGGATATTGCTCCCGAGGATAGGGGCGAAAACATTCGCCGAGAGATCTGCCTGATGCTGGAACAGATGGGTATCCGCCCCGAAAGCTCACATCACGAGGAGGGGCCGGGACAAAACGAGATCGATTTCCGCTATTCCGATGCCTTGACTGCCGCAGATAACTCGCAGACCTTTGAAACCGTTGTAAAAACCGTTTCGTGCAGAAACGGTCTGTGGGCTGATTTCACGCCAAAGCCCTTGAAGGACAAAGCGGGAAACGGCTTTCACATCAATATTTCAGCGAACAGCGAAAAAGGCGAGGTATCGCTTTCACACATCATCGCGGGAGTGCTGGAATTCATTCCCGAAATGACCGCCTTTTTGAATCCCTCCGAGGCATCCTATGAAAGATTCGGTCAAAGCAAAGCACCTGCCTATATTTCCTGGTCGTTTGAAAACCGCTCTCAGCTTGTTCGCGTTCCTGCCGCCGTTTACGAGCAGAAGCGCGTAGAGCTTCGTTCTCCCGACCCAACGGCAAACCCTTATCTTGCCTTTGCGCTTCTCATCTATGCGGGGCTGTACGGTATTCAGAATAATCTGACCCCACCTCCCGCCTCCGATATCAACCTCTTTAGGGCGGACAAAGAAACGCTGAGTCGGTTTAAGAAGCTTCCCTCTTCTCTTGATGAAGCGATCACCGTTATGAAGGAAAGTACATTCATTCGCAAACATCTGCCAGAGCAGATCATAGAGTTTTACAGCAGAAAACTCATCTGATAACAATCAAATCTACAGTGGAAGGAGGGAGTAATGTGAGCTTACAGGAACAGATTTACAGCGTTTTGGTCGTTTCTGCGTCCGACGCTTTCAATTCAGCACTTATCCCATTACTACCCGACTCAAAATTTGACCCCGTCCGTTTTGAAACGAGCGTCAATGCCGCTAAACGCGCTTTGGCAGACCGTACCTATGATTTTATCGTCATTAACTCTCCCCTTCCCGATGATGCAGGCGTTCGCTTTGCGATGGATCTTTCCGGGCTGAAAACTTCCGTAGCGCTGTTAATGGTTCGCTCGGACGTTTACGCCACGACCTATAATCGGGTTGCGGAGTACGGAGTTTACGTTTTGCCAAAGCCAACCTCCAAGCCCATCGTGTCTCAGGCAATCGACTGGATGATCGCAACAAGAGAGCGGCTAAAGAAGTTTGAAAAGAAAACCATGTCAACCGAGGAAAAGATGCAGGAGATCCGCATCGTCAACCGCGCAAAATGGGTTCTGATCGACAGCTTGAAAATGACAGAAGCGGACGCACACAGATACATTGAAAAACAGGCAATGGACCGCTGTATTTCCAAACGTGAAATTGCCGAAGAAATTATTAAAACCTATTCATAATACAGATTTAAGTTTATACAGAGCAAAGGCGTTCTGATTTTTTATCGGGATAGCTTTGCTCTTTTTACGTGAGGTGAAAAATAATGAAAACCATAGGTGTACTTACAAGCGGCGGAGATGCGCCCGGAATGAATGCGGCTATCCGTTCGATCGTTCGAGCTGCGGATTATATGGGAATGACCGTTAAAGGCATTAAGCGCGGTTATAATGGACTGATTGAAAACAACATCGTCGATCTTGATATTCGCTCGGTATCCGATATTATCCAACGCGGCGGAACTGTGTTATATACCGCTCGCTGTCCGCTCTTTACTACGGAGGAAGGAATGCAAGAAGCGATCAAAAACTGCAAAAACAACGGGATCGAGGGGCTGATTGTAATCGGCGGTGACGGCTCATTCAGAGGTGCCAGAGATCTTTCGCTCAGAGGAATCCCCTGCATCGGTATTCCCGGAACGATTGACAACGATATTCCATCAACCGAATATACCATAGGCTTTGATACGGCAATGAATACGGTGGTAGAAATGGTAGACAAGCTCCGCGACACAGCTTGCTCGCATGAAAGATGCAGTGTGGTAGAGGTTATGGGACACGGTGCGGGAGACATTGCCCTTCAAAGCGGTCTTGCAGTCGGTGCCACTGCCATCATCGTTCCTGAGATCGGCTTTGATTTGCAGAATGTGATCGACAAGATTCTTGAAACCCAAAAGAACGGAAGAAACCATTTCATCATCGTTGTTTCGGAGGGGCTTTGCGATGCAACACAGCTTGCAAGGCAGCTTCAGGAATCGACGGGCATTGAAACACGTGCAACCATTCTTGGGCATATTCAGCGTGGCGGAAATCCAACGCTTCGCGACAGAGTTGTTGCGGCGAAAATGGGATATGCAGCCGTTGAGCTTCTCAGCAAAGGCGTTGGAAACCGCGTGGTTGGATTGAAGGATAATAAAATCGTGGACTACGATATTTTTGAGGCATTAAATATGGTCAAAGCCTTTGACCAAGAGACGTACAGTTTATCAAATATAATCTCTATTTGATAATTTTTTGAGTTAGCAAACCGCCCTGATGTTTGCTAACACATTCCCGTTGTATAATCGAGCATCTCGTATTTTCAATTTTATACAATTAGCACTCTCCGCAACAGAGTGCTAATATTTACAATTATAACATCTTTTCATAATATTTGTGTAACAAATCAGGTTTACAATATATCATGTGAAAGGAAGAGATATGAATGGCGCCTGGATCTCGAATAAAATTGCTCCTTTCAACAAATAATACACTTACAAATCTATAAGGAGGATTCTGTTATGTTTGAACTTACACCCTTTGCACGCAACAACCATTTTCTTGGTTCCTATGACCCTTTCAAAGCGATGGAGGAATTTGAGAAGAACTTCTTCGGACATCAGGTTCCTGCCTTCAAGACCGATATTCGCGAGACCGAGAACGCATACGTTCTTGACGCTGAGCTCCCCGGCTTCTCCAAAGAGGATATCCACGCCGAAGTCAGAAACGGTTACCTCACGATCCATGCTGAGCACAAAACCGAAAACGAAGAAAAGGACGAAAAGAACAATTACCTCAGAAGAGAGCGTTCTTACGGCTCCTTCACAAGAAGCTTTGATCTGGACGGTATCAACAGCGATGAAATCTGTGCTTCCTACAAGGACGGTATTCTCACGCTGACGCTGCCTAAAGCAACACAGAAAGTCGAAGAAGGCAGACGACTTGAAATCCAGTAAATAATCGGGGGACCCTTCTTCGTAAGGGTTCCCCCGCTCTATATCGAGGTGAAACGTATGAATATGAATCAATTTACACAGAAAAGTATTGAAGCGCTTCGTGATATGCAATCAATCGCCTTGGAAAACGGAAATCAGCAGATCGAACAGGTTCATCTGCTGGATGCCCTTGTATCTAAGGAGGATGGACTGATCCCTAACCTTGTAAAGCAATCCGGCGCTTCCATTGAAAATATAAAAACACTTACAGACCAAGCGATCTCTTTCTTGCCGAAGGTCAGCGGTGTTCAGACAGACAAGCTGTATCTCTCAAGAGAGCTTGATGCAGCCTTCACCGAGGCAGAGGCACAGGCGAAGAAGATGAAGGATGAGTTCGTCTCTGTCGAGCATCTGATGCTTGCCCTCTTCGCAAAGGGTGATATGAAGGTCAAGGATATCTTCCGAAATACAGGTCTTACGAAGGATGCCTTTCTGACTGCTCTGAAAAACGTTCGAGGTAGCAGGACGATCACCAGCGACAATCCCGAAGAGACCTACGACGTACTCAAAAAGTACGGACAGGACTTGGTCGCCAAGGCAAAAGAACATAAGCTTGACCCCGTTATCGGTCGTGACGACGAGATCCGAAATGTGATCCGCATTCTGTCCAGAAAAACAAAAAATAACCCTTGCCTCATCGGTGAGCCCGGTGTTGGTAAGACTGCGATTGCGGAGGGTCTTGCGTTACGTATCGCCAAGGGCGACGTTCCCGACAACCTGAAGGATCGCATTATCTTCTCACTCGATATGGGTGCGCTGATCGCGGGTGCAAAGTTCCGTGGTGAGTTTGAGGAAAGACTCAAAGCAGTGCTGGAAGAGGTCAAGAACAGTGAGGGAAAGATCATTCTGTTCATTGATGAGCTCCACACCATTGTCGGTGCGGGCAAGACCGACGGTGCCATGGATGCGGGAAACCTCTTAAAGCCGATGCTTGCGCGCGGCGAGCTCCACTGTATCGGTGCTACAACGCTCAACGAGTACCGTCAGTACATTGAAAAGGATGCGGCTTTGGAGCGTAGGTTCCAGCCCGTCATGATTCCCGAGCCTACCGTTGAAGACACGATCTCGATTTTGAGAGGACTCAAGGAACGCTACGAGGTATTCCACGGTGTAAAGATCCACGACGGAGCTTTGATTGCCGCCGCAACCCTTTCCGACCGCTATATTTCCGACCGTTTTCTTCCCGACAAGGCAATTGACCTTGTAGATGAGGCGTGCGCTCTGATCAAAACCGAAATGAACTCCATGCCCTCCGAAATGGACGAGGTTGCCCATAAGATCATGCAGCACGAGATTGAGGAAGCCGCGCTGAAAAAGGAAAAGGACAAGCTCTCGGCAGAACACCTCAAGGAAATTCAAGCCGAGCTTGCCGATATGCGCGCAACCTTTAACGAAATGAAATCAAAGTGGGATATGGAAAAGCAGTCGATCGAAAAGCTCCAAAAGCTCCGTGAGGAGATCGAGCAGACCAATGCTGAGATCGAACGCGCTCAAGGTAACTACGACCTTGGCAAAGCCGCAGAGCTTCAGTACGGCAAGCTTCCTGCTTTGAAGAAACAGCTTGAAGAGGAAGAGGCGAGAGCCGCAGAAGCGACCAAGAGCACGTCCCTCCTTCGTGATAACGTCAGCGAGGAGGAGATCTGCAAGATCGTCGCGAGATGGACAGGTATTCCCGTATCCAAGATCATGGAGAGCGAGCGTGAAAAGCTTTTGGGTCTTGAGGACATCCTTCATAAGCGAGTCATCGGTCAGGATGAAGCAGTGCTCAAGGTCAGCGAAGCGATTCTCCGCTCCCGTGCCGGAATCAAGGATCCGCGCCGTCCTATTGGCTCGTTCCTCTTCTTAGGTCCTACGGGTGTCGGTAAGACCGAGCTTGCAAAAGCTCTTGCCGAAGCACTGTTCGACGACGAAAAGAGTATGGTCCGTATTGATATGAGTGAGTATATGGAGAAATACTCGGTATCCAGGCTGATCGGAGCGCCTCCCGGATACGTAGGTTACGACGAAGGTGGACAGCTTACAGAGGCAGTGCGCAGAAAGCCCTATGCCGTCATTCTCTTTGACGAGATAGAAAAGGCTCACCCCGACGTCTTTAACGTTCTGTTGCAGGTTTTGGACGACGGACGTATCACTGACAGTCAAGGCAGAACGGTTGACTTTAAGAATAC
>JAKSOD010000090.1 GCA_024405755.1 Clostridia bacterium
CGTATTTGACCTGAAAACCGAATTTTTCAATCTGCGTTTTTAATCTTCTGAGATAAGGTTTTACGTCATTGGTATTTCCCGGGGTAACGAAAACATCGGTAATAATATTGTTCTTGCTGTCTACCGTTCTGTGGTCAAGATAAAAGAATCCCTGCGGCTTTCCGTCCCGATGCATAAATCCGCTTTCCGGATCCGTTGTGCTTTCCTTGATTGTCTTTGTTTCTACCGTACTGCCGCCGTTTCCGCCATTGCTGTTATCGTCAAAATAATTTTCCTTTTCTTCTTCCTGATCTTCTTTCAATTCATCGCCATTAAACTTCAGCGGTTTTTTTCCGTGAGCGATACGGTCTTCGTTGATTGCCTTGTTCAGATCGTCTATATAGTCCTTGGATTCTTTTTTTGCCTGCTTTTCAACGTATTTGTTTTTATTGGCACTTGCTTTCAAATGGGTACTGTCCGAATACAGTATTTTTCCGCCTACCAACCCTTTTGCCATTGCCTGCCGAACGATTTCATCAAATATCTGCTGTGGAACGTCCGTCCCGTTATACCTCCGAAGCCGGTTCTGCCAAATCACGCTCACGTCGGGCAGCTTCTCTGTCAGATCGTACCCTATAAACCATCGGTATGCTACGTTGACCTCTATTTCCTGCAGCAATCTCGTTTCGCTCCGGATCCCGTATAGATATCCGATGAACAGCATACGAAACAGCACTTCCGGTTCTATTGCCGGTCTACCGTTATTTTCGCAGTAGTACGGCTTGCATATCTTGTTGATAAAACTGAAATCTATTGCTTTGTTTATCTTTCTCAGCAGATGATTCTCGGGGACGAGCTCCTCAAGGATAACCATTTCCATTTTTATTTGTTTTCCCTGTTTTTCTACGATCATTTCTCTTTCCCCCTTGCCTCTTTCTTATTCTATTTTACCACTTTTCTTCTCTTTTGTAAATAAAAAAACAAAGGGCTCAGCTTTTCTGAACCCTTTGTCAGCGGTCTGAGGTACGCTTTGCGTACCTTTTCTTTTTTGGCAAGAGCGACCAAAAAAGATGCCGGGCGATTTGTTAAGCAAATACAGGCATTTTCAGGGCTTTTCGGGCTTTTTCAGCCCGGTTTTTTCTTTTTGGGGCATCCTTTTTTGATTTTGAGCGTGACAATCTCGCGACCAAAAAAGATGCCCGTTTTCTTTCACTCATTGAACGACTTATTTGCCGCTCTTGTTGTTCCCATTATCACGGCTGTGCCAGTATTCGTTGTTGTTCGGATTGCACTGGTTTGCGTGATTGTCATGGTTGGACTGGTACGCGCTGTTGTTCGGATTATGCTGATTGGCATACGAATTCAACTGCGACTGAGTGTGCGTATTTCCGGACACTCCATGACCGCCTTGTTTGCTCATCTCCGTTTTCCTCCGTTTCTGAAAAGTCTTTGATGGACTTCATTCACGGCTTCGACATAGCAGACAAACGACGGATGATTTGTGTCCCCGCGTTCCAAATACATGTTCTTCAAATCCACGTATTTTTCCCGCACTTGGAGCCACTCCCCGCGCGCTTTAATCTCACGAGCTTTTTCATAGACGTTCTTGGAGCTTGGCACCTCACACCATGTGAACTGCCCGCTGAGACCGAATGACCACTGATTTTTGTTGTGGATCAAACGGCACCAATCTCCGTTAGAGTTCTTGCCCAGAATCGCGATATCAAAACTGAATTCGAGATTGGGCGAATCGTTGAAATGCAGGTTCGACGTCAGTACCGAAGTGGAATCGTGTCCATCTGAGAAGTATGTTCCCCCGACTGCCTGATTCAGCTCCCGTCTGACGGTTTCTTACAAGTTGTTCAAATCATCCCAATACTTTTGGGGCATGCTGATGATCTGCAGGTTGTAATCCAGATCGTATGGACCGTTCCCGTTGCGCGTGATAAGATTCCGCGCGCCACTTCCCACAAGGGTGAATTGGGTGTTGATCTCATATTTCCGGTTCAGCGTGTCCCTGGTTTGAGTCAGGATGTTGGCGCAAGCTGAGCGATAACGTTTGGCTTCAGCTTCATCGACTAAGGTGTACATATTCTTCTCCTTTTTTCCCCAACCCGACCATTTAGCTGTGCACCGCTAAATCATTATAGTATAGCACAGAATTTGGATTTGTCAATAGGTTTTCGAAAAAAAGTTCGATGGTTGCTCACTTTTTTCTCATTGCGGACTCGAAGAACGCGCTTGTGTCGAATTCACGGGGCTTCTGTCTACTCCCGTCTGCGACCGCCTGAAACAGTTGCGCGGACAAGTCCTCGAGTTCCCACGGGAAGTCGGGATGGAAGTGTCCGTACTGAGCTGTGGCGGCAAAAATCGGTCTGAACAGACCGAGGCGCTCAATAATCGAGCCGGGACTCATGTTGTAGACGCGGTTCACAATCTCGGCGAGGGCTTCGTCGCTCATTTCGGAAGTCCCGAACGTGTTGACGGCGACAGCCACGGGCTTTGCTTTCCCGATGGCATACGAGATCGCAATCTCGCAACGTTTGGCAAGACCGGTTCTGACAATGGTCTTCGCAATGTAACGCGCCATATACGCACCGCTTCGATCCACCTTCGTGGCATCTTTCCCCGAGAAAGCACCGCCACCGTGAGAAGCAAGACCGCCGTAGGTATCGACCATGATCTTTCTTCCGGTCAAACCCGTATCGGCTGCGGGACCGCCCTCAACGAAGCGTCCGCTCGGATTGATGTAGACTTTGGTCTGCTCATCGAGAGGAAAGATCTCAAACGCGCGCTTGATCACATGCGTGTTGAGGAGTTCGCGCAACTCCGTCAGATCGGCATCCTCTGCGTGCTGAACGGAAAGGACAATCGCTTCCACACGGACGGGCTTGTCCTTCTCGTATTCGATTGTCACCTGTGCTTTCCCATCGGGGCGAAGCGCGGGGATGACATTCTTTTGTCTTGCTTCATCCGTGAATCGGCAAAGCCGGTGCGCGAGGACCAACGGCAGAGGCAGGAATTCCTCGGTTTCATCGGTCGCGTATCCGTATACCGTTCCCTGATCGCCCGCGCCGAGCATTTCCGCATCACCGTCGCGGGTTTCCAAAGAGTGATCCACGCCGTGTGCGATGTCTTCACTCTGACCGTGAATCAGGACTTGGAACGTGAAGTCTTCGGGGTTGTAACCGACATTCTTGACGGCTTCCTTTGCCGTTTCGAGAATGATCCTGTTCTTGTTGACGATGCGCATGAGACTGATCTCACCGGCAATAATGATATTGCCTTTGGTCGCCATCACTTCGCACGCA
>JAKSOD010000091.1 GCA_024405755.1 Clostridia bacterium
CCCCCTTTTATTTTGTAATGTTATCGCAGGTACCGATAAAGAGGGGCATACCGGTGTTTACGTCGGTAATGGCGTAAATAAAGGGACGGTCAACGGTCACCATTTTCGGTTGTTCTATGTCACAATTTTTCGCATCACAAATTACGGCGGTGACAGCCGCGGCACGTGTGCCGGAATTATCGACTTCAATGTGGGTTTTATGGATCACGTCGGAGATCTTAACAGGTCCGAGGTCGCTCTGTCCCATGCCGGTAAAATCGGCACAAGAAGAAAAAGCATCTGTCATTCCGAAAGATTTCAGAATGTCTTTGAGAGAAACGGAGTAGTCTGACGAAAATTCCGGCATACGAGTCACAACTTTTTCGCGTGAAGTTCCTTTCAGCAGGGTGGTAAGAGTATTTCCGTCAAGAGCTGCAAGATAATCGGAAACGGAAATGCCCTCGTCGGGAAGCAGCACGGCGAAAGCGTACTGACCGCCGCAGTAGGGCTTGACAAATCCGGTCACGTTTTTGCCGCTGATATAGGTATTTTCTTCCGAAAAGAGGAAACTCGAGGTGACGTCACCCTTGGAGCCGCGGAAAGTCATGTCGTGAACGGCATAATCCGGGACCTGTTCTTGCCAAAGAGCATCAAAGCAGAGAGCATTGAGCAGGCAAAGCACCGTATCCGCGGAGAGTACATCTTCGCTGACGACTTGTGGGATCATTCCGTCGGTTTTTTCATTGCACCAGCCGTTGATGGATTCGGCAGCTTTTGCGGCGTCGGAATAGTCAATGCTGACGATATCGGCGTCAAATGTGTTCTCTATCCGCTTAATAAAATTATTATTTATATGGAAGGAAGGATCGCTTGATACCCACGCGGAGTTTGCTGCCTTAAAAGAGGCATTGGCGGTAGAGGTGAGGGAGGAATAAAGGTTAAAGAGCTGCTGATTCAGTCCCTCGATATTCTGTCCGCATCCGATAATATCCTCCATCTGTTTGAGTGTATTTCCTTCTGCACCGTTTGCCGCCATGGCAAGGGCGGTAACGATTGAGAGGGAGGAGATCATGGTGCTGTCTTTTTTGTTATCCGCGTAGCAGGAGTTCAGAAGTTTCAGCGTAAGGTCAGCAAGAGACTTCTGAAACTCATCGGCGATTTTTTCAGCCTTTCGGTCGGATGAAAAAGTGCGGGAAGTGAGATACTGAATCTTTGCACCGCTGCCGGATATCTGTTCTCCGGATTTGTCGGTGTCATTATATTCGCCCGTTTTGTTTCCGGTGCCGTCGGTTTTCCCCGGTGTGGCTGCAGACTGACATCCGCAGACTGAGATGAGAAGCAGAACGAGAGCAAGAGCAAGGCTTGTGATTCTTCTGATTTTTTTCATTTTCAGTTCCTTTCCGTGAATTGGATTTTGGTTTTCAGATACATTGACGCGCATGAAGCGAAAAAGTTCCGAAAAAAATAAAAAAATTCAGGATGCGGTATGATGTGCAAATATGAGTTTTTTCAGCCGGCCACAACGTCTTTTTTGTTTTCGACCTCGTCGGCAAGGCGGCGGGCGACTTCGGCGGCAAGTTTCAATGCCGTGGGAATGAGTTCCTTCGGGAATCTGTCGTAGAAGTGAAGAACTTCGAGGTTCATTGTTCCGTTGAATCCGATTTCAGCAAGTGAATCGGTGATGGCGTTCCAGTCGTGAGAGCCCAAAAAGGGCAGCCAATGCCGGTCGCCCTTGAAATCCGTGTCCTGAACGTGGAGCATGGTGAGTCTTTCCTGGGTCATTCCTTTTATAAAGTATTCCGGAGTGACGCCGGTTATGGCGGCGTGTCCTATATCAAAGCAGACTTTGAAACGGGGGCTGCCGAGAGAGTCAACAAATGCGTTCATTTCAGCGGGATCGCTGCGGATGCCCATATATTTGTCTGTTTTTTTGTCTTTGGTGAAAAGGTTTTCCACTCCGATATCGACGTTGAATTTTTCGGCGTAGGGCAGGAAAGAAAGCATATATTCTCTGTTGTATTCGATCTCATCAATACTGTGGTCGTTGCTTTTCCTTGATGTTTCAAGGCTTCCATCTTCATTTGATACGCTCTTGCTTTCTCCATCGGAAGAAAATCCGAGCGCTGAAGATTACTGTCCACCATCAGGATAATCGCTTCGTCTCTGTCCAGTTCCACTACATCACAGCGGAGCGTTTCAAGTCCTGCAAGCTCGCAGGCGCGTTTGCGACGGTGCCCTGAAATCATTTCGTATCTGCCGTCTTCTTTTTTGCGTACCGTTGCCGGGGTTATGATCCCGCGCTCTTTTACATTTTCAACAAGAAACTGCATATCTTCATCGTCCTTCACTTCATACGGATGATTGGGAAAATCGTCAATTTCCGCAATCGGAATATCGTAGATTCGCGGGAGTTTCACCTCCTTGCGTTCTGCATCGGTCATGAATAATTCATCGAAATTTGTCATACCTAAATCAATTTTCTTGGCTGTTGCCATTTTTTTACCTCGATTCTTTATTTTTATTTTTTACTTTGTTTCGGATCACTCCGCCTCTGAAATCCTCGTTTTTGATGGTAATAAGCTTGTCCCGAATGGCTTCGGAACGCTCTTTCACCGAATCGCACGCCTGGATCTCACGGTAATATTTCCGAATTCTTCTGTTGTAAAGATCAATGTTGAATTTTGCTTGGGATATTGCTACGGTGTCACATTGCCTCCGGTCTTCTTCCATTTTTTCTTGGTCGCAAGGAAAGTCTCTTTGGCGTTTTGCGGAATACAGTTGACACCGGTTACATAGCGGCATTCTTCGGTTTTGGAACTGTCGGCGGCGTAGTCAACAACCTTGCCGACCGTGTGCATGGCAATGAGGTCTTCCTCCGGGATGGTCGTCTTTTTCGGGTTCATGGCGTAGTTCAGAAGATGGTCGCATCGGTCTTTGATCGGCCATATTTTTGTGACTGCTATTTTTATTCACCTCCTAACTTTCGGCTCATCGTGCGGTCAAGTTCGCACAATTCACCGATTACTTTTTTCAGTTCCGTCTCTTTGGCAAATCCGGAATTGGCGATGCGGACAAGCTGGTTTAGGTTGTTGCCGATGCGCCTGAGTTCCGTCAAAAATGCCGTGTAATCAAGCGGCGGGACTTGTGTGATTTTGAGCTTTTTCCATGCCGCATACATGACGGCAGTCTTGGTAAGCTCTGTTTTTGCGGCTTGTGCGGAGAGCTTTTGAAAGTCTTCTTCGCTGAGCCGCATTTTGAATATCCTTGTTTTCTTACTGATAAAAATCACTCCT
>JAKSOD010000092.1 GCA_024405755.1 Clostridia bacterium
GGATAAAATATCGAAACCTATATATGCCCACAAGGCAACTATTATAGGCAGTTTGTCTGAGAAGACAACGTAAGCTGATGTAGTGTAGTGGCCAATCATGCCGGCCTTTCACGCCGGCGACTCGGATTCGAATTCCGACATCAGCACTTCTTTTCTTTGTTTTCTAAAATCAGTTTTGTGAATACGTTCTATCCGCATTTACCGGGAGATATTCATATAACTAATTATACTAACACGCCAAATATATACACACAATTAATCCCGGACGGGATAGTATTTATGCAGAAATATATTCGTACCACCTTAAAACTTGAGCTTCAGGATAAACCCGGACAGCTTTTAACAGCCATCAAACCGATTTCAGAAAGCGGAGCAAACATCATCACCATCTCCCACCAGAGAGATGAAGAAAACCCGGGGGCAGATTTAATCGTAGATATTGTAATCTCCCTTCAGGAAACTGCGCTTCCAAAACTTCTCGACTCATTAAAATCGCAGAACATTGACGTTACCCGTATTGGTATTGAGCGTCTGATGTGCATGAAAACCTTCATCCTCATAGGGCACATCTTACACACTGACCTCACAGATACGGTAAACCGCATTGATAAAAAAGATGTGACAGAGGTTACCGAACTGCACATCATCATGCCGAAACTCGAAGAGCCGTCAACTGCAAAACTCACCATCAAAGCAGTGAATGAAGCTGAGATGGACCATGCGATTGCAAAACTCGAAAAGATTGCCGAGGAAAAACAGCTGATGATCATTGATGAGATTGGAGGACGCTTATGATGAAGATTGCACTGATTGGTATCGGCTCTGTCGGACGCGGTATTGGTGAAGTTCTCAAAGGAGACAAGCGTTTCAGAATAATTGCTGCCGCCGACTCAAAAAGCGGCGTGGTAAATAACGACGGCATCGACTTCGACGCAATCATGGCAGCAAAGAAAAAGACCGGACGCTGCGGAACAACCGACTGGACTGCTTTCCGGATTGCAGCAGAAGTTGATTACGATGTTTTAGTCGAAGTCACCCCGACAAACGCTGAAACCGGAGAACCTGCCTTATCTACCATCAAGATTGCATTATCCCGCGGAAAACATGTCGTAACCTCAAACAAGGGACCAATCTCTTTAGCTTACCGCGACCTAAAAGCGCTCGCAAAGGAAAACAACGCAGATATCCGTTTTGAAGGAACGGTCGCCGGTGCAGTTCCAATTATTACAGGCATCAAAAACGGTCTTGCAGGAAACAAAATCAAGGCCCTCTTCGGTGTCTTAAATGGTACCTGCAACTACATCTTATCCCGTATGGAAGAAGAAGGTCTTACCTATCAGCAGGCTTTATCCGAAGCGCGCGACTTAGGATACGCTGAAGCAGACCCGACCTATGATGTCAATGGAACTGATGCGGCAATCAAGCTCGTCATTTTAGCAAACACGGTTCTCGGCATGGATGTAAAGCTGAAAGATGTTCAGCGCACAGGTATTGACAGAATTACCCCAGAGGCAATTAAGATGGCGCACACGACAGGACACACCATCCGTCTTATTGCATCCCTTTACCCTGACAAGAAAGACCTCGAAGTCTCTCCGCGTCTTTTACCCGAAGACGACCCGTTAGTCTTATCTGAAACACTGAATGCAATCACCGTTGAAACCGAGTATGCTGGAGACATTACATTTATCGGTGCCGGTGCGGGTTCAACAGAAACTGCATCCGCAGTTCTTTCAGACCTTGTCTTTATCATGAAAAAATATAATCTCTGATTCATGCGTACAAAAGAGCCGGGAGATAAAAACACAGATTCTGCAAGCGGAGTTCTCCGCCGCAGAACGCTTTTTCTGCAGACGATGCGGAAGAAAACCTTTGATACAGGGTACTTTACGACATCTGATATCGCAGAAGAGGAAAAACTCCCGCGTTCAACGGCGCAGGACTGGATTAACCGCCTCTTAAAAGAAGGATGTATTTTTATCAAGGAAGAACCTCACGGACGAAGCCCCGCACGGTATGCGGCTCGAAGTGCGCTGCCGCAAACGACCTGCAGACGTATTTTCACCACAGCGTATAACGGCTGTGTTGAGATTTTTCATGAGTGCATGTCAAGCGGCTGTGCAGGTTTTTGTGAGTATCACCACCGAAAAGCAGGCGGGGCGGCAATTTCTGTTGCCCGCGACGGACTGATTTTCAGAGAGACTGCCCGTATCTCTGATGCCGGGCATCAGGAAAATCCGGCAGAACTCTCGCTAAAAAATGCAGCCGTCGGTCTTATGTCCGTTGAGCTGAAAGATGATGAAGTGATTCAGACTATCCGCTCGATTTACGGCGGGGCAGCGTACTCGCTTTCATCAATGATGGGGATGGCAAAAGGCGTCTGCGGCGTAAACATCTCCGCAGAAAACGGGTTTGTTACCGGCACAGTCAGAACAAAAGCCCTCCTTCCGGTTACTGTCGGTATTGATGATACTGATAAGAAAGGCTGCGGGGGCGCTACATTTGCTCTTGCGAATGCCCTCTTTAAGTATCTGATTGAGTCAGGGATTGCCATCGGAATACGTCATCAGGTTGCAGCGCTCTATCCGGGAATTGAGGAGATGACCGCCGGAAACTCCTGCAGTTTCTTAGAGCTTGCTGTACCAAAAGAAAATATGGATGTTCTTGCGGCAAAAATCTGCAGGTTCGTCGAAGACGAAAGTCTTTCGGAGAACTGGGGTGTGGCTCTGGTAACCGGAATTTTCATCCCGGAAAAATTGGAAACGTTTGCAGCAGATGTACGCAGGAGACGGGTTTCATTCGAGGAAGCAGCAGCAGCCGCAAAAGAATGCGGTGCTGCGGTTTTTGGAAAACGAGGAATAATAGGCGCTCTTGCTGCTGCTGCACTGAAGAATCAGCCGCAGGAGGTTCTTCTCGACTGCACTCTTCCGATGATAAAAGACGCCCGGCTTGAACATCTTTGAAAGAATAAATCTGAATCTATAAACGATTAGAAAACAAACAATTTCTCTATGGTTACTTCATCATTTGAAACCCCGAATAAAATCCTCTCTGCTGCAGCTTTGGTGTGCACAGGGATTGCTCTTCTGCTCTATATTATCCGGCTTTGCTCGGTAACGTTTATGGTTCTCCCCCTTGATATTACGCTTATTAGTCCAATCACCATTGCAGCTTTTGT
>JAKSOD010000093.1 GCA_024405755.1 Clostridia bacterium
CCTTCCGGTTACTGCTTTTTCAAGCGGTTTTGTGCTTTTTGGTGACGGTCGCGTCGGTTTTCAGTGTAGAGGCAGAGTCCTTTGCTTCCGGTGCCTGAAAGGTGTAGTAGATTACGACGGTGTTTCCGCAGGTGCGTGAATACTTTTCCTCTTTTTCGAACACCTCAATGCGTCGGATGAAGGTGTGGAGCAGTTCTGCCGTCAGTTTCGGCATCTCGACGTATTCACGCGCTTGGGCTATGAACTCGGTGACGTACATTTCCTGCAGATCGAGCTCGGAAATCTTTTCCGTCACCGATGCAAGCTGCTGTTTCAGTTCTGCCTGTTCCTGCTCGTACCCGGCTGCCATCTCGTCGTAGCGTTCCACGGTGATGCGTCCTTCCACCCGGTCCTCATACATACAGCGAAGAATGTTGCTGATCTTTACGATGCGTTCTTCAATGCTGCGTTTTTCTCGGTCGGCGGTTGCGTAGAATTTCTTTGCTTCCGCTTCGCCGTTCTTTGTGGCAATCGCGTAAAACTCATCGCTGTGTTCACGTGCGTATTCTGTTACACGTTTCAGATCTCTGAGAACAAGTTCCTCAATTGTTTCTTCACGAATATAGTGCGAAGTACAATCAACAGTTCTCCTTTGGTATCCACCACACTGAAATACGTTGTTTTCCGGCTTTATTGTCTTCCCGCGATGGAGGTATAAGCGATTGCCACAGTCGCCGCAGTAAAGATATCCGGCAAATTTGTCAGTTTCGCCTTGCTGATCGGGACGTTTCCTTCCGTCGAAGTGCTTCTGAACCGTGTCGAATATTGCCCGGCTGATGATGGCTTCGTGAGTATTCTCGAAGACCATAACCTTTTCGGGATCGTTTTTCAGACGCTTTTTCAGCTTGTTGGATTTGGAGTACGTCTTGAAATTGACGGTATCACCGCAATATTCACGATTTGCAAGCATTTTTCTTACAGTAGTCTGTGCCCAGTGATATGGCTTGTCCGGATTCGGGTTGCCGGATTTACTGCCTGTTTTACGGAATAGATAAACGCCGGGTGAGAGAACCTGTTCTCCCGAAAGCGCATCACAGATTCTGACGATTCCGATGCCGCTGACGTACATATCGAATATCCGTTTAACAACTTGTGCCGCTTCTGGATCGACAATCATATACGGGTGTTCCTTCTGATTGCCCTTGTATTCGGGATTCTTCATATACCCGTAAGGAATACAGGTTCCGACGTGTTCGCCGCGGGAGCCCTTCGCTTTCTGTACGGTACGGATTTTCTTGCTCGTGTCACGGGCGTAGAAGTCGTTGAAGAAATTACGGATACCGGACATCTCGTTGATGCCGTTGATGCTGTCCACACCGTCGCTGATGGCGATGAAGCGGACGTCGTAATCCGGGAAGTCAATTTCCATCAGGCGGTCGGTTTCGAGGTGATCCCTTCCGAGACGCGACTGATCCTTGACGATGATCGTTCCGATTTTTCCGGCTTTCATATCATTTATCATACGGACATAATCGGGACGGGTGAGATCTGTACCGCTGTAACCGTCATCAACGTAGAATTCACAGTTCCTGAATCCGTGTTCATCGGCGTACGCTTTGAGGATGTTTTTCTGATTCCGGATCGAGTTCGACTCGCCCTCCAGCATATCCTCCTGAGAAAGACGGCAGTAGAGTGCCGTTATTAAATTGTTGTTTGTATTGTCGGCTGCGTTCATTTTTTCAGTCCTTTCCGAGCCGTGTCGGCTCTTTCAAAATGCAACCGAATAGGATACGACTACAACATATCACTATCCGGTCGGAATGTCCAGCAAGAATCGCGAAACATTTCTGTTAATTCTTTTCTTCTTTTCCGTTTACGAGATACATCATCTTTTCATCTGCCGTGTCGGGGACGTAATCTCCGTCCGTAAACGGAAGGACGGATACTACCCGGTACTGCATTTTACCGATCTCTTCAGTGCGGGTTTCGGATTTCATTCTCCGTAAGCAGAACGAAGAATGAACGTCGTGTTCTGTGGTTTTGTAAAGATTTTCTGTCATTAATATCCTTTCTCCCGGAGATATCCGGGCATAAAATGAGAGCGCGGATTTGAGATTCTCCGCGCTCTTTGTTGTTTTACATACCGTCCATCGTGGGACCGGCGTATTCGGTTGTGTCTTCTGTTTCGTCTTTTTCGGCATTGCTTAACGCCACAGTACCGCCGAGGATCAGCCCGACGGCGGCTCCGAGCGCGGCACCGTTTTCCTCTGCTTCGATCCGCTTTCTGCGTTCTTCCGGGTCTTCCGTATCGTTGTTAATCACGTGAGCAGCTTCAGCAAGACCACGCATACCAAGACCGAAAGCGTAACTGCCGAGATCGCCGTGCCGATCATAATTTTCACGATAAGGCCTTTCAGTGACGCGGTGGTCGTCTGCGTTTCCTCTTTCATCCGGCTCAGGATCGAGGACGCTTCCGAGATATATCTCTCTTGATTCTTCCCAGCCTGTTCCGTCAGTGCCTTCATTTCCGAGACCGTTTTCGCGTTCGCCTCGGTCAGAGTATTCACCGTCCGTTCCATATAGTCCGCCTCGATATCCTGAATATCCGCCACGTGTTCTTTCAGTTCCTCCCTCGTCGGAAGGCGTGAGATCTGTCTGTAAAGCTCCGGCTGAAAGTTCACCGCTTCCATCAGAAGCTTGTGTTCCAGTTCCCGCTGCTCCGCGGGAATCGCGTAGACCTGAGGAAAGTAAGGCATTTCGGTCAGCTTCGTACCGTTCTCCGTGTTCTTCCGCATCAGTGTTTCCACTGCGGAATTGCGAGATAATCTGCTGTCTGAGTTTGAATTCATACTCCAATACTCCTTTCAAAAATTTGTTTTCATGCAGACGGATGTCTCTGCATTTCATCCCATTCGGACAGGTGAACGTGATATATTTCCGTTCATCCGTCCATGTTACATCGTATCCGCGGCGTTTCATTTCGCGGATAAAATCCTCCCGGCTGCCGCTTCTGTTCATCGTTTCGCTGATTACGTTCATCAGAAGAAACTTCCAGCTCTCGCCTTTCATCGCCGCACGGTATTCCCGCGGACGAAGATTCGT
>JAKSOD010000094.1 GCA_024405755.1 Clostridia bacterium
AATGTTGCAGAAAAACCCGTACACACCGGAGATGGGATACCTCTACCATCAGTCACTGATTCTCGAAAGCCCCTCTGACATGGACAAAGTCCTCTACTTCTACTGGATAGACGCAATCGCCCATCTTGACTACACCTTATCGGCTCTTGTGGATAACGTCGACTCAATCAAATGTACCATGACCGGCGAATACCTCAGATACCGCGTTGATGTAAAAAAACAGGGAGACTACGCACTATTCCCTGAGTTTATGGTATGGCTGCGCGACAATCACCGCGATGAATTTGAAAACACCCCGATTATCTGGCAGCTTGAGTACGACCCGGACGAAAACGGCGGATACATCGGATTCAGAATTGTGCTCGACAAAGACGACAAACGCCCGCTTACCCCGCAGTTCTTCCACGACATGACCGATGACTTATTCAGCAAAAATATCATCGCCGGCATGTATCCAAACGGATTCATTGCAAAGCGTTTCGCCGAGTTCAAAGAGGGAAAGAAGTAAAAACATGGATGCCGCGTCTCTTTGTTCCGACCTTGTTAAAATCAAATCCGAAAATCCGCCGGGAGACACAAAAGAGTGTGCCGAGTACATCGGCTCATTTCTTGAAAGCATCGGCATTCCGGTTGATTATACCACGGGTCCACAGAACGAGACAAACGTCTATTCCAAAAATCAGTCGAATGAACTGCTCTTATGCGGACATATTGACGTAGTCCCTGCCATAGATGACGGCTGGGACAAACCGCCGTACTCAGGCATAATTGATGAAACATTCGTCCACGGAAGAGGGGCATCCGATATGAAAGGAGGATGCGCCGCAGTTCTTTCCGCAGCGAAACAGTTCGCCGACAGAGATGAAACACCGAATGTATCCTTCGCATTCGTCTGCGATGAGGAAGGCGGAGGTCCGAATGGAATCCGCCGCCTTATACGAGAAAAAATAGTTCATCCCTGCGACTGCCTCTTAGCAGAACCAACACCCGCATCTGCTCCCTGCATCGGACAAAAAGGACTTTTCCGTGCAAAAATCTGCTTCAACGGAGAACCGGCGCACTCATCCCTCTATCCATTAAACGGAAAAAGTGCTGTTATGCAGTCCGCAGAGTTTCTGTTAAGCCTCAAATCCCTCTATGAAAAGACATGGGAAGTATCCTCTCAGATGGAGGAAATCCTTGCACACTCCGCAGAAATCATTAAAGCAGAGTATGGAAAAGACTACAGCCCGATATTCAGACACATCTCTTACAACCCGGGAGTTATTCGCGGCGGTGAACGGGTAAATATCGTTGCGCAGAAGTGCGTTGTCGATGTAGACATGCGCATTCCATGGGGGGTCACGGTTGAAACAGTTTCTGCAGAAATCAAAAGCCGCCTTCCGGAATCTGCCGGAATAGACCTCTATGCGGCAGCCGAAGCATCAATGACATCTCCGGATACAAAGCTTGTCAGAACAACCTGCGATGCAGTAAGCAGTGTGTATCAGATAGAGTGCAGACCGATGGTTCAGTGGGCAGCATCTGACGCGAGAGCACTGCGGCTTTCCGGATTCAATGCAATAGAGTACGGACCCGGAGAATTATCCACCGTTCACGGCATAAATGAAAAAGTCAGCATCACTCAGCTGCATAAAGCAGTAGAAATTTATGAAACAATTATTCAGAGGTATCAATAAATGGAACGACCAATAAAACCCCTTGCCTCATGGAAAGGACAGGACAGATTCTTTGGAGAGGTCAAGTCAACGCTGACCGCGATTTTCTTATCCGGCGGATGCTCATGGAACCGCTGCAGAATGTGCGGGTACAAAAATGACCGCGACACAAGCGATGAACTCATCTCCCACATGAAAGCACAGGTCTCATGGCTTGGCGAGAACTTTAAACCCGATGAGTATGAACTGGGAAAAATATTTACCTCAGGCAGTGTGTTCGATTCCCGCGAAGTCCCGCTTGAAGTGCTTGACACATTCGGTGAGTTCTTCAAAGGAAAACCGCTCGTTGCAGAATCGAGATGCGAGTATGTCACTGAAGATGCCATCTCACGCCTCTTAGAAAACCTTGACGCAGGTCAGCCGCATCCGCTTACTATTGCCATGGGTCTTGAGACAACAGATGATGCTATCCGTGAAAAATCCATCGACAAAGGAAACACCTTCGAAGACTTCAAAGAGGCAGCAGCGACTGCGCACAAATGCGGCGCTGCTGTTAAGGCGTATCTGATGATGAAACCGCTTTTCCTTACCGAGCGTGAGGCAATGGAGGATATGGCAAAATCAATCCGCGAAGTTTCCCCCTATGCAGATATGATTTCAATGAATCTTTGTACGGTGCAGGGAAAAACCGAACTCGAACAGTACTGGAGACGCGGGGCGTTTCGCCCGCCGTATCTCTGGTCTGCAGTTAAGGTCCTGCTCGACGCTGATGTGTTTGTATCGTGCGACCCCGTAGGGGGCGGATTTACCCGCGGACCGCACAACGGCGAACAGCAGGCTGAAGGATGCCTTGATAAAGAAATTGTTGCGGCAATCAATGCCTACTCGTTAAGCGGAGACAAATCTGTTCTTCAGCAGGTCTGGGATGCAGGAGAAGCATACCGCGATGAATGGAAGTTTGTGTTGGAAAATGAAACTTCCTGGAACATGCCGCTTACAAAATAATCAGACAGATACCTGACAATCTTTTTTTTCTTTCAGCGCGTATAGTAATATATGAGTCAGATAACAGTTGAAGTAGTCGGATTTACGTATCGCCCGTGCGGTCCGTTTCCGTGCAACGCAGAACGTACCTGCGGACTTGAGGAATGTTTTGAAAAGGAAAAACTCTCGTTCGCATTCCCGGCACTGAAAAAAGCACTCGATGAAAAATACGGCGATAAAGTATCCGTCGAACTCGTTTCTCTTGATAACGGCATCCCCGAATGGGTAAAAGAGATTGTGATGAAAGAACACCCGCCGCTTCCGATTATTCTTCTGAATAAAAAAGTGATTCCGGTAGGCGCTGTTTCTGTTCCGAAGATTTCAGAGTATATTGAACAGAACCTCTGAAACTTTT
>JAKSOD010000095.1 GCA_024405755.1 Clostridia bacterium
CATTAAAGATACATGGAGAGGTATCGAAGTGGTCATAACGGGGCTGACTCGAAATGCTGTCCGTAAACCGTATAACCGATGCGGTGAAAACCCTTGATATTACTGGGTTTCCGAGAGTTCATACTTCTCGATTTTCGGTTGTTCTCTTATGGAGTTCTCTTATTTTTCTCAAAACAGTGAATTCCGACGCGCTTTTCCCGCCTGAGATTTCGGGCAAAAATTGAATACGGAGACGTATCGAAGTGGTCATAACGGGACTGACTCGAAATCAGTTGAACCGCAAGGTTCCGTGGGTTCGAATCCCACCGTCTCCGCCAACGAAGTGCTGAAAACCCTTTATTTTCAATGGTTTTCAGCACTTTTTCTATCCCTCGATTTGAATGAAAAATCACTTCGATTATACGCAAAATCAAGCACTTTTTGCCATGATCCGAGAAAAATGAAAGAACAGCGGAGCTACGGAAAGCCTTGCACCGCAAGGGTTTTCGGGCTATGCCTCGGAAAAATGAAAGAACTCAGAGAGTTTTCCATGCCTGTGTTTCCGTCTGTGGAACGCTCAAAACCTTGTCCATTACGCCTGCTGAGGCAATTTTGCTTGAAAAATCCAGATGGCTGTAAATATTCGCTGTGGTAGAAATGTCGCTGTGACCGAGCCATTCCTGTATTTCTTTCAGCCCTACGCCGTTCGCCAGAAGCAGTGAGGCGCAGGAGTGCCGCAGGTCGTGAAAGCGAATGTGCCTCATCCCGTTCTTTTTCAGGATTCGGTTGAACGACTCGCTGACCTGCCCCGGATTGAAAATCTTCCCCAACGGATCGACGAAGATATATTCGTCGTAGTCGTGGCAGTAACAGCTTCCGCAGAGGCGTGCGTTTTCCTTTTGCTGTGCTTTCAGGTTGAGCAGCGGCTCACGGAAGGATTCGATCAGCGGCAGTGTGCGCATACTGGATTTCGTTTTTGTGGAGTCCTGCTGAATGAGCGTCATCTTGCCGTCGATCTTCGCCTCGGTGACGGTGTGGCGAATGGTGATGGTGCTTTTTTCAAAATCAATGGCATCCCATTTGAGTCCGATCGCCTCACTGCGTCGGAAGCCGTAGAACGCCACCAGACGGATCAGAAGCGCGTATTTGCTGTCCTTTGTGACCTCGAACAGCTTTTCCAGCTCGTCCGCCTTGTAGTATTCAGCAACGTATTTCGGGCATCTGGGCACATCCACCTTGTCGGCAGGATTGTACGGGATGAGGTCGATCTTCACCGCGTATTTCAGCGCCTTGTGGATATTGGCGTGCTCGTGCTTGACCGAGTTGGCTGAGATCGTTTTCAGCTCGTGCAGATAGAAATTCTGAATATCCGAGGCAGTGAGATCACGGAGCTTGATATGCCGCTTTTCAAAGTACGGATTGATCTTCTTGTGTACCATCATGTCGTAGCTGCTGAATGTGACGGGAGAAATGGCGGTGCGCTCTATCTCCAGCCACATTTCCATGAAATCGGTGAAAAGCATGTCTGTTTTCATTTCGGACACCGCTTCCTCTTCCGTGGGAATCACAAAATCATGGCGTATGCGCATCAGCTCTCTTTCGGCTTTTTTCTTGTTGCCTCCTTTGGCTTCGATTCCCGTCGGGAACCAGGAATACTTGTATTTCCCCGATGGGGCTTTATATCCGACTACTACGTAATAGTAGCCCTTCTTCGTTTGCAAATGTCCTGCAACCATTTATTTTCCTCCTTAAAAATCGTAGTTTCGGCAGCACGGACAGGATACAAACCCGACGCAATTATTATATTGCGCCGGATAAGTCCTGTCCAATGTGCCGAGTGCGTGGGGTCAAATCAAGCCGCGAGATTGTCCGCCATATACTTGATGATATTGAGCTTCAGAATACGGAACGAGGTCCCGATCTTCACCGCCGGGATACTGCCGTCACGCACAAGGTCGTATGCGGCGTGGCGGCTGATACCGAGCATGGTCTGCATCTGCGCAACGCTGACGATCTCGGGATAGTCCGAAAACATAATCTTATAAAGCTCGCTGAGCTCGGTTTTAGTCATAAAAGCACCTCCTTATCTGGCGTCGCGGTCATTTCGCTGACGCTGTAAATGTCTGTTGTAAAAGTCCATAGCCTTGACAAGCGTATCGGTCATCTGTTTAATTGAGGTATCCTCGCGGAAATATTTCTTGATTGATTCCGTGGGAATGCGTACATACTCTTTTTGATTGCCCTTGACTTCGGACATGACGATCATTATCTCATTGTCGGAAAGCCCCTGATCCTCGCTCAAGCGGCGCAAACGCTGAGCCTGAGAAAGCGACGGTGTCATCTCGTCGTATTCCATTGTGGTCAGAAGGTCTCTCTGCTCGTTTTCTCTGAGATAAGAAAGCTCTACCGCCGGAGTCAGGGCAATTTTTCCGTCATCCACCATTTGGAGAATTTCGGGGATCAGCTCGGTCAGACGGATATAACGCTGAATCTGTCGGGCGCTGTCTGATGCGTCATTTGCAATTTCTTGATCTGTTCTATAATTCGTGCCAACTTGGCACGAATTTTTCATAGGTCGCCCCGGTGTGCGCTTCATCGCTTCATATTTCATCTTGTACGCGAACGCCTTTTCACTCGGCAGAATGTGTTCCCTTTGCAGGTTGCTGTCCACCATCGTGATGATCGCTTCCTCGTCCGTGAGATTACGGATGATCGCCGGCATGGTCTCCATTCCCAGTGCCTTGCACGCGGCAAGCCGTCTGTGCCCGGAAATCAACTCGTAACCGCCGCCGTCCTTCGGTCGTACCAGCGCGGGAACGAGCACACCGGATTCGTGGATGCTTTCCTTTAGCCGCGCCATTTCCTCATCGTCCTTTACCTTAAACGGGTGGTCCTTGAAGGGCGAGAGCTTACTGAGCGGAAGCTCGTCCACCTTCGGCTTTCTCGCGTCGAGCCGCTCCTCCGTGCTCATAAAGAGCTCGTCGTAACCGGTCAGACCGAGATCGATATTTTTGATTTCTGCCATTTTTCATCAGTCCTTTCTGTTTTCAA
>JAKSOD010000096.1 GCA_024405755.1 Clostridia bacterium
ATCGTTTTGTATTTTTGCGGATAAAATACCGTTACTATAATATACCACACCCCCCCCACAAAATGAACAGGGATTTTTATTTTTTATTGATTTTACAGATTTTACCCTGAAAGAAGAAGTTGAATCCGTTACCAGGAAGATCCGTGAACTGATCGATGAAGAGCTTGAGCAGGTCACCGGTGGTGAATCATTTCCACCGATTGATTTCAATTTATCCTGCCGACATCGTCAACGATATAAACGGTGCAATTATCGATACGCCTTCACAAAAGAAGAAATGCCACAGGCTAACGTTTGACAGCCCGTGACATTCAAAACAATTGGAATCCCCGTTTGAAAGTCACGCCCTCCCTTGCCATATTTTAAGAACACGCCAGACGGACTCGCTTTGAGACATCATCTGCCGTGTTCTATGTAACCTTTTTCTTATTTGATATTAGCCGCCAGGCTTTTGATCAGTGCCGCCATGGCCGGATCCGAAAGAAGCTTTACAAGCTGCGCTGGGTCGATACCGCCCTTCTCCGCAGCCCGGACTGCTTCCGTCACAGCAGCCGACGCTGTATCATTTCCATTTCTGCCGGAATAGAACTCTTCCTCGATCCGCTGGGCGTTAATACGCCGGTCATCATCCAAAATGTGCGCATACAGATCTGTTACCATTTTTGACTGTGCATGGCCGGAATCTCCCTGAACCGATTTTATGTCGCCACCCGAAAGTTTCAGCTTCGTGGTAATGGATGAGTGCCGAAGGGAGTGGAACACGATTGGCGGCAGATTATTCTTCCTTATGAGATCATTTAGATCTTTACGGATTGTACCGGGATCAGTCGGATTGCCCAGCGGCCCTGCAAAAACCAGATTATAATCCTGATACTCTTCGCCGAGAGCTTCTTTATTACTCTCCTGCTCCTCTTTCTTCTTGACCAGCATGTCGGCCACAGTCTTCGGAAGGTAGATATTCCTTTTGCTGCTTTCCGTTTTCGTGTTTTTCAGGACGAGTACGGTTTTCGTTGAACGGTTCATGGACGGAAAAACAAAGAAGACGTCTTTTCCATCAAGGGCCTCCAAAGCCGAACGCTTAACGCGCTGGAGCTCCTTGAGAGACAGAGGGACGGTTCTTCCGTCTTGTTTCTCCCTCAAAGCTCTTTCAATCGCCGCCTCGGCTGATTCCGGTGGATCCGACTGAACCAGCGAATGAAAACCCCATTCGCCCATCCCGCCTACCGGCTTGCTGCGAAAACGATACTGAAAAAGGTAACCGCAAAGGTCATAATTTCGGTTATAGTAATACGCGTATGAGGTGCCGCTCCCCTTGAAGATCTTCTCCAGTGGCTTCGCGATCTGGCATGATAAAACTTCGTATGAGCAAAGACGATAGAACCGTCCCTCTGTCTCTTTCTTACCTTATAATATACTTCTTGCTATCGCCTCTGCCGACGACTTTAATCAGTCCGAGATCACGCATCTGTTTTGCAACGGTAAATGTGCGAGTCTTTTTTAGTCCGAGCATGTCGCTGATTTCTTTTTCTGTGATCTGTCCGTTTTCCTTAATAAAGTCAAGCACTTTTTGCATCTGCGGAGTTACCGCCGCAGTATTTTCCGACCCTGCCGCAGGGGCGGTATTCATATTCGGCAAAACGATCTTGAACGTGTTGGAGGTCACTTCGATTTGCGGCTGTTCCGAGCAAGCGGCATACAGATTGAATATTCTGCGAATACCGGTGCCATAGCTTTCGATCAAGCGCAGGCGATGGAACACTTCGGCAAGATTCTTGTTTCTCGGCTGAGAAATACCGGAACGAATATCGTCAGGGGAAAGGCCAGGAAGAAGACCGCCGAGAGAAATGAACTCCATTTTATGATCGGTGACATTGATGATGATGCTGCCGCTGAAGCTGTAATCACGATGGACAATCGCATTCAACAAAGCCTCGCGGATAGCTCCTTCAGGATAATCCTGCTTATCTGTCCGAACCACGCCTTTAATTACGGAGCTCGTTTTGTTACATAGAGCAAGATAATTTACGGTGTCCTCGAATTGCCTGAACACAGAGCCCCCGAATTCCTTGCTGTCCCGAAACACGGTACAGGCTTCGTCGCTAAATACGGCAATTTTTATTGTATGTGCGCACTGATCAGAAAGAATCAAGGCAAGATTGGTATAAATGCCGTCTTTCTTTTGAGTGATACCAAGAGAGCGATATTTCCCCGGATTGAATTCCATACCGTTTAGATTGAACGCTCTTTGAGCTGCTTCAAAGGTCAACTCCTGCTCAAGAGAACGATTCTCCTCGAAAGTATCGCCGTCGCTCTCCTTGATCATCTGACGAATCTGCTCGGGGGAGGCAGGAACGCTGGACGTACCCTGACGCACATAAACACCGCTCGGTTTCAAGCCTTTTCCCTTGAGATAATATGGCTTATTCGTACCTTCACTTACGGTAATGCGTACCACCTTGTTGTCCTGTATCGTAAAGCGCACGAACATGGTGACATCCGGCATGATAGCATCGCGGATGCCGTTCGTAATACGGGTGTATTCTTTATCAACATCGGTCAATCCGACAGCGTTTCCGTCACTATCTATTCCGACATATACAACGCCCCCGTCAGTATTGGCAAAGGCTATCACTTCTTTATAAATTTCCTCGGTAAACTGAGACTTAAATTCAATATTCTCGGTTTCAAAATTCATCGGAACGCCTCCTTGCAATAATCTTAATTATATTATATTCACATAATTCGCTCTGTCAATC
>JAKSOD010000097.1 GCA_024405755.1 Clostridia bacterium
GCAAACGGTACGCCTTCAAGAAAAATCCCGAAATATCTGAAAAGCACGGTAAGGATACCGCATCCGGCGGCGTAAATCATCTTTCCGCGTTCGGTGAGCGGAGACGCTCCCGGCAGGCACGCGGCAAAAAACGCTCCGAAAAGCAATGAACCCGAGAACAGATTTCCCGTCATCATACCGATGCGGTCAACTCCGAGAGGGAATGCCAGAGTGATAATCGCCGCGACACCGATGAAAGCCGCCGGAATACGCCAGTTTATCGCTTTTTGCCAGATGAGATAAATTCCGCAGAACACGATAAGCAAAGCACATACTCCGCCTGCCGTTCCCGAACACCTGCCGAGAAGCATATCACCTACGGATACAGAAGGAACTTCTCCGTTTTTCAATACCGCAAGGGTGTTTTCAACTGCCGCGGAACCTTCGGAAACCAAAGATTTTGTGTATTCTCCCGTCTGCGGAAATAATACCCGCAAAATGCACCACGTCACCGCGACCGGAGATAGAAAGTCACCGCATTTTAAACCGAGCTTTTGAAATCTGATCTCACCGAGAAGATATTTAAAGACCAATACCGTGAAAAATGCCCCCACCGCAATGATCCACGGAGCAACCTGCGGAGGGAAGCACAAGGGCAGAATCACACCCGTCACCGCCGCGGAAGTAAATCCTCCCGTGCGACGGCGTTTAAGCAGGAAACGTGCAATGCATTCACCCGCCAATGCCGCTGCGGCAGATACCGCCGCCGATATCGCGACCTGCCCGCCGAATGCAATCACTCCCCACACAGTCAATGGAATAAGCGAGATCAGAATATCAATATAAATTGAATCCGCATTTCCCGCACAGAAAAACGGCACTTTACGTTCTGTCTGCATCATCACACCTCCCCGGAATTGCTTCCGGCTTTCAGTTCTGCGTGCCCATCATCCGCAATCATGCGTTTTCCCTGATGCAGATACCGCATCAGATCGACCCGAGATGGGCATACATAGGAACAGACACCGCAGCCGATACAGTCCGCAAGTCCGAGATCCTTTATTTTCAAAAGATTCCCCGACGCCGCGTTCTCGGCAATATATACGGGAATGAGACGCATAGGGCACGCTGCGGCACATTTCCCGCAGCGAAGACAACCGTCAAGACCGCCTGAAGTGCCATTACGAACATTGTGATCTCGGCGAAATGCAAACACAGCCGAAGATACGGCACTCACATACCCGTCTGATACGGCAGACACACCGTCGCGGAGCAGATCTTCACACCATACCGATTCGCTCCCGACCGTTCCGCCGCAATTCTCAATTATGTATTTTACGGGAGTTCCCAGCGGAACAATCAGGTTCTTCGGCTCAGGTATAAGATCCCCGCCGACCGTTACTCTCCGTTCGGAATAAGGAACACCGTCGGCAAACAGCCGGAATACCTCGGCACATACCGCAGCATCCGCCACGACATACCCTGCGTCTTCCATGCGTACCCACGCGGGAATCTCTCTTCCCGTCAGAGCATTGACAAGAATCCGGCTGTCACCTGCGGGATATTTGGATTTGATCAGCCGGAAACGGAAAAGAGGATTGTTCACGCAAACGGCATGCAGTGAGTTTACTGCATCGGGATCACTCTCATCCACCGCAATATCCGCCCGAGGAAGTCCGAGCGCACGCAAAAGGATCTTAGTTCCGTTTATCACGTCCGACGGAGATTCAAGCAGCAGACGACGTACAGATGCCGTCTCAGGCGAACATTCCGTACAGTTGACAATCAGTCGCTTTAACTTTAAGGATCCGACAGCCCGTGAAATTATCGCATACAATGGCATAAAATCGCGGTAATCTCCGATAATGCCTCCGTTCCTGATTTTCTCTGCGATCTCGTCGGGAGATGTCTCCGAGATTTTTCTGCGATGCGGCATAGGAGCAACGGAGGATTCCTTGCCGTCGTTTTCAATCACTACAGCAAAGAATTCCGTTCCGCTTCCGTGGCAGCGCAGTTTATCAATCCGGCATACATTTCCCGAAACGGAAGAAAAAACCGCACGGGGATAATCTCCGGCACCCTCGGAAATGCATTGCCCGCGAAGGACTCTGTCACCGACAGAAACGCACGGCTGTCCCGTACATCCGTACTGCAAAAGGGATATGGATAGCTCATGGGGTGGGGTTATTCTTACCGACTCAATGTCGGCAGCGGCTTTGCCGCCGAAAGCGACACCGCCCTTGAAAGTTAAGATTTCTTTTGAACTCATCTTGATACAGTCTCCCCGCGGCGTTTCCGCGTAATCGTTTGCAGGCAAATAACCTATGAATAATATAAGTTTACAATAAACAGCGAGAAAATTCAATTACAAATCGTAAATTCACTCTGAATTTTTCGTTTTTAACATTTTTTATTGTCATTATCATACTTAAAAAGAGAACAAGATAAAAAGACAACAGAAAGCGGTAACCGTATGCAGTTATGAGACTTAACAGCGAAACTGCACATATGAAAAAGCACCTGATGCATCGGTGCAAAAGAAACAAAAAGCACCCCAAAACTCCTGAAAAATTTTTTTAAAAAACAGAAAAAAAGTGTTGACAAACGAGGAACACCGTGCTATAATATACAAGCACTTGTGGCGGAATAGCTCAGTTGGCTAGAGCAATCGGTTCATACCCGATAGGTCGTGGGTTCAAGTCCAACTTCCGCTACCAGGCCCGTTGGTCAAGCGGTTAAGACACGGCCCTTTCACGGCT
>JAKSOD010000098.1 GCA_024405755.1 Clostridia bacterium
TCCATGCATTAACGCAGGACTCAGGAATCATTTTAAAAAACCCGGTAATCTCATCCAACCTCACCGACAAAGACGTCATCTTCGGGGGAGAAAAAGCACTCGCGAAAGCTCTTGACGCAGCCGCAGAAAAAAATCCCGCGTTAATAATTGCTGCAACCTCCTGCGTTCCCGAAACAATTGGCGACGACAGCGAAATGGTCTGCAAAACACACGCATCCTCTGCGAAAATTCTCTATCTGCCTACATCAGGATTTCTTGGAGGCTCATCAGAAGACGGAGAAAACATCGCTCTCGAAACGCTATCCGCCCTCGCCCCGATAAAAGAAATAGAGCCGCGCACAGCAGTTCTCATCGGCGAAAAAAATCTGGAAACCGAAGCGGAAGAAAACTATGCGGAAATATCCCGGCTTCTATCCCGGCTTCGCATCAGAATTATTCTTCGGTTCTGCAGAAACATAACAGCAGCAGATATTGAAAACCTTGGGCGGGCTGCTGTCTTTATTGTAAGAGACAGCCGTGTACTTCGTGCCGGTAAAAAAATTGCAGAACATTTCTCCCGCCCGTATATCTCAGAATTCCCGCGCGGATTTTCAGGAAGCATTCAGTTCATTCGTGACGCGGGAAAAGCCTGCGGCATACCTGAAGATGAAATCGAAGCTGCAGTCAATGAAGAAAAAACCTATCAGAAAAAAATGCTCGAACCGTTTGCAGAACTCCGCGGCACATCAGTATTCTTAGGAATTGAACCGCTCGCCGGAACATTTGCCGTTGCCCGTGAGGCAATGCAGCTTTTAGAAATCACTGAGTCTCATGATGGTCTTCCGGTAAAGCTGCCGTTTTATCTGCCGGTCGGAGTTTCCGGAACGGTGAAGATGCTCTATCTCTGGCGGAGGCAGAATCGAAAATGAAAACCTGTCTTGAAAACCCTGCGGTATCATGCGCCATGACCGGTGCCTGTGCAGTTCTTTCCGGATTTAAGGGACTATCAGTTGTGGTTCACGGCTCATCTGGCTGTTACTATTATCCAAAGTCAGTCTTAAAAGTGCCGCTTTATTCAACGCTCCTTCTCGAATCTGAGATTGTGTTAGGAACGGTTGAGCGGCTGCATGAGGTTGTATCAGAACTCGAAAAAGCAGGTAAAACAGTTGCCGTCGTAAACACCTGCATCCCCGCGCTTACCGGCGATGACTTATCCGGCGCATTTGTTGGATGTGACGCTCTCTTTGTTGATGCGCCCGGGTATATTGGAAATGCAGATGCAGGTGTTTCAGCCGCTTACAAAGCCCTTGACATACCGGTTAATCCGGAGACTGCAGGCGTTAATATTGACGGCGTTCTTCCGCTTGATTTATTCTCACGCGGAAACCTGCACGAAGCAGAGCGGCTGCTTTCGCTTATGGGAATTCCTGTTGCTCTGAAACTCGCATCAGATACGTATGAGCGGGTAAAAGCTGGTGCTGCGCCGTACAGTATTTCAGTAAATCCCTCATGGGACTCAGGAGTTGGAACAAGTCTTGGTTCGTTCCTGTTCCCTGATTTAAAAGAGACCGCATCACATCTCGCAGAGGTGTTCCCTGATGCCCTCTTTGACCGCTTCTATGAAGAACTTTCCCGCGCAGATGAGACGATGTTTTACTATGCGGATAAGTATTTACGAAAATACACCCCGCCGGTCGTTGCCGTTGTTTCTGAAAAGAGCTACTGCGATTTTGCAGAGAAGATGCTTAGCCGGTACTTCGGCTCAGATGTGCCGGTAAAACTCCCGCGCGAAGAAATCTATGACTCTGCAAAAATATCTGCAGCCGTATCTGATGCAGAGTGCGACCTTCTCTTAGCATCATCCTACGAAGCATCCTCACTTACCCGCAAAGATGCGGCATTTGTCGGCATCACTCATCCGGACAGAAGCCGTGTTTCTATGTCGGCGGCGCCCCTCTCCGGCATTGAAGGCGGCATTTACTTTATGGAGCGGTGCATAAACGCACTCATTGATGCAAAAAAAGCAGTATGAGATTATCTCTCATGCCGGCAGAGTTCAATTATTCTGTAAGAACTGCTCCGTGATTCTGTCCTTTGGTGACCGTAAATGTTGCATAGTCACCGAGTTTCTCATCGAGTTCCTTGAGAAGAGTTGTATCTTTTCTGTCATACACACCAAAAAGTGTCGGGCCAAGTGAAGAAAGCCCCACACCCGGGCATCCGCATTCGCGCATCGTATGCATGGCTTTTGATACTTCCGGCGGCTGCAGCTGGAACTCGATTTTGTTGAATGCAATTTCCTGAATGCGGTTTAACACTGCAGAGAATCCCTCAAGGTCTTTTTCAATGAGGAATGGAATCATGTTCATGAAGATGATGTGAGAGAGAAGTTTCACATCTTCTTTCGGAAGCGGACAGTATGTCTGGAACACATTAATCTCGGCGCTTCCGCTTAGATAAAGACCGATATTTTTCGGTATCGCCAAAACAATATTCCACTCTTCCGGGAAATCATAGCGTCCGAGAAGAACCGGCGGCACAGCTTCAGAGGCAGATGAGGGCATGAAACTTGCCTTCTGCTTTTTACTATGCCCTCCATCTGCAATAAACCCGCCTAAATCAAATCCGTATGTGCCGATACCGGAAGTCCCGGCGCGCC
>JAKSOD010000099.1 GCA_024405755.1 Clostridia bacterium
ATTCCTGTCAGAAAACGGCGAAAACGGACACGGCTCAGCCGCACCGAACGGATTGATGTGGAAAAATCCTCTTGCAGCTGCAAGACATCCGCCCATAAACTCTTCATCGCCCGGAAACGACAAAAACCAAAGCGAACGATACTGCATCCGTGCAAGACTCAGACGCTCTGCAAGATACCGTCTGTCTTCTGCAGAAAGTTCTAAGCCCCGCTCAGACTCATTCGATGCCGTAAACTCAACCAGAAAAAGAACCGCAGCGCCGGCGGATACAAGAGCCGAAAAGAACGCATCAGATGACACATCTCCAATATTTTCAGACGTAACCGTAACACTTACGCCGAACAAAACCCCTGCCTTGTAAAGAGCTGATGCGGCTTCTGATACTTTTTCAAAAACACCTGCACCGCGCCTGAAATCCGTCGCCGCGGCGTTTCCTTCGATACTGAACACCGGAAACAGATTGCGTGACTTTGAAAAAAGCGCTGTCATCTCCTCATCAAAGAGCGTCCCGTTTGTAAACACCGGAAAAATCATATCAGATAACTCAGCTGCAGCGAATACCACATCGCAGTTGAGGAGCGGCTCACCCCCGGCTAAAAGAATCGCAGAGATGCCAAGCGCTTCTGCTTCACTGAAAATGCGTATCCACTCAGCGGCTGAAAGCGGGATTTCCTTCGGATGCTCCGTACAGAAACCAGAATTGCGGGCATAACACCCTTTACAATGCAGATTGCACCGCTCGGTAATACTCGCGATAAGAAAAGGAGGAACATGGAGTCCTGCGGACTCCTGTTTTTTCCGTAAGCGAATCTTTTTCTTCTGTACCCGAAGTTCACGCAAGAGAAATCTGCGTTCCTGTATGTCAAATGCAGACTCAGTAAGAACTGATGAAACCAGCCGGAGAAAACCGCGGCTGATATAGGCTGATACCTCGTTTTCCTGCATCAGACTTAGTTCTTGAAGCTGTGAATCGGCGCCGGAATTCGTCCGCCGCGGGATACAAACTCTTCACAGGAGTAGGGAGATATTGCCTGAACCGGTGCGCTTCCTAAAAGACCGCCGAACTCTAACGTATCGCCGATGTCTTTTCCGATGGCTGGAATTAAGCGGACAGCTGTTGTCTTCTGATTAACCATGCCGATAGCCGCCTCATCAGCGATAACACCGGCGATAGTGGCCGCTGTTGTCGTTCCCGGAACTGCAATCATATCAAGACCTACCGAACAGACGCAGGTCATCGCCTCAAGTTTTTCAAGCGACAGCGCGCCGCGGACGACTGCATTAATCATACCCTGGTCTTCACTTACCGGAATAAATGCGCCGGACAGCCCTCCGACAAAAGAACTTGCCATCACGCCGCCTTTTTTCACCTGATCATTGAGAAGAGCAAGAGCCGCGGTAGTTCCCGGTGCGCCGACGGATTCAAGTCCCATTTCCTCTAAAATATCTGCAACACTGTCGCCTACAGCCGGCGTCGGTGCAAGAGATAAATCGACAATGCCGAATGGCACATGCAGACGTTCTGACGCTTCGAGAGCTACCAGCTGACCTACACGGGTGACTTTGAATGCAGTCTTCTTCACGGTTTCGCAGAGAACCTCGAAGTTTTTGCCGTGAACTTTGGATAAGGCGTGGCGGACAACACCCGGACCGCTGACGCCCACATTAACAACCGCGTCTCCTTCGGTTACCCCGTGGAACGCGCCCGCCATAAACGGATTGTCGTCTGGCGCATTACAGAAGACCACAAGTTTGGCGCAGCCGATACAGCCCATGTCTTTTGTCTCTTCAGCGGTGAGGCAGACGATTTCGCCCATGAGTTTTACGGCGTCCATATTGATTCCGGTCTTGCTCGAGCCGATATTTACAGAACTGCAGACCCTCTCGGTTACGGCGAGTGCCTTTGGAATTGAGCGGATGAGGTTTTCTTCAGCAGCGGTCATTCCTTTGGAGACGAGTGCAGAGTAGCCGCCGAGGAAGTTTACCCCTGTTGTTTTTGCTGCACGGTCAAGGGCTTTTGCGAGGGTTACAAAGTCATCCGGCGTTTTGCAGACAGAGGCTCCCACTAATGAGATTGGAGTTACCGAGATACGCTTGTTTACAATCGGAATACCGAATTCATGTTCGATTTCTTCGCCTACGGAGACCAGATTTTTAGCTGTCCCGGTGATTTTGGTATATATTGCATCAGCTAACTCTTCTACGGTATTTCCTTTACAGTCGAGCAGGCTGATGCCTAATGTAATTGTTCTGACGTCGAGCTTTTCCTGCTCAATCATCATATTTGTTTCATTGACTTCAAAGAGACTGACCATATTTATATCCTGTGCATACGGTCAAAGATTTCTTCACGCTGGCAGTGAATCTTCATGCCGAGTTCGCCGCCGATTTTATCCATCTCTGCTGCCATATCGCCGAATGCAATCGTACTTTTGCTTGTATCGACAATCATCATCATATTGAAGTACCCCTGAACGACGGTCTGGGAGATGTCTTCAACGTTTACATGTTTGTCTGAGAGATATGTACAGATACGGGCAATGATACCTACTGTGTCGCGCCCGACGACGGTGATGATTACTTTTTCCATAGTGCTTATACTATTTATCTGC